>JALURZ010000157.1 GCA_027058735.1 Hyphomicrobiales bacterium | reverse complement strand
CGCCTGGATCATCCGGCCGGCGACCGCGTCGGCGTTGGCCTGGTCGAACCCGTTGCCCAGCAGGCATTGCAGGGCCAGCGCGCGCGCCTCTTCAAGACCCAGATGAACCATGTGCGATCCTCCCCCCCGAACAGCGCCGACATCAACAGTCAAACAGCAACACCCGCCCGGAAAATCTCAGCGAACGTTGAGAACGGACGTTTTGGCCTGGCGGATCACGTCAAAGGCGACGCTGCCGGTGAAAAACCGCCTCAGCCATGTCTTGCCGGTATCGGAAATGCAGATGACCGACTGGCCGGCCCCGGCCTTGACGATCCGCTCAACCGGGTCGCCGACGGCGGTTTTCTTGCCCGCGACCTTGATGCCGATCTCATTGAGCATCGCCTCGGCCTGGTCGACGATTTCCTCGGCCATGTGCCGGGCCGCATTGGTTTCGGCGACCGAAAACAGGGTGATCGGACTGCCGCAATAATCCGCGAACACCGCATCCTGGCGCACCGCGTCGAACGAGTCCTCGCTGCCGTCAGTGCAGATCAGATGCCCCTCGCGCTGAAGGTTCTTGCGCGCCACCAGCACCGAACACGGCGCCAGTACCGCTATCTTCTGCACCACACCGGCATCAAACACGGATTTGAATTCACCGCGCCAGCGGCTCGGCTCGCCCAGTACTATCAGATTATAGGGCCCCAGTTCATACTGGTCGAGAATGCCGGCGGCCGCATCCGGCGCGGTCTTCAGCTTCAGGATTATGCGCTGTCCATCCTTGTGGCGGTATTCGATCTTGTTGTCTCCCAGCGGGTCGTTCCACGTGTCGGAATGGCTCCATTTCGTTTCCCAGTCCGTTTCCAGCGAGTCCTCGTCGATCAGAAGATGAAGGCCGCGCTTGAGATATTTTATGCCGGGAAGCTCGTGTCCCCAGTTCAGCATGTTCTGGCGCGCCACGCGCACCTGAAGGCCGCCGGTGCGCAGTCCATGATCGATCGGGCGGACATAGGTCAGGACAATATCAATTTCATTGCCCTTCGCGATTCTGGCGGCAAAACGCACCGCCTCATCGGACTCCGCGCTGCCATCGATGCAGACCAGCACACGAAACCGGCGGGCTCTGCGTTCAAGCCGGGCTTCCAGTTCCGCGGCAATCGCCTTGCGGGATTTCTTCTTGTGCTTCTTGCGCATGCGCCCCCTATCTCCCCAGATAGGGCCAGTAGAACACCGCCGCCAGCATCAGCACGATGCTCGACACCGTCGCCATGCGCCAGCCGACGACGAGGAAATCCGTGGTCTTGAGATAGCCGGAGGCGTAAACGATGGTACAGGCCGGCGTGCCGACAACGGTCAGATAGGCGAACGAGGAGGAGATCGACGTGATGAAGCCGATAACGAGCGGGCTCTCGTTGGCGGCGGTCGCAAGGTTCAGCACGATCGGCCCAAGTACGGCGACCGCCGCGCCGTTCGACATGGTATTCGTCACCAGGGTTGTCAGCGCCGAGACCGCGGCCCACAGGCCGATGCCCTGATCGGCCCCCAGTGGCGTCAGCATGGCAAGAAAGCTTTCCGCGATCCAGCTTGCCGCCCCGGTTTCCGTCATCTGCACCCCGAGCGAAATCGCCGCCCCGTAAAGCAGCACGACCCCCCAGTTGACGCCTGAATTGAGATCCTCCCAGCGGACCAGGCCAGCGATCAGGAACGCCGATGCGCCAAGAATCGCGACGATACCCATACCGACGCTTGAGGAGGCGAATATCCAGGCAAACAGGATGACGAACAGAAAACACATCGAGACCCAGTCGCCCGGCTTCAGGGGGCCTTCCTCGGCAATCTGACTGCGCAGTTTCGTCACCGCCCGGCTCATATTGCGGTATTCCGGCCTGAACGCGGTAAACAGCAGAACCGTTACCAGGGGAATCTGCACCAGGAATACCGGATAGGAATACACCATCCACCCGAGATAATCGATCAGATAGCCGGCGGTCTCGGGGTTCGCCGGATCATAGAAGAACTCCTTCCAGTATCCGATCATGATGGCGTTGCGCGCACCGCCGGACGGGGTGCCGATACTGGCGATCGACGCGCCGTAGGAAATCGAGAACAGGACGACCGCGGCGAGATTGCGCACTTTTTTCGGGTCTTCGCTGGTCAGCCGGATCAGGGTGATGCCCACCGGCAACATCATCGCGGCGACCGTGTGTTCGCCGATGAACGAGGCCATGAGCCCGGAGATCGTGGTGATGCCAAGACAGATGTTGAACGTCTTCACACCGGTGAACTGGACCATGAACCAGGCGATGCGCTTGTCGAGTTTCTGGTGCACGACGGCAACCGCCAGCATGAGCGAACCCATGATGAACAAGACGGAATCGGTCATCAGGCTCTTGGCGACGGCGGTCGATTCCAGTCCCAGCAACAAGACCTGACCGGCAATGATGAGCAAGGCGACGGTCGGCAGCGGCACCGGCTCGGTCACAAACATGATGATCGCCATGACCGACATGGTCAGCACGATGAGGCCCTCGCGCGTCAGGCCTTCGGGTGTGGGCGCGCTCAGCATCACCAGGCCGACCGCAAGGGCGATGAAGAACCAGCGCTTCTCCCAGAAATAATAAAGATCGACCTGGGAACGGAATACCAGCAGCCGCTGATAGCCCTGACGGCGTACCCTCAGCGACCATGGACTTTCGCGAATATGTGTCTTGAAGCTGTCGGTAACGATGCTTACGCTTGCATTGGCCAAGGCTTGCGTCCCCTGATGCGGGCCACGTTGTCGTCCGCCTTCGGCCATATTCACGTATGCCGGGAAAAATGACAAGTGCCGCAAGGCCCGTTACCCGAAGCCGGGCAGGAGCGGCGGTTCAAGGGGCGCCGGCGCCCCGGCAGGGGCCCGCCGCGCGCACCGACGCCAAGTCCAGGGCCTGAAAATCCAGCTTCGAGTAATTCCGGTTCCCGCGCCGGATGCATCCTCAGCCGGGCCGTCACAAATTCAAATAGCCATCGACAATAGCCGCGCTCAACAGCAGGCCGAGTTGTACAAAAGAGGCGAGAAAATTCGCCAGGGCACGCTCCGGGCCCGGATCGCGCACCAGATCGATACTGCGCTTGATGAAGTATCCGCCGCCCGCGGCCGCGCCGGCCAAATACACAACCCCCATGCCAAACGCTAGTGGCGCGAGGGATACCGCCGCCAGCACGACGGTATGCCCGAGAATCACCCAGGACGCGGCCGCATTGCCGATCACGACCGGCAGCATGGGAACCCCGGCGCCCGCGTATTCATCCTGCAGGGTGATGGCCAGGCTCCAGAAATGCGGCGGCGTCCACAAGAACAATACCACCGCCAGAATGATCGAGGCCGGCGCGAGATCCGGTGTTATGGCGGCCGCGCCGGCCAGCACGGCAAAACTGCCCGCCAGGCCGCCCAACACAATATTCCAGACACTGCGGCGCTTTAGCCAAAGTGTATAAACGATCGCATAAAAGAAAGCGCCGGCGAAAACATAAAACGCGACATGAGCGTTCAGCACCCAGGCCGCGATGGCGAGCGCGAAGGCAAGCAGCAGACCAATGCCCGCAAGCCAGCGCCAGCCCGGCCGCAACGCCCCGGTCACGAAGGGGCGCTCCCGGGTCCGCTCCATACGTGCATCCAGATCGCGCTCCGCGTAGTGGTTGAAGGCGCCCACGCTGACCGAAGACAGAAACACCGCAAGGGTGAGCACGGCGATTTTCCAGCCCGGCAGGGCGGCGCCCGGGGTCATCGCCATTCCCGCAAGCGCGCACGCGGTGATCGCCACGCCAATGCGCAGCTTCGCCACGCTCGCCATCTTTTTCAGTACGACAATCATCGATCCAACCTTCACCGGTCATCGGCAACGTTGCCGGACCGGCGCCCGCAGATTGCGGGTCCGGGCGCATGGGGCGCCGGCGGGCGGGCACGCCGCGAGGCCGCGCGCCACCGGGCCATTGAGCGCATGAGGAGGCAAAATAGCACATGTGGTGAGCGGTTGCATCCGCGGGGGGGGAGGGGGGCGCGTTCGCCTCACTCGCGGACCCTGAGTTCGCCGTGCAGTTCGGCATCGAAGGTTGCGAAGTGAGTGGTGAACCAGCCGGTGAGATGCCGGGCGAGGATTTCGGCGAAATCCGCATAGGCGCCCGCGTCATTGGCGATCATGATTTCGCGGATATCGTCGAGCAGCCGCTCATGATCCTGCTTGTGGGCATCGTATCCGGCATGGCCGGCTGAGCGCATCATGCGCTCCTCCAGCGCGAAATGCGCGGATATCCGGGCATTGATCTCGCCCAGAAATTCACCGACCTCCCGGGCGCCGGCGCGCTTTGCGCGAAGAGAGCCGTAAAGGCCGTTGATGAGATCGATCAGTTCCTTGTGCTCGTGGTCCAGCGCGCGCTCGCCGGTCGCGAATTCATCGCGCCATTCAATCAGAACCATACCCTGGCCTCCTTGCGCTCACTTGAAGACGAAGCCGCCGAATTCGGGGCGAAACCGGATCACGAAATTCTGCCCGGGCCGGATATCGACCACTGTCCGGCGCTCATAGTCGAAGCCTTTGGCGCGGTCGCTGTCGCGCAGCGCGAGCGAGATTCGATGGCGCCCCGCCGCAACCGCGATGCCCTCATACAGGCGCACCGGGCCATCCTTGCGAATGCCCGTCGGCTGCAACACACGCGACAGTACCCTCCTGTCGTCGATGGTCATCTCGACCAGAACCGGCAGCCGCTCGCGCGAACACAACCGCTTGCGACGCATATTGGGGGCGATTTTCTCCAGTTCCTCGGCCGATTGCGTGCGGCAGCCGCCCTTCGGCTTGCCGCCGTGAGACAGGGTCAGCCGGATCATTCCCTGATCTTCGGGAAAATTCCGGTAGGCGGGCGTGTCGGCCAGAGTGCCGACTATCGCCACGATCACGAGATAGACCGACCCCTGGCCGAGATATCGCGCATAGGGTCTCATTGGGCGGCCGCCTTCTGCCCGCCGGGCGCAGGCGGGGGGCCGGCCGGTCTGGGGGCCGCCGCGGGCAAGGTCCGCAGCCGCGCGGCGAAACGCCCGATTTCGCCGGCCAGCGCCTTGTCGTCGAGGGGACCGGCCCAGCAGCGCGCAATCCGCTCGCGCGGCACCCGGCGGCGCAGATGGGGATCGCGCTGGCGGTCGATGCGCGCATTGGTCCAGCCCTGCCCGAGCCGGTTGTAGCAGGCCCCCTCGCGGCAGCCGGTGATGAACACGCCGTCTGCCAGCCCGCGCGCCAGCACATAATCGATGAAGGGCGGTGGCAGCATACCGCTGCAGGGAAGAGACACGGCGGCCGTTTCGGCATTTGTCAGCCGCTCCACCCGCGCCGCGTTATTGCAGCCGATCAGCAATATGCGCACATCGCCGCTCAGCCGCGCGCAGGCCTTGCGGATGCGATTGCGCAGATCGGCGATTGTGAAATCCGGCAGTTCGATGCCGCTGACCAGATCGCTGCGCCGGCGAAACGGCATGGAACTGGGGCAGGCGCCCGAGCAGATGCCGCATGACACGCACAAATCCGGGTTGACCACCGCCTCCAGATCGAAACTCGCGCCATCGCTGCGCGGCTGCATGGCGACCGCCTCGTAGGGGCAATCCTCGACGCACCGCCGGCAGCCGTTGCAGTGTTCCAGATGCACTTCGGCAGGCGCCGGCCGGCGCAGCGGCGGCATCCACGGCATTGCCATCAAGGTGAGCCCGAAAAACGCCAGCGCGCCCCACACCGCCCCTGCCGAAAACATGTCAACCAGCGGATACAGACCCAGATAGAACCAGTCGAGATTGACGCTCGTCACCATGGTGGACAGATCGGCCGGGGCATGGCTCACCGCCGGCTTGACCAGCGACAGCGCCAGCAGCGCCGCCGTGATGCCAGCCGCCAGTCCGCGCGGCGGATTGCTGCGCGCCTGGGCGATCCGCGCCAGATGTATCCACAAGGCAAACAGCAAAAACAGCGGCGCGGCGATGTGAAGGAAAATCATCAGGCTGAAAAACCGGTCATCCAGGCTTTCGGGGGCGACGAAATTGGCCGCGATCGGGACGCCGAAAATCGGCAGCCAGTCGAAGAATTCGGTGGTCTTTATGGCGATATACTGCGCCAGCCGGTCCCAGACCAGCCAGTAGCCGGTGATGCCGCTGACAATCAGCAACACGATGACCGGCGCCCCGGTGATCCACGAAAACCAGCGCGAACCCCGGTAGTGATCGAGCGCAAACTCACGCATCACATGCAGCACCATGAACAGCACCATGGCGTCCGACGCATAGCGGTGGAGGGAGCGCATGACACCGGCCAGATACCACTGGTCATTGGTCATGTATTCGACCGACTGGTAGGCTTCCGTCAGCCCGGTATCGAAGAAAATATACAGATAGATTCCACTGCCCGCGACGATCCAATACATGAAGAATCCGAGCGCCCCGAGGTTGTAGAGCGGGTTCCAGTGGCCCGGAAAGACCCGGTCGAGCAGCTTTTCGGGCAACGCGAAGGCAAGACGAAGCGGCCGTTGAATGGACCGGAGAAGCGGATTTCCGGCCGCCATCAGGCGACCCTCCCCTGCCGCCAGAGCCGCCATATATTCCGCATGATGATAAAGGCCAGAAAGCCCAGGATGCCGGCCCCGATGATCAGTCCGACAAAGACCGAATAGTCGAAATAATACCGCTCGGCGCGTGCATCATAAAGAGTGCAGAACAGCCGGATGCGGTTGGCCAGTCCGCTGAAACCGGCCTCCGCGAGGCCACGGCCGAACACCAGTTCCTTGAGCGGTTCGACGATGGCGGGCACCGGAAACGTGTCGCCATAGACCTGCCGGTAGACCTTGCCGTTTTCATCGATGATGGTGACCTGGGCGAGATGGTCGAAGCCTTTGGGTGACGGGAAAAAAATGAATCCGAGGGTTTTTGTCAGCGCCGCTATGGTCTCCTCGTCGCCGCTGAGAAACCGCCAGTTCGGCAGCGCCACGCCGCGGGTGGACGCGAAGGCGCGCATGCGCCCCGGCGTATCCTCATCCGTATCGAAACCGATCGTGACGACGGAAAAAGCATCCTCGCCGAGCGCGCCCTGGGCGGCCTTGAGCGCGTCATACAGCGTGGAAACGATCATCGGGCAGGTGTTGTAGCAGCTCGTGTAGATCAGATTGACAATCAGCGGCTTGCCGGCAAAGTCCGCCAGATCGACGGATTTGCCGGTACGGTCGCGAAACCGGTGGCTGCCGAGGGTGCGCCCGATGGCCGCCTGGCTGTAGGCAAGGGCTGTTTTTTCATCGAAGGGCGATACCTGCGGAGCCGCGCGGACCGGCGCCACGGACAATATGACGGCCAGCATCGCAAGCGCGCCGAGCGATGCCGCCTGGAGCGCGCGGCGTGCGTGCGCGCCGATGACGGCCGACATATCTTGCACCGTGCGTATCATGGCTTTGCCGGCACCGGCCGGCGCTGTCGCATTGAGGGGAGCGCGCCCTCCCCGGCGGCACGGGCGCGCTCCCGCGCGGATCAACTCAACGGCCATACTTCGGAGAGGAACTTCCAGTTGACATAGTAGTACAGCACGAATGCGGTGAAGAAGGTCGCCACCAGGACAACCGTTCCCGGGACTTTCATGGTGCCTTCCGCTCCATATCCAGCGACCGCCGCGCCGCCGTCAAACACCACCGGATTGGTCCTGGCGACAGTCTTGTCACGGCGCTTGCCGATCAGCACCGAGCCGACGATATTGATGATAAAGGCCAGTCCGCCGAGGCCTGCGAGAATCGCGAAAACGCCGTTCAGTCCCATCATCAGGAATGCGGTGCCCGGCACGTCCACCGAAAGCGGCGCATCGGAAAATGTGATGTCCCAATGGCGGCGCGGAACGCCGAGCGTGCCCGCGCCCATCATGAACAGCGATATGCCGCCGGCGCCCAGCCCGAACAGGTAGGGCTGCCATCTGGCCAGCCGCGGCATCCAGATTTCGCGGCGGAATATCAGCGGCACCACGAGATAGGTTATCCCCATGAAGGCGAGCGTCGTGCCGGCGACCACCGTGCCGTGGAAATGTCCCGGCACATACAGCGTGTTGTGCATGATCAGATTGATCTGTTCGGTACCCATGATGACGCCGGTGATGCCGCCAAGAAATCCGAACAGGACAAGGGAAATGAACAATGAGGAAAACGCCGGATTGCCCCAGGGCGCCTTGCGCAGCCACTCGAACACGCCACGGGTGAAGCCGCGCCGCCGCTGGGCGGCCTCGATCGCGCCGGGAACGGAGAACCCGTGGATCATGGAGCCGAGCACGGCGAGATACATCGCATAGCTGGTGTTGAAGATTTTCCACTCCGAACTGAGACCGGGCTCCACCAGCAGATGATGGGCGGATGCCAGTTGCAGGAACAGGATATAGAGCAGGAATGCCGAGCGGCTGACCTTCTCCGACAACGGCTTGGCGCCCAGCACCATGGCGGCGATGGCGTACCAGACCGCAACCTGGGCGGACACGTTGATCTGCTGGGAGGAGTGGCCCATGCCCCACCAGATGATCTTGTACATCAGCGGGTCGATATAACTGATAAACCCGAGCGACCACAGCCAGGTGGGGATCAGTATGATCGCGCCGGAGGCAATCGTGAACACCGCGATGATCGCCGCGGTGATGGCGCCGAAGGTGACAAGCGGAACCGAGCCTTCATAGGTCTTGTCGTTCTTGGCGATGACCAGGGTTGCGAAAAAAACGAAGCAGCCGATGAGCGCGCCGACCGCGAACAAAATGAGGCCGAGATAGAAATTGGGCGATGCCTTCATCGGCACGTAAGAGGTGAACATCACGCTCGAATCGCCCTGGAAGATGGCGATATTGGTCAGGATCGCGCCGGCCAGCATCAAGGCGAACGCGCCCCAGGCGATTTTCGGCACCGCCAGCCGCGAATTGAGCAATATGGCGGAGGCGAAATAGAGGATGGCCATTTCGAAAAAGATGATCCAGAACAGCAGCACGCCGACGCCGTGGGCGGTGAGAACCAGATAGAACCATTCGGGATCCAGCAGATGCACCGCCGGCCAGCGGGTCAGCGCCACGGCGATGCCGAACAACCCGCCAATGGCAAGAAAAACGATGCCCACCACGGCGTTCGCCTTGATCAGCGCTTCGGCCTGGGAGTGTATTTTCAGCCCCGTGTCCGGGCAGGTTCGAAAAATTGCCATGACAGCCCCCTATTTCGCGTCAACGACGTAGATACGGCCGACCATGGTGTGGTGGCCGACGCCGCAGAACTCGTTGCACACGACGCTGAATTCGCCGGTTTTGTTGGGCTTCAGGGTCACCACCATCTCATAGCCGGGGTGGATCTGAAGATTGATGTTGGTCGGTTGCAGCGAGAATCCGTGCTGCCAGTCGAGCGAGGACAGATGCAGCCGGTAGGTCTTGTCCTTTTCCAGTTCGAGAACGGGCCACCATTCCCACAGACGGCCGAACATGTAGATGTCGGTGCCGGCCGGCGGACGAACCACCGGAACGCCGGTGTCGCCTTCTTCACGCACCTTGTATTTCGCCGCCATCGCCTCGGTACGTTCGGCGAATTTTTCCGGTGAGATCTTGTAGGCTTCGCTGGAGAGGTTCTGTTCCCCGGCAAAATGCCAGTAGATCATGGTGAAGAACATCACCAGGCCCCACAGAAACGCAACGGCTATCCAGATCACTTCCGATGTCGCGAGAGGCTCTTTCCACCACAAACGATCGGCAGGCGGATGAATGGCCATGGCAGGGTCCCTTCGTTACTTGGCGAGTGGAATCTGGGCGACCTCCATGATGCCCCAAATGATGTAGAACACCGCGGGCATGGCGACCCCGAGAAACAGAAGCAGGAAGTGATTGTCGAGCAGCTTCTGCATGAACGGCAGATCATCGCCGTCATGCGCCGGCGCTGGCGTGGGCTTGGGTTTCTTGCTCATGAGGATTGCCACCTTCCCTGGTTGGGCCGACCAACGGGGTCGAATCTCGTATCAGGAAAGATAACGGCCCGGACAAGGAACGGTCCTTGACCTAGGTCAACCGCGCCGCGCCCCTCGCAGGCGCGCCCGGTGGCGGTGCCGGCTATGAGCCGGCGATGAAGCGGATCGCGCCGAAGGTGACGACCGCAAGCACCAGCAATATGAAGAAAAACACGATGGACCGGTTCTTCAGCGCGCCCCCCCATGCCGTCTCAAGCCAGCGCAGGATGAAATCGGCGGCAAAGTAAAGCGCGATCGCCACGACGGTAAAATAGACAATCTCCATGGCCCTCGCCTTCCTGCTGTGCTCCCGCGTCCCGGCTCCGCTTGGCTGATGTACCACACAATGCCCCAAACGGCATCTGCGGCGCGCTGTCGCCCGGTGCCGGTGTTCGGGTTTATCTGGCCGGCGCGGCGAGCGACATGCGCAAGGGGATCCATGGCCTGCCGGTGCAGGCGCAGGAGGTTTTACGGCAACGCCCCGCTTCGGGTGCGGTGTTTGCCTTTCGCGGCCGGCGCGGCGACCGGATCAAGCCGCTTTACTGGGACGGGCAAGGGTTTTGCCTTTACTACAAGGTTCTGGAGCGTGGGCGCTTTCCCTGGCCGTCGCCGGCGGACGCCATGGCAAGGCTGACCTCTGCGCAGTTGGCCATGCTTTGGGAAGGGATCGACTGGCGCCGTCCGGCATGGACCTCCCCGCCTGCGCGTGTTGCCTGATTATTTCGCGATTCCAGTTTGATAGCGCTGTTCCGAATGTGGCAAATTGGATAGTTTGAGGGTCATGGATGCTGTTCTTGATGCCCTTCCTTCCGATCCCCGTGCCTTGCGCGCGATCATCGCCGCGCAAGCGGCCGAGTTGCGCCTTCAGGGCACGCTGATCGAGAAGCTTGAAATCCAATTGGCGACCCTGCGCCGGGCGCGGTTTGGAGCGTCTTCGGAAGAAG
>JALURZ010000156.1 GCA_027058735.1 Hyphomicrobiales bacterium | reverse complement strand
AAATATACTGGAGCCCCTTCCTCGGCGATTCCATTGAAGTCTGGTTTGCCTATGTCCTTGCGCTGGTCATTCTGCTGTACCGTCCGCAGGGGTTGTTTGGCGAAAAAATAATCGAACGGGTCTAACAGGGAGACAGGGCACATGCTGTATCGCGAAGCGGGGCGGTTCAACACATCCTATTCGCAGGACCAAGCGATTTTCCCGATCTTTCAGGACAAGTGGGCGATCATTGGTTTCGTCGCCTTCATGTATCTGGCGGTGCCGTTGTTCGCCACCAGCTATCAATATGAAGTGATCCTGCTGCCGATCGTCGTGTTTGCGATTGCCGCCCTCGGTCTCAATGTGCTGGTGGGCTATTGCGGGCAGATTTCGCTGGGTACAGGCGGGTTCATGGCCGTTGGCGCGTTTTCCGCCTTCAAGCTGGCCACCTCGTTTCCGGATCTCAACATCATTTTCGTGTTTCTCCTGAGCGGGCTGTTTGCGGCAATTGCCGGCATCCTGTTCGGCATTCCCAGCCTGCGCATCAAGGGGTTTTATCTCGCGGTCGCGACCCTGGCGGCGCAGTTTTTCTTTGAATGGCTGTTCCAGAAGTATGAATGGTTCCACAATTATTCCACCTCCGGCACGATCAGCGCGCCGCACCGCGAATTCATGGGGATCATCATTTCAGGGCCGCGAACGTCCTATGAAGTCAAATACTGGATCGCGCTGACCTTCCTGGTGGTGTTCGCGCTGATTATCAAGAACCTGTCGCGCAGCCAGGTCGGCCGTTCCTGGATGGCCATTCGCGATATGGATATCGCGGCTGAAATTATCGGCATCAAGCCGATGAAAACCAAGCTGATCGCCTTCGCCATCAGTTCCTACATTGTCGGCGTCGCCGGCGCGCTGTTCGCGTTCGTCGTTCAGGGCAATGTCGAGGCCGACGCCTTTGACATTCTGACCATGTCGTTCCCCGTGCTGTTCATGATCATCATTGGCGGGCTGGGCACGGTCATGGGGGCCATGGTCGGGGCCACCTTCATGTTGCTGGTTCCCGTCGTGATCAAGGTCAACCCGGGAATGGTGTCGGCCGGATTTACGCTGGCGCTGGGCATCGGGCTGTATTTCTACCTCAGGGAAAAAGGGCTGGTTCGCTGGATGCCGCTCATTCTGGGCATCGCCGGCGCCGTCTATCTCGGCTTTTTCCAGAAATTCAACTCGACCCTGGCGGAGCATCTGGTGCTGATCTTCTTCGGATTGTCCATCATACTGGTGCTGATATTCGAGCCGAACGGCCTTGCCCGGCTGTGGCAGATCGGCAAGGAGAAATTGAGATTATGGCCATTCCCGCATTGACTCAGATGCAGGTTCGTTGGGTGCATTGGCCATTTTGGATTACTCGATGATTGCGCCCAGGGGTTTGTTTCCGCTAGGATTTGAACCCATAAGCTCACGTATTGTGGGCAAATTTGAAAGGGAGGATAACAGATGAGTTATCGCACACTGAAACTGGGGTTGCTCGCAGCGGCTGTGGTCGCTGTGCCGATGCTGATGGATTCGGTGAAGGCCCAGGAGTCGGTCTTTATTCCGCTTGCCACCTATCGCACCGGGCCGTTCTCTGTGAACGGCGCGATCTACGCCAACGGCTTCACCGACTATATGAACATGATCAATGCCCGCGATGGCGGCGTTGAAGGTGTCAAGGTCGTGACGGAAGAATGCGAATTCGGCTACAAGACCGACAGGGGCGTGGAATGTTACGAACGCATGAGGGCCAAGGGCGCGATCGCCTATAGCCCGATGTCAACCGGCGTGACCTACAAGGTCATTCCCAAGGCGCGTGTCGACAAGGTCGTGATCTATTCGATGGGCTATGGCATGTCGGCCGCCGCCGATGGGCGCTGGTTCCCCTATACGTTCAATTTTCCGACCACATACTGGAGCCAGGCCTCTGCCTTTATCCGCTATATCGCGGAGCAGGAAGGCGGCTTCGACAAGCTGAAAGGCAAGAAAGTCGGCCTGTTGTATCTCGAATCCGGTTACGGCCGCGAGCCGATCCCGGTGTTCAAGACGCTGGGCGAGAAATATGGCTATGAGTTCCAGTCCTATTCGGTGCCCTTCAAGGAAGGCCAGAAGCAACAGGCCCAGTGGCGCAAGATCGTCGAATGGAAGCCCGACTGGATGTTCATGTGGGGCTGGGGCGTGATGAACCGTACCGCGATCCAGCGCGCCAGCGAATTCGGCTTTCCGGTGAACCGTTTCATCGGCGTGTGGTGGTCGGGCGCGGACGCTGATACCGCACCGCTCGGCGCCGTCGCCAAGGGCTATCGTGCCGGCACGTTCCATGCAGTCGGCGCCGGCTTCCAGGCCCACAAGGACATTTTGCAATATGTCTATGGCAAGGGCGGCGGCACCGACAAGAAGACCGTCGGCCAGGTGCTTTACAATCGCGGCATGCTCAATGCGCTCATCCTTACCGAGGCGCTGCGCGACGCGATCAAGAAGTTCGGGCCCGGCAAGATCACCGGCGAGGAACTGCGGTGGGGCATGGAAAACCTGAACATGACCGAAGAGCGTCTGGCCAAGCTCGGTCTGCCGGGTTTCATGCAGCCGATCAAGGTTTCCTGCAAGGATCATGAAGGCAACGGCCCCGTTATGATCCAGGAATGGGACGGATCGAAGTGGACGATCGTCAAACGCGGTGTCGAGCCGATGCGTGATATCGTCCGCCCGATTATTGAAGCGACCGCCGTCAAGGAAGCTGAGAAGCTCGGCTTCAAGATGCGGGCCGACTGCCAATAATCGAACGCCAACCAACAACCCGGCAAACGGGGAAAGACGCAAATGAGTGGCACAAACGGCAGCGTTCTTGACGTCAACAATATCGAGGTGATCTACGATCATGTGATCCTCGTGTTGAAAGGTGTGTCATTCAATGTTCCCGAGGGGGGTATTGTTGCCCTCCTCGGGGCCAACGGCGCCGGCAAGTCGACCACGCTGAAAGCAATTTCGAATCTGCTGCGCGCCGAGCGTGGCGAAGTCACCAAGGGCAGTATCGAATTCAAGGGCGACCGGGTCGATAATCTGAACCCGAACGAACTGGTCAAGCGCGGCTGCATCCAGGTGATGGAAGGGCGCCATGTTTTTGAACATCTGAGCGTCGAGGAAAACCTGATGACCGGGGCGTATACCCGCCGCGACGGCCGCGCCAAGGTGGCTACCGATCTGGAACTGGTTTACACTTATTTCCCCCGGCTCAAAGAGCGCCGCAGCGCCCAGGCCGGCTATACCTCGGGCGGCGAACAGCAGATGACGGCCATCGGCCGCGCCTTGATGTCGCGCCCCACCATGATGCTGCTGGACGAGCCCTCCATGGGCCTCGCGCCGCAACTGGTTGAGGAAATTTTTGAAATCGTGCGGCAGCTCAACCGGAATGAAGGCGTCAGTATTCTGCTCGCCGAACAGAACACCAATGTCGCGCTCAAATATGCCGATTACGGCTACATTCTCGAAAACGGACGGATCGTGCTGGATGGCGAAGCGGCAAGCCTGCGCGACAACGAGGATGTCAAGGAATTCTATCTCGGGCTTGCCGGCGGCGACCGCAAGTCGTTCCGCGACATGAAGCACTACAAACGGCGCAAGCGGTGGCTTTCCTGATCCGTCACACCAGCAGGAAATAGGGGGCGTATCGGGGCCATGGCGGGATCGGATTATTTCGACGATCTTGAGACACGTACGCCCGAACAGCGCGAGGAAGCGCTGTTTGGGTCCGTTCGCGCGATCATCAGGCATGCGCTCGACAATGCGCCGGGGTGGCGCCGGCATCTGGGTGAAACCGACCCGGCCACCATCACCGACCGCGGTGCCCTTGCCGCCCTGCCCGTGCTGCGCAAGGGCGACCTGCTGGAGCTGCAGCGAAAGGACCCGCCCTTTGGCGGATTTGCGGCGGTCGGGCCTGGGCAGATGGGGCGCATATTCATGTCGCCGGGTCCGATTTTCGAACCCCAGGGCCGGGTCGATGACCCGTGGCGCGGTGCGCGCGCCCTGTATGCGGCAGGCTTTCGCCCCGGCGATGTCGTCCACAATGCGTTTGCCTATCACCTGACGCCGGGCGGGTTCATTCTCGACAAGGGCGCGCAGACCCTGGGCTGTTCGGTGGTGCCCGCCGGTGTCGGCAATACCGAAATGCAACTCGAAGCGATCGCGCGGCTGCGCCCGGTCGGATTCACCGGCACGTCGGATTTTCTCAAGGTGCTGCTCGACAAGGCGGAACAGACCGGCAAGGATGTCTCCTGCCTCAGTCGCGCACTTGTCTCAGGCTCCGCGCTGCCGCCCTCCCTGCGCCAGGAACTAACCGCGCGCGGCCTCGATGTCCTGCAGTGCTACGCCACCGCGGAAGCCGGCTCCATTTCGTATGAAACCCCCGCCCTTGAAGGCATGGTCGTTGACGAGGAGGTGGTCCTTGAAATCGTGCGTCCCGGCACCGGCGAGCCGGTCGCGGAGGGTGAGGTGGGCGAAGTCGTCGTCACGACGTTCAATCAGGCCTATCCGATGATCCGGTTCGCCACCGGGGATTTGTCCGCCGTGCTGGCGGGCGCGTCGCCCTGCGGGCGCACCAATATGCGCATCAGGGGCTGGATGGGCCGCGCCGATCAGGCGGTCAAGATCAAGGGTATGTTCGTTCGTCCCGAACAGATCGCGGAGGTGGCTGGCCGCCATGGCGAGCTCGGCCGGCTGCGGCTGGTGGTGACACGCGAGAATGAGCAGGATGTCATGACGCTTCATGCCGAATGCGCCGCGCCCGACGATGCGCTGGCGGCGAAGATCGCCGAAACCCTGCAGGCGGCGACCAAGCTCAAGGGCCGTGTCCAATTGGCGGCGCCGGCCTCCCTGCCCAACGATGGCAAGGTGATTGCGGATGAGCGCGACTATTCCTGACCGGCCCGAATGCCGGGCCGAGCGCGGCTTTGCCCCGGCTGACCGGCTTCGGTCCTGCACGACAGACCTGACACAAGCACTTGTCGCGCACGGGGGTTCCTGATCTGCCGGGCAGGAATGCAGGGTAAGGGATTCAGACCAGGACGGCGCGCATCGTGCAGGACCTCAAGAACGATCACGGCAGGATCGGTATCCTGCTCATCAACCTGGGGACGCCCGAAGCAACCGACTTCTGGTCCATGCGCCGCTATCTGGCCGAATTTCTGTCAGACCCGCGCGTGATCGAACTATCACCCTGGATCTGGAAACCGATCCTGCACGCGATCATCTTGAACCGGCGGCCACGGGCGAGCGGGCGCAACTACGACAAGATCTGGAACACGGCGCGCGACGAATCGCCGCTGAAGACAATCACCCGTTCTCAGGCCGACATGCTGCAAAAGCATTTCGACGGGCAGGACGCAGACGTGGTTGTGGACTGGGCCATGCGCTACGGCAAGCCCTCCATCGCCAGCCGGCTGGAGCGGCTGCAGGCGGAAGCGTGCGGGCGCATTTTGATGTTTCCGCTCTATCCGCAATATTCCGCCAGCACCACGGCATCGGTGCATGACAAGACGGCGCAGGCCATGGCGGCACTGCGTCATCAGCCGGCCCTGCGCTGGGTGCCGCCCTATTATGGCGATCCGCTTTATGTGGGGGCGCTGGCGCAGTCGCTGAAACGCCATCTCGCGACCTTGTCCTGGACACCCGATTGCGTGCTGGCGTCTTTCCATGGGGTGCCGCAATCCTATATTGCGCGGGGTGATCCCTATCAGGCCCAGTGCGAGGCGAGCCTGGCCGCGCTGCGTGCGCGCCTTGGCTGGGACGACAGGCAACTGCGGATCGCCTATCAGTCCCGCTTCGGTCGCGCGGAATGGATCAGACCCTATGCCGATGAGACCGTGCGCGATCTGGCGCGATCGGGCGGCAAATCCCTGTGCATGATCACGCCGGGATTTGCCGCCGACTGCCTTGAGACCCTCGAAGAGGTGGCGATCGGCCTGCGTGACGTATTTCTGGGCGAAGGCGGCGAGCGCTTCTCCGCGGTTGCCTGCCTCAATGACGGCGAGCCGGGCATGGCGATGCTGGCCGCGCTGGCCACCCGCGAACTGCGAGGCTGGCTGTAATCCGTCGCCAGAACGGGGGCGAATCAGATACCGTCAATGGCGCCGGCTGTGTCGGCGCACGCAAAACCCGCAAAGGAGCCCCTAATGCTGGAAGGCGCAGCCCTGTTCGTTCTGGTCCTGCTTGTCTTGTTTGTGATCCTGGTGGTCCAGTCGGTCAAGATCGTGCCTCAGGGTTACAACTACACGATCGAAAGATTTGGCCGTTTTACGCGCACCTTGCAACCAGGCCTGGGCATCATCGTGCCGTTCATCGATCGCGTCGGGTCCAAGATGAACATGATGGAGCGGGTCATGGAGGTGCCGGGCCAGGAGATCATCACCCGCGACAATGCCATGGTGCATGTGGACGGTGTCGCGTTTTTCCAGGTCATGGATGCGGCGAAATCCACCTATGAGGTGAACGATCTCGAACACGCGATCCTGAATCTGACCATGACCAATATTCGTACCGTCATGGGATCCATGGATCTCGATCACCTGCTGTCGAGGCGCGACGATATCAATCACAGCCTGCTCGATGTCGTTGACCATGCGACCACGCCGTGGGGGGTCAAGGTTACCAGGATCGAGATCAAGGATATCAACCCGCCGCGCGATCTGGTGGATTCCATGGCGCGCCAGATGAAGGCGGAGCGCGACAAGCGCGCCGCCATTCTTGAGGCGGAAGGCCAGCGCCAGGCGCAGATCCTCAAGGCGGAAGGCGAGAAGCAATCCCTGGTTCTGGAAGCCGAGGGCGCCAAGGAGGCGGCCTTCCGCGAGGCCGAGGCACGCGAACGCCAGGCGGATGCCGAAGCCAAGGCCACCCGGGTTGTGAGCAAGGCCATTGCGGAAGGCAATGTGCAGGCCATCAATTATTTTGTCGCCAACAACTATATCAAGGCCCTGGAGGGACTTGCCGGTTCCAACAACCAGAAAGTGCTGATGCTGCCGGTGGAGGCGGCCTCGGTGATCGGCGCCGTCGGCGGCATCGCCGAGATCGCCCGCGAGGCTTTCGGCGAAAACGGCGCGCGCGGCAGTGCGGGCAGTTCCGTTCCGCCGGTCAAACGGCCATAGTGGAGAAAGGGCCGCCGGGGCGGCGATGTGACACCGGCGCGGGGAGAGAAACAACGCGATGGATCTGCCGGGCTTGATTACCTCTTTTGAAGACTGGGTCTGGTGGATCATCGCCGTGATCCTGTTTGCCCTGGAACTGGTCGCGCCGGGCGTGTTTTTTCTGTGGTTCGGGTTTGCCGCCATCGTCACCGGGGTGCTGGTGCTGGTGATTGATGTTTCCTGGCAGATTCAGGTCGCGGTATTCGCGGTCGTGTCGGGCTTCAGCCTTTTCGCCGGCCGGCGGTATTTCGCCAATAGCGCCCAGACCGGCGACCAGCCTCATCTCAACAGGCGCATGGCGGGCTTTGTCGGGCGCAGCTATGTGCTGGAGCAGCCGATCAGGAACCGCCGCGGAAAGCTGAAAATCGATGACGCCATGTGGGACGTTCGCGGCCCCGACAGTGCCGCGGGCACCTGGGTCAAGGTGACAGGGGTGGACGGCATGTCGCTGATTGTCGAGCCCGACCGCCCGCCCGGGTGAACCGTCCCCGCCGGTGATGCTCAGGGCTTGTGATCGGGCGGCAGGGGCGGCGCTTCATCCATGATCAAAATGCTGACGCGCCGGTTGGCGGCAAGAAAAACGTCTTCGGGAAACAACGGCGCCGTATCGGCCTTGCCCACCACCGCGAAGAACCGGTCCTGGGGCACGCCGGCCTCCGAAAGGATGCGGCGCGCGGAATTGGCGCGCTCGGCGGTCAGGTCCCAGAGCGAATAGCCGTTGCGCCCGAAAATCTTGGTGGCATCGGAATGGCCCGTGATCTTGATCCGGTTGGGCAGCTTGACAATGACTTCCGCCAGCTTTTTCAGCAGGCGCCTGACGCGCTCATAGGGGACCGCGGAGCCCGGCTCAAACATGGCCAGCCCCTCCTGGTCCATCAACTGGATATTGATGCCGTCCGGCGTTTCCTCGATCAGCAGATTGTCCGACAGTTCGGCGATGTCCGGCATTTCCTGCCAGGCCTGCTTGATTGAGGCCGCCGCCAGGGCGAACTGGCGCGGACGCTTGATATCGGTCTTCTCATAGTCATGGGTGCGCGCTTCGGGGCCCTGCTTGGTGCGCCTGTCGTGGCGAACGTCGGCATAGTCGGTATCGTTCTCGCGTTCCTTCGGCGCCACCTTCTTGATGTAGTCGCGAACCGGCGCGCCCTCAATCTCGATCATGCCGGCCTTCAGGGTTTCCGACTTGACGCCGAAGGCATCGCGCATGGAACCCGCCACGATCTGCAGTTTTTCCTTGTCCTGAATGGAAAACGATATGATCAGAACGAAAAAGCAGACGAGCAGCGACATCAGATCGGCGAACGTCACGATCCAGTCGGGCGCGCCTTCAACGATTGTTACTCTCGACTTTCTTGCCATGATCGCTCTTGCGCATCGCCCGGTTCACGATGTGACGACAGGTCTCCGGGCTCAGGCGGCCTCAAGTTCAGCGCGCTGTTTTTCGGGGAGATAGGAGACCAGCATTTCCTTGATGATGTCGGGGCTCTTGTTCTCGCGAATCTGCATGACGCCGTCGATGGCCAGTGTCAGATTGACACTTTGAAACTTGAACTTGGCGTCCAACTTGTCGGCGATCGGCAGGCAGAGGAGATTGGCGATCAGGGCGCCATAGAGGGTGGTCAGCAGCGCGATCGCCATGGCCGGGCCGATTGCGGAAGGGTCGTCCATGGCACTCAAGAGCTGCACCAGCCCGACCAGCGTCCCGATCATGCCGAAGGCCGGCGCCGCGTCTCCCATCGCCTTGAAAATCCGCTTGCCTTCTTCCAGCCGCTCCAGCATCAGGTCGCGTTCGCGTTCGAGGGATTCAAAGATGAATCCGCCTTCATATCCGTCGGCAATATACTGCACGCCCTTGGCGAGAAACTCGTCTTCGATCTCCACGCCTTCCAGCCCCAGCGGCCCGCTCTTGCGGATCACTTCGGCGAGGCGCGCGACTTCATCGATCGTGTCGCGCGAATTGGTCTTTTTCTGCGTGAAGGCGACACCCGCACCCATGAGAAAGGAGTTAAGCACACCGGAAATCGGAAAGCGCAGGATCGTCGCGGCGATGGTGCCGCCAAACACGATCATCACGGAAGGCCCGTTCACGAAGGTCATGAAGTCCCCGCCCATGAGGATCGCGGTCCCGATGATGGCGAAGCCCATTATGATGCCGATAATGGTGGCGAAATCCATGGCAAAACCCCGTTACCCAGCCCTTTGATGCGCCGACTCGCCTTTGACGAGACAATCCGCCTTTCGCGCACGCGCAAATTCCAAGGTGCAAGCTTACGGGGCTAACACTAAATAATCACTAAGAGAGAGGGTCAGGAAATCAGTAGACAGTCAATTTTTTCCATGGTTAATAAAAAATTAATAGAGGATATAATTAATATTGAATCATTTTATCTTATATGTTATTCGGAACATCTCGTATATATTGGATAACAAATCGTTAAACGATGTCGTCGTCAGGGGAAATGCCTCTATTGTCGTCAAACCACTGTTGGATGGTTTTTCGCTGCACTGTCGTCAGGAACAGGTATTGCTTTGTCCGGCGCAGCAGAAAATCTTCCCCCCTGCGGGCGTCCTCCGTCGTTGCGCTGTAGCGCAATTCCGCCTCGTTTATGCCGGGAACCACCTCGCGCGCCAGTTCCGGGCGCTGCCAGATCATTTCATAAAGCGCGGTGATTTCGCTGCCATAGGTGAAGGCCCAGCGGCGCGCGACGCCGGGCTTGACGCCGCGCGGCGGCTTGCACGCCAGTTGTTCGAGTTTTTCGCGCGCCAGCGCGCCGCCATGAAGCGGGGCGGTGGCGGTCCATTCGGGTCCGGTCTCCAGGCCCATGCCCTGCAGTTGCCTGATGATTTTTTCAGCGAACCGGCGATGGGTCGTCAGCTTGCCGCCATAAAGAGAGATGAGGCCGCCGGTGCCCTGCGCCTTGGCGACGATTTTCGCTGACCGGGTGACCTTGCTCGGGTCCTCCCTGCCATCGTCCACCAGCGCGCGCACGCCGGCCCAGCTCCACACAATATCGCCGGACCCTGCGGGGCGGTCGGGATGCTCGAAATAGGTGTTGTAACAGGCCAGTAGATAATCGCGCTCCGCATCGCTGCAGCGCGCATCGCCGGGATCGCCCTCCTGGGGCGCATCGGTGGTGCCAATGACCAGGAAGCGGTCGTCAAGCCAGGGAATGGTGAAAACGATCCGTCCGTCCGAATTCTGCAAGGTGTAGGCATCGCGCACCACTGGCCGCGGCAGGTTCAGCACAATATGGCTGCCGCGCACGAGCCGCAGCGCCTTGCGCTCGATCCCGGTGCCCTCGAGCCCGGGCACATCGTTGGTCCACGGGCCGGCGGCGTTGACGACGAAACGCGCATGCACGGTTCGCGCTGCCGCGCCCTCCTCAAAGGTCACATGATACCCGTTTTCGTTCGCCGCCAGCCTTGTCACGGTGCGCCGGTTGGCGATATCCGCCCCCCGCGCGCGCGCGTCCAGCAGTGTTTCGAGAACCAGCCGCGCATCGTCCACCCAGCAATCGGCATAGTGCAGGACGTCGGCGAGGTCCGCCTTGCGCAGCCGCGGCAATCTGGAAATCTCGTGGCGGTCCAGCCGGCCGCTCGCCGCCAGCAATTGCCGTCCCGACAGAAAATCGTAGAGCAGAAGGGCGATGCGCACCAGCCAGGCCGGGCGTTTCTGCTGGCCGGTGATCGGCACCAGAAAGCGCAACGGCCGGGTCAGATGCGGGGCGATCCGCAACATGATCTCGCGTTCGCGCAAGGATTCGCGCACGAGCGGGATTTCGAATTTCTCCAGATAGCGCAAGCCGCCGTGAATGAGTTTCGATGAGGCCGACGAGGTGGCGCAGGCATAGTCGCCGCGCTCCGCCAGCATCACCTTGAGGCCGCGCCCCGCCGCATCGCGCGCCACCGCGGCGCCATTGATGCCGCCGCCGACAATGAACAGGTCAACCTGCTGGATTTCGTCTGACATGAGTGGTTTTGATGGCCCCGGCTGACACGCTCCATGTGCCCCATATGCGCAGTTCCCGGCTGACTGCAGCGCCGCGGCCCGCACAATGTCTGCGGCGCCGGCGCGAAAACGGGTCAGGCAACCCCGATGCGAAGCAGATCGTGAACATGAACGACACCGACCGGCCTGCCGTCCTCGACTACGAAAAGAGCGGTGATGGCCGAATTGTTGATCAGTTCCAGTGCCGATGAAGCCAGGTCATCGGGCGCGATCACAATCGGGCTTTCGGTCATGATGTCGCGCGCCCGGGCCGACAGAAGATCCCCGTTCATGTGCCGCCGCAGGTCGCCGTCGGTTATCACGCCGGCAAGCCGCCCGGCCGGGTCGAGAACCGCCAGGCAGCCGAAACTCTTTTCCGTCATGATGACCAGCACATCCGACATGGGCGTGTCTTGACCGGCCACCGGCACGCTATTTCCCGAATGCATGATGTCGCGCACATAGGCCAGCGCCGCTCCCAGTTTGCCGCCCGGGTGGAGGACCTTGAAATCGCTGGCGGTAAACCCCTTTTGCTCCAGAAGCGCGACCGCAATGGCATCCCCGAGCACAAGCTGCAGGGTTGTCGATGTCGTGGGGGCAAGGCCGTTGGGGCAGGCCTCGTCGTGATCGGGCAGTTGCAGGACAATATCGGCGGAACGCGCAAGGGCGCTGTTCTGCTGCGCCGTCACCGCGATCAGAGGCACGCTGAAACGCCGCGTATAGGCCACCATGTCGCTGAGTTCGGGCGTCTCGCCTGACCACGAAAACGCCAAAACCGCGTCTTGCGATGTAATCATGCCCAGATCCCCATGACTGGCATCGCCGGGGTGGATGAATATCGACGGGGTGCCCGTGGAGGCCAGTGTCGAGGCGATCTTGCGCGCGATCTGGCCGCTCTTGCCCATGCCGGAGACGATTATCCGTCCCCTGGCCGATTGCAGCATATGCACCGCACGGCTCAGCGCCGCGCCCAGGGGGCCATCAAGCGCGCCAGCCAGCTGCTGGATGCCGCGCGCTTCGATCCCGATGGACCGGCGCGCCGAGGCCACGATATCGTCACTGGAGCGGGTGTCCGCAAGCTGCGCTGTTTTGGTCATGATGAACCGGTCCGGCAAAACTCGGGCCATGCCGGGGAAATCCTCAGGCATGTGAATGCGAAAAACCGTAGCAGCCCGGATGGCCCCCACTCAAGGCAATTGTGACTCTATACGCCTTGTTAACCATAGAAATCCTAGGCTTGTGCCGGGAAACCGGGCGGCCGTTTCCCGCCTCGCGCCGGTGCCGGGGTTCGCGTTGGGTGCGCCGCTGGAATCCGGGGCCTGCGAACGGTTGTTCTGCCGCTCCCGGTGCCTTGAGCCGTGGTTTGATGACTTACCGCCGCATCGTCGTTTCAATCATTGCAGCCGGCCTGATCCCGGTCGTGGCGCCCTCGCCCGCCCGGGCGCAGAGTGCGGCGCAGCAAGACACGTTTTCGGTTGACGGGGCGGGCAATGAGGATCTGGCGGGCGGTCCGCGCGACGCCGCCGAGGCGCAATCTCCCTCCCCGCGGCTCGATACGTTCGGCATCGAGATGCCGGCAGAATCCCTTACCACCGCCAGCCTGCCGGCGTCCCGGCCGGCTGCGCCCGCGGTCCCGATTTCCCGCAATCCCTATGCGGCGCTCGGCCTGCGCGCGGGCGCCTTCGTCATTTACCCGGAAATACTGAGCGGCATCGCCTTTGACGACAATGTGTTTCAGGGCGACGGCAGCGATGGCGGCGGCGATGTCTCCTACCGGCTCGTTCCCTCGCTGCGGCTCGAAAGCGACTGGCCGCGCCATCGGTTTTCGCTGGAGATGTCGAGCAGCAATGAATTTTTCAGCGGCTCGGCGTCCAGGGATATCCATGAGGCGGATATCGCGGCTTCGGCCCGCATCGATATCCGCGAACGCACCAGGGTGGATCTGAGCGCCGACTACGCCCTGAGCGAGGACAGGCGCGCCAGCGCCGATGTTTCAGCCGCCGCCGCAGAGCTTCCCGATCAGCACGATTTTGGCGCCAGCGCGCAGATCACCCAGCGTTTCAACCGGCTCAGTGTCTCCTTGCGCGGCGCGATTGCGGATACGACGGTCGAGGACACCGCGCTTGTGGGCGGCGGCACCCAGACCAACAAGGACCGCAATTACTACGATCTGTCCGGCACCCTGCGCGGCTCGTATGAGGTCTCGCCCGCCCTTCAGCCGTTTGCCGAGATGACGGTATCGCGGCGCAATTACGACCAGCGCACCGACGACAACGGCCAGCGGCGGGATTCGCAAGGCTATGTTCTCGCCGGCGGGGCGGCGATCAATCTGGGGCCGATCCTGAGCGGCGAGATCGCGGGCGGTTTCCTGCGCGCGACATTCGAGGATCCCTCTTTCCGGGATATCGGCGATGTTTTTGTGCGCGCGTCGGTTACCTGGGCGCCAACTGCCCTGACCACGCTGAGTGCATCGGTTGCGACCGGTGTTGAGGAGACCACCATTGTCGGTGCGTCGGGCGCTGTCCGGCGCACGCTGGAACTGGCGCTGCGCCATGCACTGCGCCAGAACATCATCGTGTCCGCCAGCCTGACCTTCGAGCGTGAAGATTTCAAGGGCAGCCCTCTGGTGGAGGAAACATTCGCAACCGCGCTTGGCATCGAATACCGCTTCAATCGCTATCTGGCCGCCGTGCTGCGCTATGGTTTCGAGGATTTCAGCGACAATTCGAACGGCGGGGGCGGTTTTACGTCCAATTCCGTTTTCGTCGGATTGAACGCGAGAAAATAGCCGGCATGCCGGCGCGGGGCGGTTAGCCAATCTTAACGTGCGACCGCCTATGATAGGGGCGCGGCGGATGCGAACGGGCCTCCGGGGCCTTGCAGCGCCTGGCGGAACGATAGCGTGGGTGACATGGGCGTATTGGTGACAGGGGGAGCCGGCTATATCGGCAGTCATATGGTGCTCGACCTGCTGGCGCGGGACGAGGAGGTGGTGGTGATCGACAACCTGTCGACCGGCTTTCGCTGGGCGGTGCCGGGCGAAGCGCGCTTTTATCAGGGCGATGTCGCCGATCAGATCCTGCTCAGCACGATCATTCATGACCACGCGATCGATACGGTGATCCATTTTGCCGGGTCGATCATTGTATCTGAATCCCTTGACGATCCGCTCGGCTACTATCTCAACAATACGGTTCGCACCCGCGCGCTCATCGACGCCTGCATCAAGGGCGGTGTCGGTAATTTCATCTTTTCCTCAACCGCGGCCGTCTATGGCGCGCCGGAAACCAACCCGGTCTTCGAGACCGCGCCGGCGCGCCCGGTCACGCCCTATGGCGCCTCGAAGCTGATGAGCGAATGGATGTTGCGTGACGTGGCACGGGCCCATGGCCTGCGCTATGTGGCGCTGCGCTATTTCAACGTTTCGGGCGCCGATCCGGCCGGGCGCGCGGGGCAGGCCTCGCCGCGCGCCACCCAGTTGATCAAGGTGGCCTGCCAGGTGGCCGCCGGCCAGCGGCGCTATCTGCGGATTTTCGGAACCGACTACGATACCCCCGACGGCACCTGCATCCGCGACTATATTCATGTCAGCGACCTGACCCAGGCGCATTGCGATGCGCTGGACTATCTGCGCGCGGGCGGTGGGCCGGCGACCTTCAATTGCGGTTATGGTCGCGGCTTTTCGGTGCGCGAGGTCGTTGCCGCGATCGAACAGGCAACGGGTCGGCCGCTGAATGTGCGGGATGCGCCGCGCCGTGCGGGTGATCAGGCGAGTGTCATCGCCGGTGCGCGGAAAATCCGCGCCGAACTGGGCTGGGCGCCGCGCCACGACAAACTGGAACATATTGTCCGCCACGCGCTGGCCTGGGAACGGATTCTTGCCAATCGTAAATCGGTGGCCTGAGGCCGCGGGAGCGCTACCCCCCCCCGCGCCCTGTGCGTGCAGGCAAAATCCTGTTAGAAGACCGTTTCAATTCCGGCGGCGGAGGAGGAATGATGGTGCAGGGGGGGGCGTGCCGGGCGCGCGCCGCAGACCGGCTTCGCCGTTGTCGCGGCAGGGTTCGGGGTCTCGTGATGCTTGCCGGCGGCCTGCTGGTGCTGGATGCCAACGGGCAGCCCGCGCGCGCGCTGGAAGACAGACGCAGCGCCGGCGCGCCGTTCGCGCAGTGGGTCTCGGGCCTGTGGCCCGAGGCGCGTGCGCGCGGTGTTTCGCGGGCAACCTTCGAGCGCGCATTCCAGGGTGTCGCCCCGGACCGCACCATCGCCGCCTCGAACAACGCCCAGCCCGAATTTACCCGTGCGATCTGGGACTATCTCGACAAGGCCATCTCCGCGGCGCGTGTCAGGAATGGCCGCTATAAGGTCAGGGCGTATCGCTCCACCCTTGACAGGATCGAGGCGCAATACGGCGTCAGCAAATATGTGCTGGCCGCCATCTGGGGGATGGAAAGCGCCTATGGCCGGTTTATCGGCGGCCAATATGTGGTGCGCTCGCTGGCCACGTTGGGCTATCGCGGCAGGCGGCGGGCATTCGGCAGGAAGCAGGTGCTGGCCGCGCTTGAAATGATGCAGCGTGGTGAGGTTTCGCGTGCGCGTTTTGTCGGGTCCTGGGCCGGTGCGCTCGGGCAGACCCAGATCCTGCCGTCGCAGTTTCTTCAACATGCGGTGGATTTTGACGGCGACGGCAGGCGCGATTTGTGGGGCACGCCGGGCGATGCGCTGGCGTCCGCCGCCGCGCTGCTCAAGGCATTGGGCTGGCAGGCCGGCGAGCCGGTCCTCGATGAGGTCAGACTGCCGCAAAAATTCGACTACGCGCTGGCCGACATCGCCAGCTTCAAATCCATTGCCGACTGGCGGTCGCTGGGAGTGCGCCGTGCCGATGGCGTCCGTTTCGCCCGCCTCGAGCGTTCCGCAGCGATTATCCTGCCTGCGGGCGCGCGCGGGCCGGCCATCATGGTTTACCGGAATTTTCACGTGGTGCGCCGCTATAACATATCGACCGCCTATGCGCTGGGTATCGGCCATCTGGCCAACCGGCTCCGGGGCGCCGCGCCGCTTCGCGGCAAGTGGCCGCGCCGCGGCCCGCGTCTTTCCGTTTCCCAGATTGAGGAGTTGCAGCGACTGCTTGTCGCCAGAGGCTTCGATACCGGCGGCGTTGATGGGCGGCTGGGGCCGAAGACCCGTCGCGCCGTCGCCCGCTTTCAGCGCAAGGCGGGATTGCGCGCCGATGGCTATCCGACCCCGGAACTGCTTGAACATCTGCGCGAAAAGTGATTTTGGAATTCGCCCGTCTTTTTGTACTATGCGCCGGACCGGATATTGTGCAATCCGGCGACTGGAATCTGTGTGCGGATTGTCATGGAATTGATCAAACAGGCCGGCCGCATTGGCGCTGCGGCGGTTTGCCGGCTGGCGATGCTCATGTGTGTGTTTTCGGTCGCCGTGCTGACCGGCCCGGCGCGTGCGCAGGATGCCGTGACCGAAGGGGAGGAAGGCGCTGGCGGATTTGCGTTGCCCGCGCCGCCCTATATCAATCCGTATCGTGATGACGAGGAAATCAATATCGTCGTGTTTGGCGATTCCCTGTCGCAGGGATTGTGGGCGAGCCTCGATCTTGCCTTCAAGAACAATGAACTCATCACCGTCCGCCGCCAGATCAGCGCCCAGGCCGGCCTTGCGCAGACCGCGCGGTTTGACTGGAACAAATATCTTGCCGCCTATCTGGCCAAACAGCGCGTCGATGTCGCTGTCGTCATGCTGGGGACCTATGACAGCCGCAGCCTGCGCGCGGCCGGGCGGCGCTATCGGCCTGGGACCCCGGGCTGGCGCCAGGCCTATGCGCAGCGTGTTGACCAGTTTATCCGTCAGCTCAAGCGCCGGAAAATCGCCATCTACTGGATAGAGATCCCGCCGGCGCGCAATTGGCGGCTCAACCAGCATATCGCCATGGTGAACGCGATTGTCCGCGAACGCGCGCGGGTTCACCAGGTAAAGTTTATCTCCACCAGGCGCAAGTTCTCGGACGCGCAGGGAAAGTTCGCCGGCTACGGGAGCGATGCCACCGGGCGCATCCGCCGGCTGCGCACGCCCGATGGCCTGCATTTCAGTTGGCCCGGCAATGCGCTGCTGGCCAATCTGGTGAAGCCGGGGATACTCGCCGATATCGTGCGCGCCCAGGGCTGGCGCAATGTCGAACTGACAGGCAAGGCGGTCATCCGCACCGACGGGCTGACCCGCGCAACGGCGAAACCCGACAAGCGGCTGGCGGAGACCGGGCGCAGGGACGCCGATCTCGTCGTGACCCCGGCGAGCGATCTGCGGGACGGGGCGCCGACCCCGGTCATCGAGCCGGTGGCCGAACCGGTCGCCGCACGCACGCCGGCGGGGGTGGCGGACACTGACATGCGGAAAGTGAAAGCCGACAGCACGCTTTCCAAGGTCATGCTTCGCGGCGAAAAGCTGGCGGCAAAACCGGGCCGGGCCGATGATTTCACCTGGCGGCCCGGCGGCGATCAGGCGGCCCGGTAGGCACGCGTTAGACCCTTTCTTGTTTATACGGAACCATTTGATGGCTCAAATCAGGTCACTCAGCAAGGCGCGCAGCGCAGGGCGTTATGGTTTATCGGTCAAGCTACGGAACGCTGCTGATGGGCTGATTTGAGCCATCAAATGGTTCCGTATAAACAAGAAAGGGTCTAACGCGCCAGGGCGGAGGCGCCCATCAGGTGCAAATCGATGGCGCGCGCCGCCTGGCGGCCCTCGCGGATCGCCCACACCACGAGTGACTGGCCGCGGCGCATGTCGCCGGCAACGAAAACATTGTCGCGCGACGTGCGATAGTCGGCATCGCTTGCCTTCACATTGCCGCGCGCATCGAGCGCCACCGCCAGATCGGCCAGCAAACCCTCATGCACCGGGTGCACGAACCCCATGGCGAGCAGAACGAGATCGGCGCGGATCTCGAACTGTTCGCCGTCCACCGGCTTGAGATTGGCATCGACCCGCACACAATGCAGGGTCGTCACCTTGCCATTGACGCCGGAAAACCGGGTCGTCATCACCGAAAATTCACGCTCCGCGCCTTCCTCCTGACTTGTCGAGGTGCGCAATTTCACCGGCCAGTCCGGCCAGGTCAGCGCCTTGTCTTCCTTCAGCGGCGGTTGGGGCAGAATTTCAAGTTGGGTGACCGAAAGCGCACCCTGACGAAACGATGTGCCGATGCAGTCGGACCCGGTATCACCGCCGCCGATAACCACAACATGCTTGCCACCGGCCGTAATCTCCACGACATCGCCAAGCTCCTCGCCACTGATGCGGCGATTCTGCTGGGCCAGAAAGTCCATGGCGTAGTGAATCCCGTCCAACTCAGCGCCTTCGACGGGCAGATCACGGGGTTTTTCCGCCCCGCCGCTCAGCAGGATCGCATCGTGATCGCGCTCCAGGGCCTGCGCGGTGATATCAACGCCAACCAGGCTGTTGCAGTGAAACGTGACGCCTTCGGCGCACATCTGCTCCACGCGGCGGTCGAGCAGGTGTTTTTCCATCTTGAAATCGGGAATGCCGTAGCGCAGCAATCCGCCGGGCCTGGCGTTTTTCTCGAACACATGAACATCATGGCCGGCGCGGGCGAGCTGCTGGGCCGCGGCCAGGCCGGCGGGGCCCGAGCCGACGATGGCGACACTCTTACCGGTCTTTTCGCGAGCCGGCTGCGGGCTCACCCACCCGTTCTCCAGCGCCTTGTCCGCGATGGCGCATTCCACGGTCTTGATGGTGACCGGAATGTCTTCGATGTTCAAGGTGCAGGCTTCTTCGCAAGGGGCAGGACAGACGCGCCCGGTGATCTCGGGAAAATTGTTGGTCGAATGAAGGTTGTGCGCCGCGCGCCGCCAGTCGCCCTTGTAGACAAGATCGTTCCAGTCGGGGATCTGGTTGTTGACCGGGCACCCTGTATGGCAGAAGGGAATGCCGCAATCCATGCACCGTGCCGCCTGATCGCCAACTTCGCGCTCATCGAGGGGAATGACGAATTCACGAAAGTGGCGAATCCGGTCGGCCACCGGCTTGTAGGTCCGCTCGTGGCGGGCGATCTCGAGAAATCCGGTTACCTTACCCATGATCGCGCATGCGCTCCGGCTGCTCGTCCACATGTTGGCGCTGATCGGCCTTGCGCGCCAGTTCCTCCAGCGCCCGGCGGTATTCCAGCGGCATCACCTTGACGAATTTCTTTACGCTGGCCTCCCAGCTATCCAGGATATCGCGGGCCCTTAGGGAGCCGGTATAGCGAAGGTGGTTCTCGATGATCTGGCGCAGCCGTTCGGAATCGAACCGGTCCAGATCCGCGTTGACATCGACCATGCCGTGGGTCTCCAGATCGCCGCCCTGGTGATGCAGTTCCTCCATGAGGTCGTCTTCCGCGCCGATGGGTTCGAGCTCGACCATGGAAAGATTGCAGCGGCGCGGAAAATCACCGGCCTCGTCAAGGACATAGGCGATGCCGCCGCTCATGCCGGCCGCGAAATTGCGCCCCGTCTGGCCGATCACCACGACGACGCCGCCGGTCATGTATTCGCAGCCATGATCGCCCGTGCCCTCGACGACAGCGATGGCGCCGGAATTGCGCACCGCGAAGCGCTCCCCGGCGACGCCGCTGAAATAACATTCACCCGTGATCGCGCCATAAAGCACCGTATTGCCGACGATGATGTTTTCCCCCGCAGCGATCCGCGAATCGTCGGGGGGGCGCACGATCAGCCGCCCCCCCGACAGTCCCTTGCCCACATAGTCATTGGCCTCGCCCTGCAGATCGAGCGTCAGGCCGTGCGCGGCAAACGCGCCGAAGCTCTGCCCGGCCTGGCCGCGAAGCGAAACCCAGATCGTATCCTCCCCCAGCCCCGCATGGCCGTAGCGCCGGGCGATCTCGCCCGACAGCATGGCGCCCGTCGTGCGGTCGGTATTGCGAATCTCCGCCTCGATCTTGACCGGCTTCGATTTCTCCAGCGCGTCTTTTGCCTTCTTTATCAGCGTGCGGTCGAGCACATCGTCGATATGATGGATCTGGCGCTCGCAATGATGGATCGCGACGTCATCGGGCATGTCGGGCTTGTGAAACAGGCGGCTGAAGTCCAGCCCTTCGCTCTTCCAGTGATCGAGCGCCTTGCGGGTATCGAGGATATCGGTCTGGCCGATCATGTCGTCGAACCGGGTGAACCCGAGTTCGGCCATGATTTGGCGCACTTCCTCGGCGACAAAGAAGAAATAATTGATGACATGTTCCGGCGTTCCCCGGAAGCGCTTGCGCAACATGCGGTCCTGGGTGGCGATGCCGACCGGACAGGTGTTCAGGTGGCACTTGCGCATCATCAGGCAGCCGGCGGCAACGAGCGGCGCGGTGGCGAACCCGAATTCATCGGCCCCCAGCAGCGCGCCGACGACCACATCGCGCCCGGTGCGCAGGCCCCCGTCCACCTGCAGCGCGACCCGCCCGCGCAGCCGGTTGAGCACGAGCGTCTGGTGGGTCTCGGCAAGGCCGATCTCCCAGGGCGAGCCGGCATGTTTGATCGAGGTCAGCGGGCTGGCGCCGGTGCCGCCTTCAAACCCGGAAATGGTGATGTGGTCGGCGCGCGCCTTGGTGACGCCGGCGGCCACCGTGCCGACCCCGACTTCGGAGACCAGCTTGACGCTGACATCGCCTTGCGGATTGACGTTCTTGAGATCGAAGATGAGCTGCGCCAGGTCCTCGATCGAATAGATATCGTGATGCGGCGGCGGCGAGATGAGGCCGACCCCCGGCGTTGAGTGGCGCACCTGGGCAATCGTGGCGTCGACCTTGTGGCCGGGCAGTTGTCCGCCCTCGCCGGGTTTCGCGCCTTGCGCGATCTTGATCTGCATCACGTCGGAATTGACCAGGTATTCGGTGGTGACGCCGAACCGGCCGGAGGCGACCTGCTTGATGGCCGAGCGCAGAGAATCGCCATTGGCCATCGGCTTGAAGCGGTCGGGCTGTTCGCCGCCCTCGCCGGTATTGGACTTGCCGCCGATGCGGTTCATGGCGATCGCCAGCGTGCCATGCGCTTCGCGGCTGATCGAGCCGAACGACATGGCGCCGGTGGAAAAGCGTTTGACGATCTCGGATGCCGGCTCGACATCCTCCAGCGCGACCGGCTCGCGTCCGCTCTTGCGCAGCTCAAACAGGCCGCGAATGGTGAACAGGTGGGCGGCCTGATCGTTCACCATTTCGGCGAACGCGCTATAGGTCTCGAAGTTCTCGCCGCGCACCGCGTGCTGCAGGGCCGCGACCAGTTCGGGCCGCCACATATGCTGTTCCCCGCGCAGGCGAAAAGCGTATTCGCCGCCGACATCGAGAACGTCGCGATAGATCCGGGCGCTGCCAAACGCATCGGCGTGACGCCGCAGGGTTTCCTGCGACACTTCCTTCAGGCCGACCCCTTCTATCGTTGTGGCGGTGCCGAAAAAGAACGCATCCACAAAGGCGCTGTTCAGCCCCACCGCATCGAAAATCTGGGCGCCGCAATAGGACTGATAGGTGGAGATCCCCATTTTGGACATTACTTTCAAAATGCCCTTGTTGATGGCCTTGATATAACGGCTGACGATTTTTTCGTGCGACAGATCCTCGTGGAGTTCGTCGATCATGGCGTGCAGGGTTTCAAAGGCGAGATACGGATTGATGGCCTCCGCGCCATAGCCGGCCAGCACGCAGAAGTGATGCACCTCGCGCGCTTCGCCCGTCTCCACCACCAGGCCGACCGATGTGCGCAGGCCCTTGCGGATCAGGTGATGATGCACCGCCGCCGTCGCCAACAGCGCGGGTATGGCGACGGCGCCGGGCCCGATGTCGCGATCCGACAGGATGATGATGTTGTTGCCCCGGGACACCGCGGCCTCGGCGTCCGCGCGCAGGCGCTTGAGCGCCGGGGTCATGCCGTCCGCGCCCTCGCCGGCGGGATAGGTGATGTCGAGGGTCTGCGTCTGGAAGGCGTTGTCGGCGACTTCGCCGATCATGCGGATCTTTTCCAGATCGTCATTGCTCAGGATGGGCTGGCGCACCTCGAGCCGCTTGACCCGCGACAGGCCTTTGAGGTCGAACAGGTTCGGCCGCGGGCCGATGAACGACACCAGCGACATTACCAGATCCTCGCGGATCGGGTCGATCGGCGGGTTGGTCACTTGCGCGAAATTCTGCTTGAAATAGGTGTACAGCAGCTTGGGGCGGTCGGACAGCACCGAAATGGGCGTGTCGGTTCCCATGGAGCCGATCGGTTCCTGCCCGGTGGTCGCCATGGGCTCCATCAGAAACTTTATGTCTTCCTGCGTGTAGCCGAAGGCCTGCTGGCGCTGCAGCAGGGAGGCGTCCGTCTTGTGCGTGGCGCGGCGCACGACCGGCAGGTCTTCAAGAATGGTCTGGGTGCGGTCGAGCCATTTGCGGTAAGGATGGCGCGAAGCCAGCTTGCTCTTGATTTCATCATCGGAAATGATGCGCCCCTGTTCCATGTCGATCAACAGCATCTTGCCGGGCTGCAGGCGCCATTTGCGCACGACCCGTGCCTCATCGACCGGCAGCACGCCGGCTTCCGACGCCATGATGACCCGGCCATTGTCAAGCTCGACATAGCGCGCCGGACGCAGGCCGTTGCGGTCCAGCGTCGCGCCGATATAGCGCCCGTCAGTGAACGCCATGGCGGCGGGGCCGTCCCAGGGCTCCATCAGGGCTGCGTGATACTCGTAAAAGCCGCGCCGCGTTTCATCCATCAGCGGATTGCCCGCCCAGGCTTCGGGGATCAGCATCATGACCGCATGGGGCAGGGAATAACCGCCGCGGGTCAGAAATTCGAGCGCGTTGTCGAAACACGCCGTGTCGGACTGGCCTTCATAGCTGATGGGCCACAGCTTGGAGATGTCATCGCCGAACAGTTCGGAGCGCACGCTGGCCTGACGCGCCGCCATCCAGTTGACATTGCCGCGCAGGGTGTTGATCTCGCCGTTATGGGAGACCATGCGGAACGGGTGGGCCAGGTTCCAGGAGGGAAACGTGTTGGTGGAAAATCTCTGATGCACCATCGCGAAACGCGATTCATACCGCGCATCGCGCAGATCGCCGTAATAGGCGCGCAACTGATAGGCGAGGAACATGCCCTTGTAGACAATGGTGCGCGCGGACATGGACACGACATAAAATCCGTTGTCGCGGCCATCGGTCTGCGCATGGATGGTGTTTGAGGCCACCTTGCGCGCGATCAGCAGCCGGCGCTCGAAGGCGTCGGTGTCGGCAATGTCCTTGCCGCGCTCGATAAACAGTTGGGCATGGGCCGGTTCGCTGTCGGTAACGCTCTGCGACAGGCCGGAATTGTCCACCGGCACCGGGCGCCAGCCCAAAGCAACCAGGCCCTCATCGGCGATGACCTTCTCTATGATCTCAACGCAGTGCCGCCGCATGGCCTCGTCCTGCGGCAGGAAAAACTGCCCCACCGCATATCGTTCCGGTTCGGGCAGATCGAAATCACAGGTTTCCACGAACAATCTGTGCGGGATGGCGCTGGTCAGCCCCGCGCCGTCGCCAAACAGCGGATCGGCGCCGACCGCACCGCGATGGGTCAGGTTTTCCAGTATTTGCAACCCGTCCAGGATCGTCTGGTTCGACGGCGGTGCGGTCATGTCGGCGATAAAACCGACACCACAGGCATCGTGCTCGCGCCCGGGCCGATAGAGCCCCTGGGCCTTCGGCAGGCCCCGAATGGTCCCGCGCGCCGCCCCGCGACGCGCTGCGCGGTGTTTCGCGCCGTGTTTTCTTCCCGATCCTGCCACGTCTAGACCTCCCTGGCGCGCGACCGCGCCCTTGCGGCGTGAATTCACGAGTGCCCTGCGCGACAAAGTCCAATGGCGGCGCAAGCCATCCGTTGTTCCCGGAAAAATCACCGCAGGTGTCCCGGGATGTGGCCACCAGGGCCGATTTGAGCGTTTTACTTGACCGGACCTGACGTCAGCCCTTGCGCTCGTAGCCGAAACGGCCCGCCGCGACAAAGGGCGCGCCCAACGGCTTGCGGGAATGTGCGGCGAGCGGACCTTGCATGTTCCGCGCCGACCCCGCTGCCCTCCTGATCACCGCATCCAGCAAATGCGGGATGTGGTGTCGCCGTGCCGGCCGGTAACAGGAGACGGAAAAGGACAATGACCCTGTCCTTTCACGACCCAAACATGCCAGAAATGCGCGCGCGTTACAAGATGGTGGACACAATCCGGACGCGATAGCCTCACCTTTCGTCCATCGCCGAAACCAGAACAAGGGGGATCATGTGGCTCAAGACCGGCAAATCGCGGCATACGGAACCTGGGTGTCGCCGATAGACGGCGACGTTGTGGCCGGGGATACATTGCGGTTCGGCCTTTGCGGCGCGAAGGGCGGTGCCGTCTACTGGTCCGAAACCCGCGCCGCGCAACGGGGCCGAACGGTTCTCGTGTGCCGTGACGCCGATGGAACCGTTGCCGATTGCTTGCCCCGGGACTTTTCGGCCCGCTCGCGGGTGCATGAATATGGCGGCGGCGAATTCGCCGTCACGCCGCTTGGCCTGTTTGCCGTCAATGCGGCCGATCAGGAGATTTACCGGATCGTGGACAAGGACCACGCGCGGCGCGTCACGGATGGGGCCGGGACACGGTTCGCCGATATTTGCGCCGATCCCGGCCGCCGCCGGCTGCTGTGTGTTGGCGAGCATCATGGCGGCGAGGGCGGCCTTGCGCGGAATTTCATCGCCAGCGTGGCGCTGAATGACACGCCCAGCCAGCCGGTGCGGCTCGTCTCGGGGGCGGATTTTTACGCCAGCCCGCAGTTGTCGCGCGATGGCGGCCGGCTTGCCTGGCTCGCCTGGGATCTGCCGCACATGCCGTGGGACAGTGCCGCCCTGTTCGTCGCCGATCTCGACGAGGAGGGGGGGATCGGGCCGGCCCGCAAAATCGCCGGGGGCGGCGATGCCGCCACCTTCCAGCCCGAATGGACGGCGGACGGGAAACTGGTCTTTGTTGCCGATGACAGCGGCTGGGGCAATCTCATGGTGTGGGATGGAAGCGAAACGCAACCGCTTGTGCTGCGCGAAGCCGAATTCGCCCGCCCGCTGTGGAGCCTCGCGACGACGTCTTACGCCATCCTGGAGAGCGGAGCGATTGCCGCATCCTATATCGAAGGCGGGCGCTACCGCCTCGGGATCATCGCGGCGTCCGGCGGCGGTCTGGAGCCGGTTCCCTGCGCCTTGAGCCAGATCGACAATGTGCGGGCCTGTGGCCAGGGCGTGGTTGCGATCGGCGCCGACGACGCGCGGGCGCCCGCGGTGGTGGCGCTCGATCTGAGCGTGCCGGGGGAATGCGCGATCACGCTTATCCGGCGCGGTGCGAAAAGCGATGTGCCGGGCGGGATGATCTCGCACCCCCGGCAGATGACCTTCCCCGGCGGCGAGGGGCGCGATGCGCACGGGCTGTATTATCCGCCGGTCAACAGCCGGTTCAGCGCGCCCGAAGCGGAGTTGCCGCCGGTGATCGTGTCGGCCCATGGCGGGCCCACCGGCATGGCGGATCGCGGCTTCAAGCCGAAAATCCAGTACTGGACCAGCCGGGGTTTTGGCTATTTCGATGTCGATTATGCCGGCAGCTTCGGCTATGGCCGCGCCTATCGCAACGCGCTCAACGGCAGATGGGGCATTGCCGATGTGGAGGACGTGGTTGCCGGTGCGCGCTGGCTGGCGAAAGAGGGGCTCGCCGATCCGGCCCGGCTGCTGATTTCCGGCGGCAGCGCGGGCGGCTACACGGTTCTGTGCGCGCTTGCATTTCATGATGTGTTTGCCGCGGGAGCGGCCTATTACGGGATTTCCGACCTCGAACGCCTTGCCGCCCTGACCCACAAATTCGAATCCGGCTATATCCATTCGCTGCTGGGCGTCGACCCGGACAAGGCCGAAGCGGTCTACAGGGCCCGCTCGCCGCTGTTTCACGCGGACAGGATGTCCGCGCCGGTAATCTTTTTTCAGGGCAGTGACGACAAGGTCGTGCCCCCCGATCAGTCGCGCGCCATGGTGCAAAGCCTGAAAGAACGCGGCATCGCCGTCGCCTATCTGGAATTCGAAGGCGAAGCCCATGGCTTCCGGCAGGCGCGCAACATCAAGGCCGCGCTGGAGAGCGAATATGCCTTTTACGCCCGCATCTTCGGGCTTGATGTGGGCGAGCCCTTGCCCGATCTTGTCATTGCCAATATGGATTGAAAGACCGGAGGCGCGTCCATGTTTTTTGCCAGCGACAACAGTTCTGGCGTTCATGACGAGATCATGGAGGCCATCCAGCGGGCCAATCGCGGGCCGGCCATGTCTTATGGCGCGGATGATCTCACGCGCCGCGTCGAAGCCCGGTTCGCGGAGATTTTCGAAACCGATGTCGATGTCCTGCTGCTCATTACCGGCACGGCGGCCAATGCGCTTTCGATCGCCGGTGTGACGCCGCCCTATGGCGCGGTTTTCTGCCATGGCGAAGCGCATATCATGGTCGATGAGTGCGGCGCTTCGGAGTTTTATACCGGCGGCGCGAAGCTGATCGGCATCGAGGGGGGCAATGGCCGCATCGCGCCCCAGGCCTTGCGCGATACGCTGGCCGGCTTCGACCCGGACAATGCCCATCTGCCCAGACCGGCCGCGCTCAGTCTGACCCAGGCGAGCGAGGTGGGCACGCTCTACCGCGCGGAGGAAATTGCAGCGCTCAGCGAAATCGCGCGCGAGCATGCAATGGCGGTGCACATGGATGGCGCGCGGTTCGCCAATGCGCTGGTGGCGCTGGATGTGGCGCCTGGCGATATCACCTGGCGGGCCGGCGTCGATATTCTGTCATTTGGAGCCACCAAGAACGGGGCCATGGGCGCGGAAGCGATTGTCGTTTTTTCCAGGGCACGAAAAGACGATCTTGTCTACCGGCGCATGCGCGCCGGCCATCAGTTTTCAAAGAGCCGGTTCGTGGCCGCGCAGTTCGATGCCTATTTCACCGATGATCTGTGGCTCAAATCCGCACGCCACGCG
>JALURZ010000155.1 GCA_027058735.1 Hyphomicrobiales bacterium | reverse complement strand
GCCATAGAGCACCAGCACGACGCTGGGCATTCTGGTGCCGCCCAGCGTCGTGCTGGTGCTCTATGGCATGATCGCGCGCCAGCCGGTCGGCAAACTGTGGCTCGCGGGCGTGTTTCCCGGGCTTTTGATGGCCGCCCTGTTCATCGCCTATATCGTGATCCGCTGCAATCTGCAGCCCAAACTCGGCCCCGCGCTGCCTCCCAGCGAACGCCAGATGCCGATGCGCGAGAAACTGGCGCTGTTGCGCGCCGGCATTTTGCCGCTGGTCATTTTCTTCTGCATGACGGGCCTGTTCCTGATGGGCGTCACGTCGCTGGTGGAAAGTTCGGCGGTGGGCGCGACGGCGGCCACTTTCGCTGCGCTGCTGAAGCGCCGGCTGACGGTCAAGGTGCTTGAAGACACCATGCGCCAGACGCTGGCCATCAGTTGCATGTTCATGTGGATTATTCTTGCCGCCTTGTGTTTCGGCGCCGTTTTCGACGGGCTGGGAGCCGTCAAGGCGATCGAATCGCTGTTTATCGAGCGCTGGAGGCTCGGCCCCTGGGAAGTCCTCATCATGATGCAGCTTTCCTACATCCTGATGGGCATGTTCCTCGATGATACCGCGATGCTGGTGATCGTCGCGCCGCTTTATGTGCCGCTGGTGATCGCGCTCGGCTTCGATCCGGTCTGGTATGGCGTGCTCTACACGATCACCGTCCAGATCGCCTATATGACGCCGCCGTTCGGCTACAACCTGTTCTTGATGCGTGCGATGGCGCCCCCCGAAATCACCCTCAGCGACATCTACCGCTCGATCATACCGTTCGTGCTGGTGATGATTGTCGGCCTGGCCCTGGTCACGGCCTTTCCCGGCATCGCCTTGTGGCTGCCCGGCCTGTACTACGGATCATGACCCAACAACAACAGGAGGACCGTTTGAACGCACCAAAACCGAACCAGTTCCACCACTGTCCAGCCATGGATGAAAAATGGCAAATCAGGAAACAATCAGGGAGACCGTCACTATGAAAACGTCGAAAAAACTGAACAAACGCGAGTTCCTCAAGAAGGCGGGCGTGACTTCGGCCGCCGCGGTGGGCGCAACGGCGCTTGGCGCGCCGGCGGTTCATGGCGCGTCCCACGCCAAGACCATCAAGTGGCGCCTGCAAACCTATGCGGGCGCGGCACTCGCGGCCAATGTCATCAAGCCCTCGATCGACAAATTCAACAAGATCGCCAACGGCGAGATGGAAATCCAGCTGTTCAACGCCGATCAACTGGTGCCGACGGGCGAGCTTTTCCGGGCCATGCAGAAAGGCACCATCGACGCGGTGCAGAGCGATGACGATTCGATCGCCGCCCCGGTCGATGTGTCGGTGTTCGGCGGCTATTTTCCGTTCGGGCTGCGCTACTCGCTGGATGTGCCCGCGCTGTTCCACGAATACGGCCTCAATGAAATCTGGAAGGAGGCCTATGACGAGGTCGGCGGCGTCACATGGCTCAGCGCCGGCGCCTGGGACCCGTGTCATTTCGCCACCGTCGAGCCGATCCGTTCGCTCGCCGATCTCAAGGGCAAGCGGGTGTTCACCTTCCCCACCGCCGGCAGGTTCCTGAAGCGCTTCGGCGTCGTTCCGGTCACCCTGCCCTGGGAGGACATCGAGGTCGCGGTGCAGACCGGCGAGTTGGACGGCATCGCCTGGTCGGGCATCACCGAAGACTATACCGTGGGCTGGGCCGATGTGACCAACTACTTCCTGACGAACAATATTTCAGGGGCATGGATCGGGTCTTATTTCGCCAATTCCGACCGCTGGAATGCACTGCCCGAACATCTCAAGACGCTGTTCAATGTGTGCATGGATTCCTCGCACTATCACCGCCAGTACTGGTACTGGGCCGGGGAAGCGAAACTGCGCGTCAACGGCACCAAGCTGAAGCTGACGACCATCCCCGATGAGGAATGGAAGACGGTCGAGGACGAGGCCCACAAGTTCTGGGACGAGATCGCGGCAAAGACGCCGCGCACCGCAAAGGTCGTGCAGATCCTCAGGGATTACAACGCGACCATGCAGAAGGCGGGCCCGCCCTATCGCTACTGATTTGCGCCCGCCATGGTGATACGGTGTTCCGCTGGAACACGCGGATCCCCGGGAGCCGGCGCTCCCGGGGAACGCGCCGGCTTTTTGCGTTGCGAAAATCGTGAAGGGCAAGATGACATGTCGCGACCAGATGTAAAATCAGCGGCGGACGCCAGGAGGCTGGTGGAAGCGCGCGGTCTGTCCAGCGTCAAGATCGGCGTGTTCGACGCCGACGGGATCATGCGCGGCAAATACATGAGCCGCGGGAAATTCCTGTCCGCGCTCGATGCGGGCTTCGGGTTTTGCGACGTGGTGCTGGGCTGGGACAGCAGGGACCAGCTCTACGACAATGTGACCTATACCGGCTGGCACACCGGTTATCCCGATGCGCCGGTCAGGATCGTTCCCGAAAGCGCGCGCGATGTGCCGTTCGAAGGGGGCATGGTGCTGTTTTTGGGCGAGTTCGCCGGCGCCGCCGAAGCGATCTGTCCGCGCGGCGTGCTGCGCCGGGTGGCGGCGCGCGCCGAAGACATGGGCTTTGGGGTGAAGGGGGCGTGCGAATTCGAGTTTTTCCTGTTCGAGGAAACCCCGCACACGGTGCGCGAAAAGCACTATCGCCATCTCGACTGCATCACGCCGGGCTTTTTCGGCTATTCCATGCTGCGCTCCTCGGTCCATGCGGAATTCTACCACGAGCTGCTGGAGACGGCCGAAGCGATGAATTTCCCCATCGAGGGGCTGCATACCGAAACCGGCCCCGGCGTGCTGGAAGCAGCCATTGCCGCCGACGAGGTGGTGGCCGCCGCCGACAAGGCGGCCCTGTTCAAGACCTTCACCAAGGTGCTCGCCCAGCGGCGCGGCTGGATGGCGACCTTCATGGCCAAATGGTCCCCCGACTGGCCCGGACAATCGGGCCACATTCACCTCTCGCTGCAGGACGCCAAGAGCACCAAAGGCGTCTTTCACGACGCTGAAAAACCGCATGCCATCAGCGACACCATGCGCCATTTCATCGGCGGGCAGCAGGCGCTGATGCCCGAACTGCTGGCGATGGTGGCCCCGACGGTGAATTCCTATACCCGGCTGATCCCCGGGTTCTGGGCGCCGACCGAAGCAAGCTGGGGGGTGGAGAACCGCACCTGCGCGCTGCGCGCCATACCGGGCAGCGAAAAATCCCAGCGCGTGGAATACCGGGTTTCGGCCGCCGACATCAATCCCTACATCGCCATGGCCGCGGCCCTCGGCTCGGGCCTGTGGGGCATTGAAAACAGGATCGAGCCGGACGCCGCCATCGAGGGCAACGCCTATGACAGGAAGTTTCCGGCCAAACGCGCCCTGCCGCGCACCTTGATGGAGGCGGCCGCGCGATTGAGAAAATCGGCGCCCGCGCGCGCCCTGTTCGGCGATGCCTTCGTCGATCACTTCGCCGCCAGTCGCGAATGGGAGATGCGCGAATTCCGCAAGGCCATAACCGACTGGGAAATGGACCGCTATTTCGAGATCATCTGACCATGGCCGCAACCGTGACATGCCTCTCACCGGTCGATGGCAGCGTTTTCGCCGAACGCCCGCTGGCCAGCAGCGATGAGATCGCGTGCTGTTTCGCCACCGCGCG
>JALURZ010000154.1 GCA_027058735.1 Hyphomicrobiales bacterium | reverse complement strand
CGATCACCCGGGAGCCGCCGAATTATCGCGGCCAGGTTTGAGCCGGTGACGCCTGGAGCCCGGCTGGCGGCGGCGGCGGAAATTCTGGGCGAAATCGAGGCCCGCCATCGCCCGGCGAACGAAACCTTGCGCGACTGGGGACGGGCGCACCGTTTCGCCGGTTCGCGCGACCGTGCGGTGATCGGTAATCTGGTATTCGACGCGCTGCGCCAAAAGCAGTCGCTGGCGCGACGCATGGATGACGACAGGCCGCTGGCCGTCCTGCTGGGGGTGCTGGAGGGCTGGGGGCTGAGCGTGGAGGAGATCGTGGCGCTTGCAACCGATTCTCCCCATGCGCCGGGCCGGCCCGACGATGCGCTGCTGGCCGCCGTTGCAACGGATGCGCCCGCGGGCACACGCGAACCCGCCTGCGGCGATATTCCCGAATGGCTGCGCCCGTCGTTCGACAGGGCGTTTGGCGCGCGGGCGGCACGGCAGGGGGCGGGCCTCGCCACCCGCGCGCCGGTCGATCTGCGCGTCAATACGCTCAAGGCGGATATGCACAAGGTGGGCCGGAGCCTTGCGCATCTTGGCGCCGAACCCTGCCCCATGAGCCCGGTTGGCCTGCGCATCCCCGCACCCTTCGGCCCGGCGCGCCACCCCCATGTGGAGACCGAGCCCGGCCACGGCAAGGGCTGGTTCGAGGTGCAGGACGAAGCCTCGCAACTGGCCGTTTTGCTGAGCGGCGCTGCCCCCGGTAAACAGGTGGCCGACATCTGCGCCGGTGCGGGCGGCAAGACCCTGGGGCTGGCGGCCGCCATGGGCAACAAGGGTCAGGTTCATGCCTGGGATGTGGACAGGCATCGTCTGCGCCCGATTTTCGAGCGGCTCAAACGGGCCGGCGCGCGCAATGTGCAGGTGTTGCCGGGGGGCGGGGCGTGCGCGCTCGGCAAACTCGCCGGGCGCATGGACATCGTGCTGGCGGATGCGCCATGCACGGGCTCCGGGGTCTGGCGCCGGCGCCCGGACGCCAAGTGGCGGCTCAGGCCGGCCGCGCTTGAGCAGCGCCTCGCCGAGCAGCGCTGCGTGTTCGAAACAGCCGCTGCGCTGGTCCGCCCCGGCGGGCGTCTGGTCTATGCCACCTGCTCGGTTCTGCCGGAGGAAAACGGCGATCAGGTGGCCGGTTTTCTTGCGGCCAATCCGGATTTTGCGCCGGTTCCCTATGGCGAAGTCTGGGCGCGCACTATCGGTGCCGGCCCGCCGGCATCCGCCGACGGGCGCGAGGACAGCGTGCTGCTGACCCCGGCGAGCCACGGCTGCGACGGGTTTTTCGTCGCCGTGATGGAGCGCGGCTGAACGGTTTTGGGGGTTTGTGGTCTCGCGGATTATGTGGCACTCTTTTGCCGGTTTTTCCGGATAGGGGAGGAGTTGGCACCATGTTGCGTGCGCGTGTTTTCTCAATTGCCCGCCTGCTTGCCGTCGTTGCGATTTTCCTTGTCCCGGCGATGCCCGCCAATGGGGCGAAGCACTCCAAGGTGATGCTGGTGCTCGACGCTTCGGGCAGCATGTGGGGGCAGATCAAGGGCACGCCGAAAATTGTAATCGCGCGCCGCGCGGTCAGGGATCTGCTTTCCAGGTGGGACAGGTCCATTCAGCTCGGCCTGAGCGTCTATGGCCATCGCCGCAAGGGCGATTGTGGAGATATCGAGACGATCTATCCGGTCGGGCCGGCCCGTCCGCAGGCGATCCTGAAAGCTGTCGACGCGCTCACGCCCAAGGGCAAGACGCCCCTGTCGGAAGCGGTGCGGCGCGCGGCCGGGAAACTGAAATTCACCGAGGAAGAGGCGACCGTCATTCTGATCAGCGACGGCAAGGAGACATGTCAGGCCGATCCCTGCGCCCTGGGCAGGGAGCTTGAGCAACTGGGCGTCGGGTTCACGGTTCATGTGATCGGTTTCGATGTCGCCAAACAGGAACAGGCGGGGCTGCGCTGCCTGGCGGAAAATACCGGCGGGCTGTTTCTTGCCGCCGAGAATGCCAGTGAACTCAACGCGGCGCTGTCGAAAGCCGTGAGCGCGATCAAGGCGCCGCCGAAGAAGGTCGTCCAGGCCGCCCCGCCGCCGAAGAAAAAGGCGGTTGTGCCGGGCCACAGGTTTTCCGCCGTGCTGAGCGAGGGCGATGACCCGATTACGCGCGGCATGCGCTGGGATGTGTACGAAGCCGCGCAGAATGCGGATGGCAAGCGCAAACAGATAGCCGGCAGCTATAACGCGCAACCCAGTTTCGTCTTGCAGCCGGGGCGTTATGTTGTCGTGGCAAAATACGGCAGCGCGCGTGTTTCCATGGAATTCGACGTGGCATCGCCCGCTGAGGCGAAGCGCCATGAACTGGTTCTGAATGCCGGCCTGCTCGCCCTCAAGGCGACCTTTACCGACGGTGGCGAGGCGATCAGTAGAGGCATGCGGTGGGATGTCTACCTTCCGCAGCCAGACGCGGATGGCAAACGCAGGCGCATCATCGGCAACTATGACGCAACGCCACTCTTCAAGCTGCCGGCGGGCCGGTTTTTCGTCGTCGCAAAGACCGGCAACGCGGTCATCAGCGGCGAAGTCGAGATAAAGGCGGGGGAGCGCACGCAGCGCACTTTTGTGATGAAGACCGGGATTGCCGTGTTTGAAGCCAGTTATTCCGAAGGCGGCACGGTCATCACAAAGGGCATGCGTTGGGATGTCTACGGTGCCGAAAAGGACCTTGACGGCAAGCGCAGGCGCATCGTCGGCAACTACGACGCCAAGCCGAACTTCCGGCTTCCGGCGGGGCGCTACTATGTCGTCGCCAGGCGCGGCAGCGCCGTGCGCGCCCGCGAGATCGAGGTAACCGCCGGAAAGCGCACCGACATCAAGTTTGTCCTGAATGCCGGGCTGCTGGCGCTGTCCGCTGTTCTTAGCGGCGAAAAAGAGCCGATAAAGAAGGGCATGCGCTGGGATGTCTATTCGATCGAAAAGGACCTTGATGGCAAGCGCAGGCGCTATGCCGGAAATTATGAGGCCACACCGACCTTCACCTTTGCGGAAGGGAAATATTACGTCGTCGCCAAGGCCGGACAGGCGGTCAAGTCGGCCGAGGTGAGCGTGACCGCGAACAAGCGCTCCGACATCGTGATCGATCTCAATGCGGGCATGGTGAAGCTGGTGGCCAAGGCCGGGGACGGCGCCCAGGTCACGAAAGGTCTGCGGTGGGATGTCTTTTCGTATGAAAAGGATCTCGAAGGCAAACGCCGGCATTTCGTCGGCGGTTACGTTGCCGCGCCCATCTACACGCTGAGCGCGGGCGACTATCTGATCGTGGTCAAGACCGGCAACACAAGCAAGGAACAGAAACTCACGGTCAAACCAGGCGACAGCCGCCAGGTCGAGGTGGCGCTCTAGCGGGCGATTGTGATCTGGCGCTTTGCGGCCTGTGTTTGCGCAGACCCGCTCAATGTGGGAAGGCACCAGTTTTACCGCAGGTTCGAGCCGGAAATCGGCGAACCTGAAGCACTTGTCGATGCGCTCTTCCAGGGTCATGACTGGAGTCGAAACTTCCGTTCGCGCCTGCGATGCGGTGGCCCGGAAACCAAGCAGCGAGACCGCCCGGCCGCGGGAGGCTGCCCCGGGGGGCGGGGCTGGGGCCGGATCACCGCGGCTTGCGGGGTGACTGCGCGCGCGGCCTT
>JALURZ010000153.1 GCA_027058735.1 Hyphomicrobiales bacterium | reverse complement strand
CACCGCGGCTTGCGGGGTGCCTGCGCGCGCGGCCTTTGCCGGCAGGGAGCGGGGATCGAGCGAGAATCGGAAGCTGCCGTTTGCGCCCTGTCCGGTGAGAGCTGGACGGTTTCCGCCAGTATTCACCGGGCCATGGCGGCGGTCCATGGGGTTGCTGAAATAAATCGACGCCGGGGTCGCGCCGAGGGTGTACGAGACCGTTCCTGACTGCCGGAAGAAAGTCCGGGTGCCGGCTTCTCCCGGGGTCACAGTGAAGGATGCGCGATCGGCTATTGTTTCAAGGCCGCCGCCCGGGCACACAAAGGATATGGCTCCCGCCGCATTGGCGATGGGAATCCGGTCTCGGGCGAGAATGGTCAGGCCCGTGCGATAGTCGCTGCCGGCAAACGGTGCGCCCCGGTACCCAGCCTTGAGCGCAGCGCCGCCCGTTTCCAGACCGGGCGCAACGATGCGCAGATCAAGAGAATAAATGAACGTTCATTCAGTTTTCGTTGCCCCGGGTCTGTGAGGCTCGGGTATTGGCGTGTGTCCTGGGTGTATCCTGCGTGTGCCCTGCGATTATCCTGGGTGTCCTGCGTGTCGCGGTGCCGCTTGGGCCGCGCGTTGGGGGTATCCCGCGCAGAATCGATTGCCATCGCCTGCGCGCTCGCCTAAATCAGGGCCCATGGGCGATGAAATCCTGATCATCGATTTTGGCAGCCAGGTGACCCAGCTCATCGCGCGACGGGTGCGCGAGGCGGGGGTGTACTCTGAAATCGTGCCGTTCAACCGCGCGGCGCACTGGCTTTCAAGGCGCAGGCCGAATGGGATCATCCTGTCGGGCGGGCCGGCCAGCGTCGGTGCCCGTGAGGCGCCGCGCGCACCCGATGAGGTGTTTGCGTCAGGTGTGCCGGTGCTCGGCATCTGCTACGGGCAGATGGCGCTGGTGGCGCGGCTTGGCGGCGGTGTCGAAACGGCCGATCACCGTGAGTTCGGGCGCGCCGAAGTGAGCATCACCGAAACATGTGCCCTGTTTGACGGCGTGTGGAAAAAGGGCGACAGCGATCAGGTCTGGATGAGCCATGGCGACCGGGTGATGCGTTTGCCCGACGGATTCAGGACGGTCGCCACCAGCAGGGGCGCGCCGTTCGCCGCGATTGCTGACGAGGCCCGTCACTATTATGGGCTGATGTTTCATCCCGAAGTGGTACACACCCCGCGCGGCGGCCAACTGATCGCCAATTTCGCGCTTCGCATCTGCGGCTGCGCGGGCGACTGGACCATGGCGGCGTTCAAGGACGATGCCATTGCGCGCATCCGCCGGCAGGTGGGCGCGGGCCGCGTCGTGTGCGGGTTGTCGGGGGGGGTTGATTCCTCCGTCGTCGCGGTGCTGCTCCACGAAGCCATCGGCGATCAGCTCAATTGCGTCTTCGTCGACCACGGGCTGCTGCGCGCCGGTGAGGGCGAGGAAGTGGTCCGCCTGTTTCGCGATCACTACAACATCCCGCTTGTGCATGCCCGCCATGAAAAGCGCTTTCTCGACGCGCTCGCGGGGGTGGGCGATCCGGAAGAAAAACGAAAAACCATCGGACGCCTGTTTATCGAGACATTTGAGGAGGCCGCGGCAAAGCTGGGCAAGGTCGAGTTTCTCGCTCAGGGCACGCTCTATCCCGATGTCATCGAAAGCGTGTCGTTCACCGGCGGGCCCTCGGTCACCATCAAGTCGCATCACAATGTCGGCGGCCTGCCCGAGCGCATGAACTTGCGGCTGGTGGAGCCGTTGCGCGAACTGTTCAAGGACGAAGTGCGCGCGCTGGGCCGCGAACTGGGCCTGCCGGATGTGCTGATCGCGCGTCATCCGTTTCCCGGTCCCGGCCTGGCGATCCGCATGCCCGGCGAAGTGACGGTCGAAAAGCGCGACATCCTGCAGAAGGCCGACGCCATCTATCTCGACGAGATCCGCAACGCCGGTCTCTATGACGAGATCTGGCAGGCGTTCGCGGTTCTGCTGCCCGTGCGCAGCGTCGGCGTGATGGGCGATGCGCGCACCTATGACTATGTCTGCGCGCTGCGTGCCGTCACCTCGAGCGACGGCATGACGGCGGACTACTATGATTTTTCGCACGAGTTTCTGGGCCGCGCCGCCGCGCGGATCATCAACGAGGTCAAAGGCATCAATCGCGTGGTATATGATATAACGTCAAAACCGCCAGGCACCATCGAATGGGAGTGAGGGAACGACCATGGCACTGCTGATTACCGGACTGATCATCTTTTTCGCCACCCATCTGTTCACGGCAGCGCGCACGCAGCGCGAAGCCCTGATTACGCGCATCGGAGAGACCCCTTACAAAGGCCTCCATGCGGCGGCTTCGCTGGTCGGCTTTGTGCTCATCATCATGGGCTTTGGCGCCGCCGGGACGAGCGAAATATACACACCACCCGGCTGGGGCCGCGCGGTGACAAGCCTGTTCGTGCTGCTTGCCTTCATATTGCTCGTCGCCTCGCACCTGAAAGGCCATATCAAGGCGAAACTGCGCCACCCCATGCTGAGCGGCGTGATCCTGTGGTCCATCGGCCATCTGCTCGCCAATGGCGACAGCGCGGGCCTGGTCCTGTTCGGCAGTTTTCTCCTCTACAGCATCGCGGCCATCGCTCTCGTCAATGCGCGCGGACCGGCCGGCGAATTCACGCCCAGCATCAAGCATGATCTGATTGCCGCTGGCGCCGGTGTTGCCGGGTTCGCGGTCGTGCTGTATTTCCACGGCGCGCTGTTCGGCCCCGCCCTGTTTTGATGCGGCGCACAATTGCGATTGAACTTGCCGGGTTACATGGGCGATAACACCCGGGCGTACCCACAAGTTTCGGGAAAGCCAGATGTCGGCCCAGACCAAGACCCGCCGCCTGACCGCGCCTGATATTGCCGCGCGCAAAGGGGGCGACCCCATCGTGTCGCTCACGTCCTATCATGCCCACACCGCGGCGATCGCCGATCCGTTTGTCGATTTCCTGCTGGTCGGCGACAGCCTGGGCATGGTCATGCATGGCATGGAGAACACCCTTGGCGTCACCCTTGACCTGATGATTGTGCATGGACGTGCGGTCATGCGCGGGGCGCGCCGCGCGCTTGTGGTGGTCGATATGCCGTTTGGCTCCTATGAGGAAAGCCCGTCGCAGGCCTTCGCCAACGCCGCGCGCGTGCTCAAGGAAACCGGCTGCGGCGCGGTCAAGCTGGAAGGTGGCCGGCGCATGGGAGAAACCATTCGCTATCTGGTCGAGCGCGGCATTCCGGTGATGGCCCATATCGGGCTGACCCCGCAATCGGTCAACGTGATGGGCGGGTTCAAGACCCAGGGGCGCAGCAAGGATCAATGGCGCGCCATTGAGGACGACGCGCTGACCGTCGCCGAAGCCGGCGCGTTCGCGGTGGTTCTCGAGGCGATGGCCGAGCCGCTTGCGGCGCGCATCACCGGAACGATCGCGGTTCCCACGATCGGCATCGGCGCATCGGTCAATTGCGACGGTCAGATCCTGGTCATGGAGGACATGCTGGGCCTGAGCCCGCGGGTGCCCAGGTTCGTCAAACGGTTCGGCGATGTGGGCGGCGCCATCGAGCAGGCCATCGAGGCCTATGCGCGCGAGGTGCGCGAGCGCGCCTTTCCCGCCGCGAGCCACACTTATGACATGAAGGAATAGGAGAAAAAATTACGGTTTTATAAG
>JALURZ010000152.1 GCA_027058735.1 Hyphomicrobiales bacterium | reverse complement strand
CGAAGACGAAGCGTTTGCGCGGCTCCACCGGCAGGGCGATCCCGGCCATCGCCGCGATCCGGGCGGCAGCGGGGCCGGCCGCGTTGATGCAGGTTGCGCAGCCGATGGTGCCATTGCGGCGTGTCTCCACGGCCGTGATGCGGTCCTTCGCGCAGTGCAGTCCGACGGCCTCGTCGGCGAGGTAGACCGCACCGGCCTCGCGCGCGGCGCGGCGAAAAAGCTGCAACAGGGAATGCGGATCGAACCAGCCTTCCCCCGTCGCCCCGAGGGTTCCCCCGGCAAGGCCCTCCACATTGAGCCAGTCAAACCGGCGCTTGAGGGCGGGCGCATCGAGCAGCGCCACATCCGCGCCCATCGCCTGCTGCAGCGCGATATTGCGCCGCGCGATCTCAAGGCCCGCCTCGCCGAACAGCAGCAGATAGCCGTTCTCGCGAAAGCCGATATCGGCATGGGGGCCGAAGCGGGCCTTGAGGTCGCGGATGAAGCGGATGGCGAACTGCGACATGGCGATATTGCCGGGTGTTGAAAACTGCTGGCGGATGGCCGACGCCGACAGGGTCGTGGAACAGGCGCGATAGGCCGGATCGCGCTCGATCACGCAGATCGTGCCTGCAAAACCGGGGTCCTGGGTGAGAAAGTATGCCGCCGCGCTGCCGATTGCCGCCCCGCCGATGATGACCACGTCGAAATTGCTGGCGCCGCCGGGATCGCTCATGGCGCGTCAGCCAGTCCTATAACCATCGGCGCACCTGTTTTTTGTAATTCTGAAACGCCTCGCCAAAAAGCGCATCCATCGCGTCTTCTTCGGGCTGGATCTGAAACCGGTTCAGATAGAAACCGAAGCCGGCAGCCAGCGCCAGCGCGAACAGGTTGGATAAAAACACCCCCCACGCGATCAGGATTGCCACCATGCCGACATACATGGGGTTGCGCGAATATCTGTAGACCCCGGAAGTTACAAGCGAGGAGGCCGTTTCGGGTTTCATCGGATTGGGGGTGGTGCGCGCCTTCCTGAACGCCACTATGCCAAGAACCAGAAAGGCCGCACCGCCCGCGGCGAGCACAGCGGCGGCGGCGATCCGGAACGATGAGGAAAACGCAAAGCCCGATGGCACCGCCGGGACGAACCACATGAGAATGCCGAACAGGACCGCCAGCAACAGCGGTGGAATTTTCAGATCGAGCATCGGTCTCCTGCTCCCATTTCCGGCCACGCCCAAAGCGGAGCGCTTTTCTGTATACGCCATTCGCGCGGTTTCCACGAGGCCTTGCGGTCCGCTGCCCCAAAAACGAACCTTGCGCGTTGCGTGCGCGCGGATATATTGCGATGCAACACGAAAGGGGACGCCCGCCCATGACCATCCGGCCGCGCCGCAGCGTGCTCTATATGCCCGGCTCCAACGCGCGGGCGCTCGAAAAGGCCCGGGAACTGGATGCCGACTGCCTGATCCTCGATCTTGAGGACGCGGTGGCGCCGGACAGCAAGGACCTGGCGCGCAAACAGGTCTGCGCGGCTGTTTCCGCGGGCGGCTATGGCCGGCGCGAACTGGTCATCCGCATCAATGCGCCCGATACCCCCTGGGGCGAGGAGGATCTGGCGGCTGCGGTGGCCGCCGGGCCGCAGGCCATACTGGTGCCCAAGGTGAGCCGGCAAGAGGACCTCGCAGGCCCCGCCATCGCCGCCGCGGGCGCGGAGATTGCCCTTTGGGCGATGATGGAAACGCCGCTCGCCATTCTCAATGCCCGGTCCATTGCGCTCCATGCGGAGCATCCCGCCGCTCCTCTGGCGGCCTTTGTCATGGGCACCAACGATCTGGCCCGGGAAACCCGCGCTGGATTTGGCGAGAGCCGTCAGGCGATGGTGGCGTGGCTGTCCCACTGCGTGCTGGCCGCGCGCGCGCACGGCATCGATATCATCGACGGGGTCTACAATGATTTTCGCGATGAGGAGGGTTTTCGCGGTGAATGCGCGCAAGGCCGCCTGCTGGGCATGGACGGAAAAACCCTGATCCATCCCGCGCAGATCGCGCCCTGCAACGAGGCGTTTTCGCCTTCGCGCGATGACATCGCCTGGGCGCGCAAGATCATTGCCGCGTTCGAGGAGCCCGAAAACAAGGGCAAGGGTGCGATCACGATCGAGGGGCGCATGGTCGAACGGCTGCACCGCGACATGGCCCGGCGCACCCTGGCCATTGCGGAGGCGATGGGATGAGCAAGGCAAATTCCGGCAATTTCTTTGAGAACTTTCGTGTCGGCCAGGTGTTGCGCCATGCGACGCCGCGCACGGTGACGGCGGGCGATGTGGCGCTTTATACAGCGCTTTATGGCGCGCGTTTCGCGGTACAGTCTTCGGACGCCTTCGCCCGGGCAATCGGCTACAAGTGCGCCCCGCTCGACGATCTGCTGGTTTTTCACATCGTTTTCGGCAAGACGGTGGCGGACATATCCCTCAACGCCCTCGCCAATCTGGGATATGCCGATTGCCGCTTCGCCCAACCCGTCTATCCCGGCGACACGCTTTCGGCGGTGTCCGAGGTGATCGGGCTGAAACGCAATTCAAACGGCAGGACCGGCATCGTCTGGGTGCGCACAACCGGGTTCAACCAGAAGGGCTGCGAGGTATTGGGCTATGTGCGCTGGGTGATGGTGCGCGCGCGCGGCGCGCGCGGTTCCGCGCGCGATCGCGTCATTCCCGAATTGCCCGCCAACGTGCCGGTATCGGAACTTGGCGCGGCTTGTCCGGTGATTGACGCAAGCGCCTGGGACGGCGACCTCGCCGGCAGCGCCCATCGCTGGGGCGACTATGCCGTGGGTGAAAAAATCGATCATGTGGATGGGATGACCGTGGAAGAAGCCGAACACGCGCTGGCGACCCGGCTCTATCAGAATACGGCGAAAGTGCATTTCAACCAGTTCACCGAGAAGTCGGGCCGGTTCAAGCGCCGTCTGGTTTATGGCGGCCACGCGATCTCGCTGGCCCGCGCGCTTTCGTTCAACGGCCTCGCCAACGCGTTCCACATCGCGGCCATCAATGGCGGACGCCATGTTGCGCCGCTGTTTGCGGGCGATACGGTGTTTGCCTGGTCGCAGGTGCTGGAGGCGGCCGAATTGCCGGGGCGCGATGATGTGGGCGCGCTGCGCCTGCGCACCATCGCGACCAGGGACCGTCCGTGCACGGACTATCCCGACCCCGCCGGCGATGGCCATGACGACGGCGTCATTCTCGATCTGGACTACTGGGCGCTCGTGGTGCGCTAACCGAAAACGCCGGGCAGCACATTGTTGATGTCGAGGATCCGGCGCAGGGCGCGGCCGACCACGAGGGCGCCTTCATAGGCCGCGGCGCGCGCTTCGCTGGACAGCGAAAGCGCGAGAACGAAGGGAACGAGAAAGAAAATGGATGCGCGGAATTTTCCCATGATGATCCAATGCCTTTTGCTGTGCGCCAGGGGCCGGATCGCGCGTGACAATTTTTTCGCCGCCGGTCCGGTTTCCAACCCCGCGCCATCGCGGTTATGATGGCGCGCCGGTCGAAGGCCGGGCGGCATCAGCCAGTCTAGGACCAAAGCGCTGAAAAAGGGTTGAGCGGATTGGTCGAATTTTAATGAACATTTACCCGGTTCAGGGAGCCGCGACCCGATGAGCACCAACATCACAATCAGCCGCGATCAGGGCATCATGGGCATCGTCATGAACCGGCCGGAG
>JALURZ010000151.1 GCA_027058735.1 Hyphomicrobiales bacterium | reverse complement strand
CGGTGCCTGTGCGCCTGCGCCTGCCGGTCAGCGAAAAAAGCAGTCTCGACGCCATTCTGTCGCTCAAATTGACAGGGGCTGAAGGCAATCGCGTGCCGCTGTCGGAAATCGTTTCGGTGCGCCGCGACACCCGCCAGCAGGAAATCCACCACAAGGACCTGATGCCGGTGGTCTACGTCGTGGGCGACATGGCCGGGCCCATCGACAGTCCGCTCTATGGCATGTTCGAGATCTTCAGCGCGCTGAACGCGCAGGACAAGGCGTCCAGCGGTGACGGCATCGACCAGTTCCTGTTTTCCCAGCCCGCCAGCCCGGTGCGCTATTCGCTCAAGTGGGATGGGGAGTGGCAGATCACTCTTGAAACCTTCCGCGACATGGCGATCGCTTACGCCGCCGGCATCCTGATGATCTATTTTCTGGTGGTGGCGCAGTTCCGCTCCTACCTGGCGCCCCTCATCATCATGGCGCCGATCCCGCTGACGCTGATCGGGGTGATGCCCGGCCATGCGCTGTTGTCGGCCAAATTCACCGCAACCTCGATGATCGGCATGATCGCGCTGGCCGGCATTATCGTGCGAAATTCGATCCTGCTGGTTGATTTCATCAATCAGCAGCGCGCCGCGGGCATGGCGCTCGCGGACGCGGTGGTGCAATCGGGCGTGGTGCGGGCCAAACCGATCGTTCTCACCGCGCTCGCCGCCATGGCGGGGGCGGTTTTCATTCTCGACGATCCGATTTTCAACGGCCTGGCGGTGTCGCTGATCTTCGGCATTCTGGTCTCCACGGTGCTCACGCTGGTGGTGATCCCGGTCGTTTATTTCTCCTATCTCCGCAGAATAGAGCGCCGGTTGCCGTGACGGATCGCCGCCGCTGCGGCCATGGCAAATTGGCGATGGATTTCGCGCGGCATGCGTCCCATACTGGAATATCAGACATGCTCAGAGGGGAGAACGCACCCATGAAGTCGGCTCCGGCGCCCGGCGCATCGTTTTCAATGGCGACGGATCCCGCCGCCCCCGCGTGATCCGCATGATGCCGCACGACGCGAAAAAACGTGTGCCGCGGGTCCTCCGCACCTGGACGGGAGACGCATATGCAATTGGCCGTTTCGCCCTGCAGCCGGCGTTGCAGGTGTTTGTGGGATGGACCTTTCTGAGCGGCGGCGCCATGCTGTGGGCGGGGGGCGCGCTCTATGCCGTGCTTCTGTTGGCACTGGATGATCTGAGCGGCGATGATTTCGATGTGCCGCGATCCGGCCGCCCGATCCTTTTCGACCTGTTCGTCCACGCCACTTTCATCCTGACCCTCCTGCTCACCGTGCTGCTGATCTATCTGGCGGGACGCTTCAGCGCGCCGTGGCTGGAGACGGCCACCGGGATGGTGACCGGGTTCGATATCGCCGCGGCCCGTGCGCGCACCGGCGGCGCGGATCTCGCCGGCGGGGCGATCACCTTAGGGATCGCCTATTCCGTGGCGGCCGGCAATAGCGGCCATGAACTCATCCACCGGCGATCCAGGCGGATGGACCGGGCAGTGGGACGCTGGCTGCTCGCATTCGTGTTCAACACACCCCTCGCGCTTGAACATGTCTATGGCCATCACGGCAATGTCGGCTTTGCCGATGATCCCACGACCGTCCGGCGCGGCGTCTCGTTCTGGCGGTTCTTGCCGCGCACGATCTTGCAGACCAGTGCATATGCCTGGCGCCTCGAGGCGCGGCGGCTGGCACGGACAGGACGCCGGCGGTTTCTCCGCAACCGGGTCCTGCGCGGACACATGATTTCCCTCCTCATCGCCTTGGCCTGTTTTGCCGCCGCGGGCTGGGCCGGGCTCGCGGTCTTTGTTGCAGCCGCGGCAATCGGGCGGCTGCTCGTCGAACAGTTCAACTACTGCAGCCATTACGGCCTGGTCCGGGCGCCCGGGCGCCCGGTGCGGGCGCGCCACTCGTGGAATTCGTTCCGCCGGCTGTCGACAAGCGTGATGTTCAACATCCCGCGCCATGCCAGCCACCACCTCTCGGCCGGCCGGCCCTATTGGCGGCTTGAACGCGAACCGGGCGGTCCCGTCCTGCCCCACGGCATCGCGCTGATGGCCATGATCGCGCTTGTCCCGCCGTTGTGGTACCGCATTATCGCACCCGCACTCGCCGAATGGGACCGCGCGTTCGCCTCCGCCGAAGAGAAGAAACTGCTCGCCGCCTCCAGGACGGCCGGATCATGAGGATCTGCTCGGTCAGCCACAAGGTGCCGCCCACCCGAATGACGAATGAGGATGTGCTGGCCCTGTTTCGCGACGCCACGCGGCGCGGCGATGTCAACGGCGAATGGGACGGTATCGAGCGCCGGCTGAAGTTTTTTCTGAATGCCGCCGGCACCCGCACCCGTCACGTCTCAGCCGCCGGCGACAACGCCCTTGACCTGGCCGCGGCGGCCGCCGGCGAGGCTCTGGAAAAAGCCGGCATCGGGGCCGGCGAACTCGATCTGGTGGTCTATGCGAGTGTCGCGCGCGGCTGGCTGGAACCGTGCATGGCGGTCGTCGCGCAGGAGAAGATCGGGGCGGTGAACGCCACCTCGTTCGATGTGCTGGACGCCTGCGCAAGCTGGCTGCGCGCGCTGCATGTGGTCCACGGGCTGATCCACGCCGGCACCTACCGCAAGGTGATGATCATCTCTCTTGAATCGGGCATGGCGGATTTCATCCGCTTCTCGCTGCCCGACCGCGATGCGCTGAAAAAATACAGCGCCGCCGTAACCCTAGGCGAGGCGGCGACCGCGACGGTTGTTACGGGGGACAATCCTGACGACGATTTCTATTTCACCTTCAAGACCTTTTCCGATGGCTATGACCTGTGCCTCATGCCGCTGGAAAACATGAGAAACTACGCCCCGGAACTGCAACAGGACGATCTGGCGGCAAACAAGTTCATGGCCAATTCCGGCAAGCTGGTGGGCGAGACCGTCGAACGGCTCGTGGGCGCATTCAAGCAGGATAGCCGCCTGTCACAGGGCGGGTTCGACATCTGCTTTTCCCATGCCGCCAGCGTTCCCTCGGGCCGGATAACCTGCAACGCCCTCGATATCCCGCTGTCGATCTATTTTCCCACCCACGAGAATTTCGGCAACACCGGAGCGGCGTCCGTTCCCCTCGCCATGAGCCTGGCCAGGGACGATGCGCGCCTGCGCCGCGGCCAGCGGGTTCTGGTCGCCGTGGGCAGCGCCGGTATCACGGTCGGCTTCGCCACCTTCACATTCTAAAGCGCTTTATTGTGACCTATTCGCAGTCGTCCTGAGCGGACGGATGGGCCTTCGCGAAGGCCTCGATCGCGGCGCAGTTTTGTTCCACCGCCGCGATGCGCGGATAGGGAGCCATATCGACCGCAAAACGTCTGGCATTGAAGACCTGCGGCACCAGGCAGACATCGGCGAGGGTCACCGCGCCGCCGAAACAGAACCCGTCATCGCCAATCATCTGCTCCACCGCGCCAAACCCGGTCTCCACCCAATGGCGGTACCAGACATCGACCGCGGGCTGATCGTGGCCCAGTTGGTTCTTGAGATATTGCAGAACCCGCAGATTGTTGAGCGGATGAATATCGCACGCGATGGCGGCGGCGATGGCGCGCACTTTTGCACGCGAGACCGGGTCTCCCGGCAGCAGCGCGGGCTGCGGGTGGGCCTCGTCGAGATATTCGACGATGGCGAGGGACTGGGTCAGCGCCTCGCCATCGTCGAATAT
>JALURZ010000150.1 GCA_027058735.1 Hyphomicrobiales bacterium | reverse complement strand
CTTCAGCGATGCGTTCCACCGGGTGCCGGCCTTGCAGACCGCCGGCGGCGGAATGATCACCGGGACGCATTTTTTCAGCGCCGGGCTCCACTTGGTGCCGGCCTTGCATGGGACCGGCGGAATGACCGGCTTCTTCACGCATTTCTTAAGCACCGGATTCCACACGAAGCCCTTGAGGCAGAAGACCGGCGGAATGACCGGCTTCTTCACGCACTTCTTCAGCACCGGATTCCACACGAAACCCTTGGGGCAGAAGACCGGCGGAACGAAGATGCCGACACATTTCTTGAGCACGGGGCTCCAGACCTGACCCTTCGGGCATACTGGCGGAATGACGATGCCGACACATTTCTTGAGCACCGGGTTCCAGACAGTACCCTTCGGGCACCAGACCGGGGGCACGCACTTCTTGAGCACCGGGTTCCAGAACGTACCCTTGGGGCACGCGACCGGAGGAACGCACTTTTTCAGCACGGGGTCCCAGGTGGTTCCCTTCGGACAGGCGACCGGGGGGACGCAGAAGCCGTAAATCGGGCTCCAGATCGTGCCGGGTTCGCAGGCCGGAGGTGGCGGGGTACAGGCAGGATCGCCAAGCACACAGCCGGGAATTTCCGGGGGATATTGCGGCCAGTCCGGCGGATATTCGCCCGGTGGATAGCTGGGCGGCGGCTGGTCCGGCACAGGTGCCGGAACGGGTGCCGGCGGAGCGAATCCGGCAGCGGCCGCCTCGGGGCGGTAGATCTCCACATCGCCGGCATGTCCCGCTGCGGCTGGATCTTCGAATATGCCGTCATAGTCGATGAAATAACTTTGCGACGGCGGCGTGTTGTCGGGTCTTACGAGATCGACATTGTTGCCTTGCAATCCGTGAACGACAGCAGGCCCGCCGGCAGCGAGCTGCGGTGCGAAAGCCGGGTTGTCGCGCAGCGAATCACCGGTGGTCCACAGCATCTGCTCCGCCGCGCCCAGGTCGATATTGCCTTGCGCATCGTAGCCATAGCCCAGCGCAATGCCCCCCGAAGCGTTGCGGAAGGTCGCCGGAAAGCCGATGGAATAGTCCTCCGGCACTTCGCTCCAGGCGCCGGTGGTTGTGCGCCGGTAACGCAATACCGTGGTCTTGCGCGGTGCGGCGAACCGGGAATAGTCATAACGCGACGTGATGCCGCCACGCTGCGCGAGATACATGGTGCCATTGGCATCGAACTGTATGTCCGAAATCGGATACGCCCTGCCATCTGTCTGCACGGTGAACTCGATGCGGGCATCGCCGGCGAAACTGCCGTCCGTATTCAGCCCCACAGACCAGATCTGCGGCCCGTCCCACACGCTGTAGTACAAACGCTCCCCGTAGACCGCCAGACCCCAGACACGCCGGCGTTGATCGGCGAATTTCCAGGTTTCGGGGTCTTCGGAGTCAAATTCGGGACTGGTGATATCCAACCGGTTCGACGGATCGAACGCGACACCGTCAAGACCGGCGCCGGGCCGTCCCGCGATACCGTGGTCGAACTGCTCCACATCGTTGCCGGCCATGTCCAAACGGTGGATCATGCCGGTATCCAGATCGGACACGAAGAACTGGCGGTGCGCCTTGTCAAACGCGATATTCCCCAGCCCGGGGCCGGAATTGGCAACCCCCCCCAGCGTGATATCGGCAAACAGGGAGGCCTGTCCGGTCTGGCCGTCGATCTTCCAGATACTGCCCGGTCCGCCTCCGGAATCCGTGCCGAACTGCCCGGGCATCCAGGTTGCGCCCGGCTGGCCGGTCTTGAGCCGTTCGGGAAGTCCATCACCATCCGTGTCCGGCCCGACAATCTGCAGGCCGAAAGCCGACGTCGCGGGCACATAGATGCTGGGCATGCGCGATGAGGTGTCCTCGCGAAGCCCGTCATCGAGGGCGATGCCGAACACCTGCCCGATCTGTCCCGCCGAGACCTGGAAGGTCGTCGGCGCAGGCACGACCTGGCCGCTGGCCGGAGCGCCCATTGCGCCGAGGTTCAACACCTTGAGCGAGGCGCCCTCGGGATTGATGAAGGTCTTGTCGAACGGACTGGCGCCCGCCGCGGGACCTTGAGCCGCGTTTACGACGCCGGAAAAGCCCGTTACGACAGCATCGCCCGCATTGACGATCTGCGTCGCGCCGGCCTGACCGGGCTGTTGAGCATGTGCGTTGTCGGCAATGCCGGCAAACGTGGTTGTGAACACAATCGACGCGGCGACAAACCACCGCAGGGTCAGGTCAAGCAGGCCAACAAGTCTGGCGCCGCCGGCACGCCCCCTGGTCGATTGACCTTGTGATAGGGAGTTCATTTGATCTTCCTCCTTGAGCAGGCATGCGAAAACGCACGCGTGTTTGTGCTCGGGATGAGAGCCCCGATACGCTTCTTCGGTCGCTGTCAGGCCGGAAAAAGTTCAAACGAAACGCCGCATCCATCGCCGAACCTCGATGTCCGCGGGCTCGACAGATGCGCCATGGCTGGACACGCGCTTGGACCAATCCACGCTGCGCGTTCCCGGCCCGGAGCCAGGGGGCGGATGGGAGGAAGGCGGGCCCGGGGGTCCCACGGGCGCTCGGCGCTATTGCACCCGCGTCTCGCCGGCGCAGCAGTCGTGTCCCGGTCAATCCGTGGAAACCGGTGCCCAATACGGATACGCACCTTGCCATGTGTCTGGTCCCTCTGCGGGGCAGTATAGATAAAAGCACCGCCTGCGACAAGTTGTCGCTGAGCGGGTCACCGGTTTCGGAAATTTCAGTCCTTGACGAGCAGTTTTCGCGGCACATTGGCCAATGTGCGCGCGCCGTTCGCGGTCACGACAAAGCTTTCGGTGATCTCGAGCCCGCCATCGTCGAGCCAGAGGGCGGGCATGAAGTGGAAGGTCATGTTTTCTTCCAGCAGCGATTTGTCGCCGCTGCGCAAGGACATGGTCCGCTCGCCCCAGTCGGGGGGATAGCTCATGCCGATGGAATAGCCGGTGCGGCTGTCCTTTTCGAACCCGTGGGCACGCAGGGCCGCGTAAAACGCTTCGGCGATGTCCTCGCAGCGGTTGCCGGGCCTGGCCATCTCCAGGCCCGCCTCGATGCCTTCGAGCACGGCGGCCTCGGCGTCCTTGTATTTTTGCGGCGGGGGTCCGAGGAAAATAGTGCGGCATAACGGGCAGTGATAGCGCTTGTGGCAGCCGGCAATCTCGAAAAACGTGCCTTCGCCGGGGGCCATCGGGCTGTCGTCCCAGGTCAGGTGCGCGGCGGTTGCATCCAGCCCCGAGGGCAGCATCGGCACGATGGCCGGGTAATCCCCGCCCGCACCCTCGACCCCAAGCGCGCCCGCATGGAGGATCTCCGCCACCAGCGCGTTTTTCGCCATGCCCGGCTCGATAACCTCGAATATGCGCGCGTGCATCGCTTCCACGATGCGCGCCGCCCTGGCCATGTACTCCAGCTCGCGCGGCGATTTGACGGCGCGCTGCCAGTTCACCAGCCCGGTCGCGTCCCTGAACGCCGCATTGGCCAGGTGGCCGGTGAGGGTGGCGTGGGCGGCGGCGGAATAATAATAGTTGTCCATCTCGACCCCGATGGACCGCCTGTCCCAGCCGCGCTCCCTGATGAGCCCGGCGAGTACATCCATGGGATGGCGTTCGCTCGATTGCACATAGTGGTCCTCATAGGCGATGACCCGCTCGGTGGGCAGGTAGACCGTTCGTTCTGCGCCAGGCGCATCCATGGCGCGGCCAAACCAGACCGGCTCCTCGTCCGGCAGCACCAGAACGCATTGATGGGTATAAAACGACCAGCCATCATAGCCCGTGAGCCAGCCCATGTTGGAGGGATCGGTGACTATGAGCAGGTCGATTTCGCGTCTGGCCATGGCCGCGCGGGTTTTTTCCAGGCGCTCGCCATATTCCGCGCGTGTGAAATTCGCCCTGTCACTGGCCATTGCCGTGTCCCCCGTCCAACCCTGCATGATCAACCAATTATAGGACAATCGTCACGGCGCGAACAGAGAGCGGGCGACCCTATGGTCCGGGTGGCCCGGCGACCAGCGTGACCAGCGCGCAGAAAATATCGGACTTGTTTTCAAACAGGAGATAAAGCGCGGGGCGCGACAGGCCGGCGGCCTCGGCGATATCGCCCATGGAGGTGCGCCGGAAACCATAGGCGGTGAACAGACCATAGGCCGCCTGCAGAATGCCCGCGCGGCGCGGCGCGCCGATATCGTTTGGTTAACGATGTAGCGATCGGTTGCGCGCTCATCGGGAAATTCGACCGGTCCTGGAGGATAAGGTTTCCTCAATGAAGCTCACTGTCAATGGCGTGGACATCGAGATAAAGGCGGAGCCGGATATGCCCCTGCTCTGGGCGCTTCGCGATCTGGCCGGCATCAAGGGTCCGAAATTCGGCTGCGGCATCGCCATGTGCGGGGCCTGCACGGTGCTGATCGACGGGGAGCCGCAGCGTTCCTGTTCGCTGCCCCGTCGGCGAGGTAACCGGCGGGTTCACCACCATCGAGGGCCTGAAGAACGGCGAAACCTATCACGCCGTGCAGCAGGCCTGGATCGACGGACAGGTTCCCCAATGCGGGTATCGCCAGTCCGGGCAGATCATGAGCGCGGTGGCGCTGTTGCGTGAAAACCCGGCGCCCAGCGATGATGATATCGATGCGTCGATGTCCGGCAACCTGTGCCGCTGCGGCACCTATCCGCAAATCCGCGCCGCCAGGGCGGGGGTCTGAGCCATGGGCGGAATTTTGCGCCGCACTTTCCTGCTGGGCACGGCGGCTATCGCCGGCGGCGTGGCCTTTGGCTATTACAGATATGCAACGCCGTATCCCAATCCGCTGGAACGCGAACTGGAGGAGGGCGAGGCGACCTTCAACGCGTATGTGAAAATCACGTCCGACAACACGATCACCATCATCGCGCCGCGCGCGGAAATGGGGCAGGGGATATCGACCATCCTTGCCGCGCTGGTTGCCGAAGAGCTGGATGTGACGCTGGAACAGGTCACCGTGGAGCACGGGCCGGCATCGGCCGCCTATTTCAACCGGGCGATCCTTGAAGACGGAACGCCGTTTCCCCATTTCCGGCGCGATCTGCTGTCCAATTCGCTGCGTCAGTCCATGGCTGTGCTCGCGAAATTCGTCGCCATACAGGCGACCGGCGGATCGACGGCAACCAGGGACGGCTATGTCAAAATGCGCCAGGCCGGGGCCGCCGCGCGCGAAACCCTGAAAGCCGCGGCGGCCCGGAAAACCGGCATGGCCCTCGCCGATCTGAAAACCGCGAACGGGCATGTCATCGCCGGCGACAGACGTATTCCCTATGGCGATCTCCCGGACATGGTCTACGGCACGGTGCGCATGAACCCGCGTCTGGTCGGCGTCATGAAACGGTTTGATGCCGCCAGGGCTCTGAAGGTGCCAGGCGTCCTCAAGGTCGTCGATATGAGCGGCCCTGAAGACGAGGCTTATGGCGGCGGCATCGGGGTGATCGCGACCAACACCTGGGCTGCCTTCAAGGGCGCGGAAGCGGTTGAGATCGAATGGGATGATGCGCCCTATCCGCCGGCCAGTGCTGGAATATTCAAGGTTCTGGAAGACGCGCTCGCCGCGGGCACGTTCGACCAGCCCTATTCGATCGACAATTTCCGGGTTTCCGCGATCAAGGCCGATCTCGCCGTTCCGGTCGGCTTCTGGCGCTCGGTCGGCAATTCCTACAATCCGTTCATGAGCGAGTGCTTTCTCGACGAGATCGCGGTTGCCTCGAAGCTGGACCCGGTGGCGCTGATGGAGGATTATCCGACGGCGCAAAAGGTGGTGGAAAAAGTGGCGCAGATGTCCAACTGGTCGGTGCCGCCGGCGGATGGCCGCGCCAGAGGTATCGCCTTTTGCCTGTCGTTCGGCACCTGGGTTGCCGAGGTCGTCGAGATTTCCCGCCGCGATGGAGATATCCGGATCGAGAACGTCTGGTGCGCGGCGGATGCGGGCGAAATTCTCGATCCCGCCATCTTCAGGGCGCAGATGCAATCCGGCATCGTGTTCGGGCTGTCGTCCGCCATGGGCCAGGAGATCACCTTCGAAGACGGCATGGCGCGGCAGAAGAATTTCGACACCTATGACGCCATGCGCATCAACCAGTGCCCGACGATCGAGGTTGCCCTGCTGGAGAACGCCGAGCATATGGGGGGTGCGGGTGAACCGGGCACACCGCCGTCCATCCCGGCGCTGGCGAACGCGATTTTCGCGCTCACGGGAAAACGCATCCGCACCATGCCGCTGTCCAAAGAGGTCCGCTTCGCCTGACACCTACATGGCGTCGGGCACATCGATGCCGAGCAGGGCGAGGACCTGCTCAAGCTGGGCCAGGGTGAGGCGCGCAAGCCCCAGCCGGCTGGCCCGGATGGTTTTGTCTTTCTCCGGCAGGATCGGACACTCGGTGTAGAATTTCGAAAACGCCTGCGCCAGCCCGTAGGCAAAGGTGCACAGCCGGTCCGGGGCGCGGGCCCCATAGGCGCTCCAGAACGCATCCGGCAGCGCTCCCAGTTCAAGCATCAAAGTGCGCTCCGCCTCATGGCCGGGCGCCATGATGCCGCCGGCTTCAACGCCGGCTTCGCGCGCACGGCGCAGCAGCGATTTCACCCGCACGGCGGCATATTGCAGATAGGGGCCGGTCTTGCCTTCGAAGGACACGAAACGGTCCGGGTCGAAAATATAGTCAGACGTGCGCGGGCTTGAGAGATCGGCGAACTTGACCGCGCCAAGCGCGATCATGCGGGCGGTTTCGCGGCGCTTCTCATCGGATGCCTCTTGCGCGAGGCGGGCGTCGCTCAGCCGCCTTTCGGCCACCTTTCGCGCCATGGCGATGAAGTCGCCCAGCCGCATGACTCCCCCCTCGCGGGTCTTGAACGGCCGCCCGTCGGGGCCGTTGACGGTGCCGAACCCGATATGCTCGAACGCGCATCCGCCGTCGATGCCGGCCTTTCTGGCGGCCCGGAAGACCTGCTCGAAATGCAGCGCCTGACGCTGATCGACCACATAGAGAATATGATCGGGATCGTGGCGCTCCACCCGGTCCGCGATCGTTGCCAGATCGGTGGTGGCGTAGGTCACCGCGCCGTCGCCTTTTAGCAGGATCAGCGGCGGGATGTCGTGGGTGTCGCCGTCTTTCTGCACCGGGATCACCAGCGCGCCATCGCTCATTTCGGCAATGCCTTTTTCGCGCAGGGAACGAACCAGCGGCGCGATACGGTCGTTGACGCTGGCCTCCCCTTCCCACAGATCGAAATGCGCGCCCAACTGGTCGAATTCCGCGCGCATGGCCGATAGCGAGACATCGGAAAAATGCCGCCACAGCGCCCGGTAGCCGGGCCGTCCGGCCTGCAATTCCCGGGTTGCCTGGCGGGCCTCTTCCATGCGGGCCTCATCGGCCTTGCAGGCGGCCGCGGCGAGGGGATAGAGCCGCTCCAGATCGCCCAGACCGACCGGCGACCGGGGCGGATAAACGCCACTGAAGTTCTTGTCGAAATAGGGCAGTCCGGGCTGCTGGCGGGCAAGTTCGCAGATCAGCATCCCCATGGGCGTGCCCCAGTCGCCGATATGCACATCGCTGATGACGGCGTCGCCGGCATGGTGAAGAATACGCCGCAGCGATTCGCCAATGACGGTGGAGCGCAGATGCCCCACATGCATGGGCTTGGCGATGTTGGGTCCGCCGAAGTCGATGATCACGCGTTTTGCCGCGCGCGGCGCGATGCCGAGGCGCTCATCGCGGGCCATATTGTCGGCAAAGCGGGCAAGAAAGGCGTCATCGAGGGTGAGATTGAGGAAACCCGGTCCGGCGATCTCGACTTTCGCCAGGACCGGATCATCGCGCAGGATCGCTGCGATGGTTTCAGCCAGCTCACGGGGGCTGGCCTTGGCCTTCTTGGCGGCCGCCAGCGCGCCGTTGCACTGAAACTGGCACAGGTCTGGACGTTGCGAAACGACGACACGGCCAAGAGCGGCCTCAAGCCCGGTTTGCGCGAAGGCGGCGCCGACGATCTGCGAGAGGTGCTGGGCGAGGGACATGGGCGGGTTCGGTGGCAGGACATTTTGATGCGCCGCGCGAGGCCGCGGGGCGCAGCGGGCGCCTGCCTTTTACCACCGCGCGCCGGGTTCGGCCAGCGCCGTCATCGCGCTATTTGCGCAGCCGCGAAATCTTGGAGCCTTCGAGGGTCAGATTGTACATCAGCCCCTTGGCGCCAAAGACGAAGCCGATGATGGGGTCGCGGATATTGTTGGTGTCGATTGTGCCGCCGGCGCCGATCTTGATCAGGGTCACGGAGCCGTCGACGCCGGCTTCCCAGCCATTGCTGCGCTGGAACTCCCGCAAGGCGCGATCGGTCATGAACATGATGATGACGGAGCGTGACTGGGCGCCGAACTGAAACCCGATCGAGGCCGAGACCGTGTTGTAATAGCCGATGGTGCGTCCGCGCGCGCGCAGCGCGCCTTCGCCATATTCGCCGCCGATGCCGATGCCCGCCTTGATGACGGAGGGGAAGATCAGCACGCCGGCGGCGCGGTAATACAGCTCCGGCCCCTCGGGCACGGTGTGAAAGAACCGCTTCAGCGCGGCGTTCACATCGGCATCGATTTCGACCGCCGATGCCGCAACGGCCGGCGTTACGGCGAGCGGGACGGCGGTGAAGGGAATGGCCAGCAACAGCGCGAAGCACGCCAGTTTGATGCGCATGGGCGATATTTCTCAGACAGAGTGAACCGGATGGTCATCTTGACAGGGGCGATGTGACGAAATTTTGACGCACCGCCGAACGGCGCGACCGGCCGCCAACCCTGCCTCCTACAGCGAAATCCGCTCCCTGCCGGCGTCCGCTTCGCCGTCATCCTCGCCGCCCGGCGCATACCAGTTCAGCGCACCGTGAAGCCGCACGACGGTGCCCACGATGATCATGGCCGGTCCGGCGAGCGCGGCCGCTTCGGCACTGGACCGGATATTGGCGAGGTTGCCGGTGACGATCTTCTGCGTCGCCAGGGTGCCGTTTTCCACGATGGCCACGGGAAGGTCGGGGTCCGCGCCATGGGCCAGAAATCCGTCAGCCAACTGGGCGAGCGACGACAGGCCCATATAGACCGCGACCGTCTGGCCCGGGCGCAGCAGCAGGTCCCAATCGAGGTTGAGCACGCCGTCCTTGCCGTGAGCGGTCACGAATATGCAGGCCTGGGCATGGTCGCGGTGGGTGAGGGGAATGCCCGCATAGGCCGCACAGCCCGATGCGGCGGTGACGCCGGGGACGACCTGAAACGCAATGCCCTGCGCGGCGAGGGTTTCGATCTCCTCGCCACCGCGCCCGAAAATGAACGGATCGCCCCCCTTGAGCCGCAGCACCCGCTTGCCTTCGCGCGCAAGTCGCACCAGCAGCCGGCACAGTTCGTCCTGCGCCATGGTGTGCTGGCGCGGCAGCTTGCCGACATAGATGCGCCGCGCGTCGCGGCGCACCAGATTGAGAATGCCATCGCCGATCAGGCGGTCATAGAGCACCACATCGGCGCGCTGCATCAGGCGCAGCGCGCGAAAGGTCAGCAGGTCGGGGTCGCCGGGGCCTGCGCCCACCAGATAGACTTCTCCCGCCGCCGGGCGGTCCTCGTCGATGGCCGCGGCGTCGAGTTGGCTCAGCAACTGCGCGGTCGCGCGGCGTTCGTCTCCCGCCAGCACGAGGCCGGCCACCGAGCCCTCGATGGCCCGCTCCCAGAAGTGCCGCCGGCTTGCCGGTTTCTTCAGCCGTTTCATGACCTGCTCGCGAAAGCCGCCCGCAAACCGCGCCAGCGCCCCATAGGCCGCCGGCACCATGGTTTCCAGGCGCGCCTTGAGAATGCGGGCCAGAATGGGCGCCCTGCCGCTTGAGGATATGGCGATCACCAAGGGGCTGCGGTCAACAATGGAGGGCATGATGAAATCGCACATGCCCGGCGCATCGGCGATATTGACCGGCACACCCGCCTGTTTCGCCAGCCTGTGCACCCGGGCGTCACGCTCCGCGTCGCCGCAGGCCCCATAGACCAGCACGCAGTCCTTCAGGTCCGAGCGTTCGATCATCCGGGCTTGGTGGGCGATGCCTGTTTCATCGATCCGCGAGCGCAGATCGTCGCACGGGTCTTCGGCGAACACGGTCACCCGCGCGCCCGCCTTCAGCGCCAGATCGACCCGCCGCGCGGCGACCGTGGCATTGCCGGCAACGATCACATGGCGGCCGGCGACATTGAGAAAAACGGGAAGATGGTCCATCAGCGCGCACTTTTCCGGGGCGTGGGCGTCATTGTTTTTCGCCCCTGTGGGCCCAGGTCATCAGTGCGCCGCCCAGATCGCGGGCGCTGTCTGCATCCAGATCGACAATGGTGAACCGGCGGCCTTCGCGAATGGTCAGCCGCAGCAGGGTCATACCGCTGTCGAACTCGACGTTTTTCACGACCGCCTCGCGCCCGTAGGGCAGCGTGAGGGTCTGGAGGTGGGTTTCGGTTTCACTTGTCATGAGGGGTCCGGCGGTAAAATGCGGATTCCAGGATCCATGCCCAGTTGCGCGGCGTGTTCTCGTAATCCGGCTTGACATCGAGTTCGAGGAACAGATCGCCGGTTTCGGCAAGATTGACAACCAGCCGTTCCAGATCGTCAAACGACACGATCTCGGGGTGCGCTATCACCAGTTCGCTCAGTTTCGCCATGTGTCCTGCCTGTCGTCGCGCCGCGCCAGGGAATCGAGAAAACGGATGCGGTAGAGCAGCCGCCCGCTCGCCCGTTCGGGCCGATCTTCAAACCCGGTCCGCTTGTGCAGCACATTGGCGCACAGGATACCCTGGCCCGGGCGCAGTGTAACCGCATGTATGAGCGGTTCGCCGCCATCGAGCAATGCCCTGAGAAACCGCACCGCCGCGCGGGTCTCCTCGTCGTCGCGCCACACGATGTTGCCGCTGCGCGCGCTATAGCGCATGTGCAGCGCGTTTGTCTTCGCGTCGATGGAAAAAACCGGCCCCGTGCGCGCCGGGCGCACGGTTCCCTCGGCGTGCCGGTTTTCAGGGATAGTCATCGCGCGCGGATGCATGAGGGCGGGAATGAACGCGGGGTTCTCGTCGCGCAGCCGGATATAGGCGATCTCCGGGTCCAGCAGCGCGTTCGCCCCGCCCGCCGGGGCGCTGCGCACGCAATGCAGCAGGAACGCGCGCACCGGCGTTTCGATCGCATTGTAATAGCCGTCCGTATGCCAGTTGAGGGGCCGGTTCGAATAGGGAATGTAGCGCGCGCGCGTCGCGTCATCCGCCACCTCCAGCGCGACCATCGTGTCACCGTGCGCCGAGCGGTGGTGTTCGCACCGGCGCAGACCGAACCGGGCCGCGAAACGCATCAGCGCGGGCGCGTTCACCGGATAATCCGGGTCGCACTGGTAGAGCGCCATATTCGCCCGCGCCAGACAGGCGGCGATGGCGCGGATCTCGTGATCGGGCGGATTTTCGAGGCTGGAAACCGCGCACACGAGATCGCCGGGCGTTCGTGGGTAGCGGGCCAGTTTGCGCTCGCGCCACGCGCGATACGCGCCATCGTTCCCTGCGCATGGCAGCGCGGATGCGCGCGAAAGCCCTGATTTTATCGCAGTTGGCGCGGCCATGACGGTGCGAGCTCGACTGTTGGACTGTTTTTGGGCCGTATCGCCTCCGCGATGACGGTGTGGACAATCGGCCGCCGCGCCGCGGAAGTGAAACAATCCGCTTGTATATCGCATTATTCTAATATAATAATTCGTCCCAGATCAACAACAAGAAACAGGTGGTCGGTTCAGGTGGGAGCGCCGCGCGCGCATGCTATACGACATTTCGCGCGGACTGCCCATCGGTTTGGATGAGACCCTGAAAGTCGGCAGTTGCGGTTCGCGGGCGGATGCCCCTGCGGCAAGGAATGAGAAAGGGACGGGAGCCATGGCCGGGAAAGGCAAATCAGCGAAGTCAGGCGGCGGCAAGGTCAAGAAGCATCCCACACCGATGCTCGATGAACTGGAGACCGGCCCCTGGCCCAGCTTCATCACCGGGCTGAAACGGCTGCGCGATGCCGAAGACAAGCAATATGCGCCGATGATGAACGACCTGCTGGGCCAGCTTGAGCATTCCTACGAGGAAAAGCTGGGGTTCTGGAAAGGCGGGGTGGTCAGCGTTTACGGCTATGGCGGCGGGATTATCCCGCGGTTTTCGCAGGTTGCCGAAAAATTCCCGGAATCCAAGGAGTTCCATACCCTGCGCGTGATGCCGCCCGCGGGCAATCACTATGACACCAAGGTGATGCGCCAGTTGTGCGATATCTGGGAAGAGCACGGCTCGGGGCTGATCGCCTTTCACGGCCAGACCGGCAATATCATGTTCCAGGGCGCGACCACGGAAAATACCCAAAAAGCGTTCGATGCCCTCAACGAAATCGGGTTCGATCTTGGCGGCGCGGGGCCGTGCATGCGCACCGGCATGAGCTGCGTGGGCGCTGCGCGCTGTGAAATGTCGAATTTCGACGAGCAGCGCGCGCTGCGCGAAATCATCAACGAATATCTGGACGAGATGCATCGCCCGGCGATGCCCTACAAGTTCAAGTTCAAGTTTTCCGGCTGCCCGAACGACTGCGTCAACGCCATCATGCGCGCCGATTTCGCGGTGATCGGCACCTGGCGCGACGACATGAAGGTCAATCAGGACGAGGTCAGGAAATATGTGGCGAAAGTTGGCCGCAAATACGCGATCGACAATGTCATCGCGAATTGCCCCACGCGCGCGCTGAGCCTCAATGACGATGATACGCTTGAGGTTGACAACGAAAGCTGCGTGCGCTGCATGCACTGCCTCAACGTCATGCCCAAGGCGCTGTCGCCGGGCGACGACAAGGGCGTCTCGATCCTGATCGGCGGCAAGCGTGCGCTCAAGGTCGGCGACCTGATGGGAACCTTGATCATCCCCTTCATGAAACTGGAAACCGATGAGGACTACGAGAAGCTCGTCGAGTTCGCCGGCGAGGTGATGGAATTCTTCGCCGACAATGCGCTCGAGCACGAGCGGATCGGTGAGACCATCGACCGCATCGGCCTGCCGGCGTTTCTTGAGGCGATGGAGATCGATCCCGACCCCAACATGGTCAGGCATCCGCGCACGTCGTGCTATGTGCGCACGGACGATTTCACCGAAGAGGCGCAGAAATACTTCGAGCGCAAAAAGGCGAAGCAGGCCGCAGAGGCCGCCCGCGGGGCCGCGGCGCAATAGCGCCCCGGGCGCCAACGCCGGGGGTGGAAAAACGGGAGAAAACGATGAGCCAAGCAGCAACACCGCGCACACCGATTGAATCGGGTGTCCCGGATCCGTTTTTGTACATGCACCCCACGCTGAAGAGGAACTACGGCAACTGGGACTGGCACGAGCGGCTGCGCCCGGGGGTTTTGCGCCATGTCTCCAGGACGGGCGAGTCCATCTGGACCGTGCGCGCCGGCACCCAGCGCCAGATGGATGTCTTCACCATTCGCCTGTTGTGCGACATCGCCGATGAATTCGCCGACGGGCATTTCCGCTTCACCACCCGCAGCAATATCGAATATATGGTGGCCGACGAGGCCAAGATCGAGCCCCTGATTGAAAAGCTCCAGAAAGAGGGCTTTCCCGTCGGCGGCACCGGCAATTCGGTGTCGATGATCTCCCATACCCAGGGCTGGCTGCATTGCGACATTCCCGGCACGGATGCCTCGGGCGTGGTGAAAAGCCTGATGGACAAGCTGCACCATGAATTCACCCACGAGGAGATGCCGAACCGCGTGCGCATCACCACGTCTTGCTGCCAGGTGAACTGCGGCGGTCAGGGGGATATCGCGATCAACGTGCAATATACCAAGCCGCCGAAAATCAACCACGATCTGGTCGCCAATATGTGCGAACGCCCGGCGGTGGTCGCGCGCTGTCCGGTCGCCGCGATCAGGCCGGCCATGGTCAACGGCAAGCCCTCGCTGGAGGTTGACGAAAAGAAATGTATCTGTTGCGGGGCGTGTTATCCGCCCTGCCCGCCGATGCAGATCAACGGCGACGATTCGACCAAGCTCGCCGTCTGGGTTGGCGGCAAGCATTCGAACGCGCGCTCCAAGCCGACCTTCCACAAACTGGTGGTCGCCAATCTTCCCAATAATCCGCCGCGCTGGCCGGAAGTGGAGGAGGTGGTGATGAAGATCCTGTACACCTACAAGGAAAACGCGCGCGACTGGGAGCGGATGGGCGAATGGATCGAGCGCATCGGCTGGCCGCGGTTCTTCGAGCTGACCGGCCTTGCCTTCACCAAGCATCATCTCGATACCTGGACGGGCGCACGCCATCTGATGAACCATTCGACGCACATTCACTTCTAGAGATCAACGCGCCCGACAGGGGCAGGACAGGGAACTTGAGCGCCGTGAAACTTGGGGTTGTCATAACCGGGGGGCCCTATACCCGTCAGGCATCTGACACCGCCTACCAGTTCGTCAAGGCGGCGCTGGAAAAGGGTCACGAGATTTTCCGCGTGTTCTTCTACAATGACGGTGTCAATGTGGGAACCCGTCTTACGGTGCCGCCCCAGGACGACCGCAATATCCAGAAAAACTGGAGCGAACTCGCCGAACGCCACAAGCTCGATCTCGTGGTGTGCGTCGCGGCGGCCCAGCGGCGCGGCATTCTCGACAAGGACGAAGCCGGCCGGCAGGGCAAGGACGGCGACAATATCGCGCCGGGGTTTCGCATCTCCGGTCTGGGGCAGATGATCGAAGCGGGCATCGTTGCCGACCGCCTTGTCATCTTCGGCGACTAGGTCTTGGGGGAGCGCGGCATGGTGATGGACGAAGGACCCCTGGAAGGCAGCGTGACGAAGCGGTTCTTATATGTAAACCGCCGGGCACCCTACGGCACGATCTATGCCCTTGAATCGCTGGAAGTGGTGCTCATCGGCGCGGCCTTCGAGCAGGAGGTGACACTCGCCTTCCTCGATGACGGCGTGTTCCAGCTCACCAAGGGGCAGGATACCGGGGCGATCGGCGTGAAGAACTTCTCGCCCGCCTATCGCGCGCTGGGCGACTATGATGTGACAAACTTCTATGTCGAGGCGGAATCGCTTGGCGAACGCGGCCTCACCCTCGACGATCTCCAGCAGATCACGTATGAGGATGAGGACGACGACTGGAAGGAAAAGCCGTCGATCCGCGTTGTCTCGCGCCGCGAGCTTGCCGCCATCATGGCCGAGCAGGACGTCATCTTGAGCTTTTAGGACACAGTGCGACATGCCGACGCTGCACATGGTCAACAAATCGCCGTTCGAGGACAACGCCCTGCAGAGCTGCCTGGGCCATGTGCTCAAGGGGGATGCGGTGCTGCTGATCGAGGACGGGGTCTATGGCGCGCTCGCCGGATCGGCCGTCGCGGGAATGCTGGGGCAACAAAACGGCGCGGTGTCGCTATATGCGCTGGGTCCCGATCTGGCGGCCCGCGGGCTGTCGGAAAAGCCGCTCCTCGGCGGCGTGGACGTGATCGACTATGGGGGCTTTGTCGATCTTGTGACCACACTTGATCGCAGCCAGTCCTGGCTTTGAGCCGCCGCGCGGGGCTATCTGCAGTTGACTGACCGAACCTGGATGACAATGGAGCAGTGACAATGGGAAGCTATCGGTTGAACGGAACGGAAATCGAGCACGATGAGGAAGGCTATATCACCGAGATAAGTCTGTGGAGCAAGGAGCTCGCCGATTTGATCGCCAAGGAAGAAAATATCGAAATGACCGATGAGCATTGGGAAGTGGTGAACTTCCTGCGCGAATATTACGAGGAATACCAGATCGCCCCGGCCGTGCGCGTCCTGATCAAGTCGATCAAGAAATCCATGGGCAAGGAAAAGGGCAACAACAAATACATGTACCAGTTGTTCCCCTATGGACCGGCCAAGCAGGCCTGCAAGATCGCCGGGCTGCCGAAGCCGACAGGCTGCGTCTAGGCCGGCGCCGTTGAGTGATGCGTGACCGGCGCTCGCGGTCGCGCCATGGAGGTGCCCCTTGATTACGGCGATCTTTGCGCTGTTGTTCTACTTCGCCGCGGCCTTTCTGATCGCCGGGCTGGGGCTGCGCGTCTGGCAATATGCGAAAACGCCGGCGCCGCTGAAGATACCGACCACGCCGGCGCCGGTGACCCGGACCGGCGTCGTCCTTCGCATGGCCCGCGAGGTGACACTGTTTGAAAGCCTGTTCAAGGCCAACAAGTGGATATGGCTGTTCGGCTGGGTGTTTCATTTTGCGCTGGTTCTGGTGCTGTTGCGGCATCTGCGCTATTTTACCGATCCGGTCTGGGGCTGGGTCGTGTGGATGCAGCCGCTCGGTCTTTACGGCGGGTTCGCCATGGTTGCGGGACTGCTGGGGCTGTGGCTGCGGCGCGTCGTGGTGGCGCGTATCCGCTATATCTCCGCCCCGTCCGATCATCTGATGCTGGCGCTGATTGTCGCCATCGGTGCCAGCGGCCTGTTGATGAGATATGTCGCGCGGACCGATATTGTGGCGCTGAAAGCGTTCTTTCTCGGTCTCTTCGCGTTTGACTGGCAACCGCTTCCCGCCGACCCGGTGCTGCTCGTTCATCTGGGGCTGGTGGCGGTGCTGATGATCGTTTTCCCGATTTCCAAACTGCTGCATGCGCCGGGCGTCTTCTTTTCGCCGGGGCGCAACCAGGTCGATAATCCGCGCGAAAAGCGCTATCAGGCGCACTGGGCGGCGAAGCCGGCGGCCGGCCGGGCCAAGGCGGGGCGCTGAGATCATGGTCGAGCTTGCCATCAGAAATTCAAACGCTTCGCAGGATTTGCCCGATCCCCTCGAAATTCCCGATCTCGCGCCCGGCGCCATGGCCGCCAGCAAGCCCTTTCCCGCCTCACCCGATCACCAGGCGGCGATTGGCTTTCCCGGCGAACTGGTCGATGACTGGAAAGAACGCGCCATCGACAAGCTGGGCGAACTGGTCGCCGGTTCGCGCGGGCTGCGGGTCTATCTCGACAGTTGCGTCAAATGCGGCGCGTGCACCGACAAGTGCCACTATTTCCTGGGCTCCGGCGACCCCAACAACATGCCGGTGGCGCGCCAGGACCTGCTGCGCAAGGTGTACCGGCGCTATTTCACCTTCGCGGGCAAATATTTTCCCTGGCTGGTGGGAGCGCAGGAGCTGAGCGAAGAGGTGCTGGATGAGTGGTACAGCTATTTCCACCAGTGTTCCCAGTGCCGCCGTTGTTCGGTCTATTGCCCCTATGGAATCGACACCGCCGAAGTCTCGATGGCCGCGCGCGAGATCATGGATACGGTCGGCAAGGGCCAGAAATACTGCAACGAGATCATCGGCAAGGTGCACAAGATCGGCAACAATCTGGGCCTGCAGGAAAAGGCACTAAAGGCGACACTGGAAGACCTGGAAGACGATCTCGAAGAGGAAACCGGCCTTGAAATCAAACTGCCGGTCGATGTCAGGGGCGCCGACATTCTGCTGGTGACACCAAGCGCCGATTTTTTCGCCGAGCCGCATATCGACGGGCTTCTGGGTTATGCCAAGGTGTTCCACCAGATGGGCGAGAGCTGGACGCTCAGTTCCCATGCCTCGGAGGCGGCCAATTTCGGCATGTTCATCGGGTCTGAGGAGAACATGCGCAAGATGGCCATGCGGGTGCGCAAGGCGGCGGAGGATCTGGGGGTCAGGCGCATCATATTCGGTGAGTGCGGCCATGCCTGGCGGGCGGCCTATTCCTTCATGAACACGCTGGTGGGGCCGTTCGATTTTCTCGATCAGAACTATCCGATCCCGCAGCATATCTGCGAATACACCCATGACCTGATCGAAAAGGGCGCACTGACCTTCGACAAGTCGAGGAACGACCACATCCGGCTGACGTTTCATGACAGTTGCAACGTGGCGCGGGCCAGCCGCATGGGAGACAGGCCCGGCGGCCAGTTCGAATATCCGCGCGCCATTTTGCGCGCCGTCTGCAATCACTTCTACGACATGCCCGCCGACACCATCAGGGAGGCGACGGTGTGCTGCGGCGGGGGCGGCGGTCTTTTGACCGATGAACTGATGGACCTGCGCAAGAAGGGCGCGCAGCCGCGCATGCGCGCGCTGCAGCACGTGGCCGCCGAACACGGGGTCACCCACATGGCCGCCATCTGCGCGATCTGCAAGACGCAGTTCGCCAAGGTCATGCCGGAATACGGCTTTGAGATGGACGCTATCGTGTCGATCCATCAACTGGTCGGCAACGCCATTATTCTCGACGGTCAGATCATGGACGACGATGCCGCGCCGGATGATGCGCCCGGCGCCGGGGGAGACGAGGGATGAACGATTTGTCACCCGAAAAGAAGCGGACATTCACCCGGTTCAGGCCGGGCGAGACGGCGGATGACTGGGACCTGGAAGAAAAAATCTTTCAGGCCGACTATTCCTATAAATGCCCCACCTATGTGCACAAGACGCCGCCGTGTCAGGGGTCGTGTCCCTCGGGCCATGAGATTCGCGGCTGGCTGGCCATCGCGCGCGGCATGGACAAGCCGCCTCGCGACGACATGACATGGCAGGAATACGCCTTCCAGCGCATGGTCGCGGCCAATCCGTTTCCCGCCTCCATGGGCCGGGTCTGCCCCGCGCCATGCGAGGACGGCTGCAACCGCAACGAGGTCGATGATTTCGTCGGCATCAACGCGGTTGAGCAATATGTCGGCGACTGGGCCAACGAGAACGGGCTCAAATTGCCCGAAGCGGGCAAGGATAGCGGCCGGAAAGTGGCCGTCGTCGGTGGCGGCCCGGCGGGGCTGACGGCGGCGTATTTCCTGCGCCTGAAGGGGCATGCGGTCACGATTTTCGATACCCATGAAAAGCTCGGCGGCATGATGCGCTATGGCATTCCGGGATATCGCACGCCGCGCGACATGCTGGACACCGAGATCGGCCGCATTGTCGATCTGGGCGTGGAGGTCAGGACGAGCACCAGAATCGGCGAGCAGATCACGGTTGCGCAACTGGAGCGGGACTACGACGCGATCTTCTGGGGGATTGGCGCACAGAAAGGCCGCCCGCTTCCGATTCCCGGATTTGAGGGCACGGCGAACTGTATCAACGGCATTGAATTTCTCGACGCCTTCAACCAGGGCTGGGTCTTCGGCACGGCGGAAAGACTGGTCGTCGTCGGCGGCGGCGACACCTCGGTCGATGTTGCCTCGGTTGCCCGGCGGCTCGGGCACATCACGCAGACAACCGACAAGGGCAGCGGCGATGGCGGGGTTCTCGGATTTACCGCCCATGATGTGGCCGGCACGATCCGCCGCGAGGGCATGAAGGCGACACTGACCTCGCTGTTCCCGATCGAGGAAATGACCGCAGCCGAGCGCGAGCGGCAGGACGCGATGCGCGAGGGCGTCGAAATCAGGGGCGGCGTGATGCCGCTGGAAGTGCTGCTGGACGAGGAGGGCAGGGCGCGTGCCCTGAAAATGTGCGAATGCAGGATCGAAGGCAACGCGCCGGTGCCGGTGGCGGGCAGCGAATTTGAAATCGCGTGCGACATCATCATTTCGGCGATCGGCCAGATGGGCGATCTGGAGGGCATCGAAACCCTCGACAACGGCAACGGATTCATCGCCACCGACCCGTTCTACCAGGTCACGGACAGCGAAAAGCACTTTGCCGGCGGCGACATCATCCGTCCGCATCTGCTTACGACCGCGATCGGCCACGGGCGCATCGCCGCGGCCAGCATCGACCATTTCCTGAGCGGCGAGGCGCCGGGCAAGCGGCCCAAGGTCGATGTTCATCACTTCAATCTGCTCAACGAGTTGCAGCAGCGCGGCCTTGGTCCGGACGAGGCCCCCTCCGGCGAGCGGCGCGGCACGTCGGAAGGGAGCTTTGCGGTGCACAATTACGAGGACCGGTCCGACACCCAGATCATTCCCCACGATGAACTGTTCAAGGCGCATTTTCCCTATGAGGAGCGTGTCGTTCGCGAAGAGGTGCATGTATCGGCGGCGGATGTTCTGGGCAATTTCGAGGAGCGTATCGTCGGGCTGAGCGAAGAACAGGCGCGCAAGGAAGGCGAACGCTGCATGAATTGCGGCATGTGCATCGAGTGCAACAATTGCGTCAATTTCTGCCCCCAGGACGCGGTTCACAAGGTCAGGAAGGCCGACTATGCCGTTGGCCGGTATGTCTATACCGACTATTCCGCCTGTATCGGATGCCACATCTGCATGGATGTGTGTCCTTCCGGCTATATCAAGATGGGTCTCGGGGAGTAATCGTGGTCTCATGAAATCGCGCATTGTCATCATTTTGTTGCTGAGCACGGTGGTGATTTTCTGGCTTGAAGCCGCGCCGGCGCGCGCGGTGGAGAGCGGATTGCCGAAAACCGGCACCATCGGCGCCGTCGCGCCCTCAACGGGCGAAGCCAAGATCTGCACGGCCGAATTGCGACAGATGAGCCGCAGCGGAAAGCCGCCGCTGACCGCCGGCGTCAATGTTCCCCGGCCGCCGAAGGGCAAGGGCGAGGTGTGCGTCGCCGATACCGACTACATGCGGCGTTTCCACATGGACCTTCTAGCCCACCAGCGCGACGACACCGTGCGCGAGGGCATCCGCACAAAGCGTTTCAGCCTGAAAGAGTGCATCGCCTGCCATGTGGTCAACGGTCCTGACGCCCAGCCGGTGACATATGACAACCCGAACCATTTCTGCCGGGTGTGTCACGATTACACGGGGGTCAAGATCAGGTGTTTTGAGTGTCACGCCTCGCGCCCGCCGCTCGGGCTGCGCTCCACGCTGCCGCCGCAGGGGGGCGATGCGAAAGCGCTGGCGCGTTATCTGAAGGACGTTGAGCAATGAGCGGAGGGAGGCCGGCGACCGGTGCGCGCCGTGGCGGCGGGAACGCGACGTCCTCGCGGCGCGATTTTCTGCGCGGCGCGGGCGCGTTTACCGTGACGCTGGCCGCCGGCGTCACCCTGATGGCCTATGGCGAAACCCCGGCGGCCGCGCGCCAGCCGGGCGAGCCCGTGACCTCGAAACAGCGCTGGGGCCTGCTCATCGATGTCAGCAGATGCGGCGATGGCTGCACCGCCTGTGTCACCGCCTGCGCGGAGGAAAACGGCTGGAAACAGGGCGGCAATCCTCTGACCGACGCGCAATGGATCCGCAAGGTCACGATCAGGAACCCGAAAAACGGCGTGACCAGGTCCGCACCGGTCATGTGCCAGCACTGCGCCGATCCGCCCTGTGTCGATGTCTGCCCCACCGGTGCCTCGTTCAAGCGGGCCGACGGCATCGTGCTGGTCGACAAGCACACCTGCATCGGCTGCCGCTATTGCATGCTGGCCTGCCCCTACAAGGCGCGCTCCTTCGTGCATGAACCGTTGCAGGACCAGAAGCCCTACGCGCCGCGCGGCAAGGGTACGGTTGAGAGCTGCACCATGTGTGTGCACCGGGTCGATACGGGGCGCATTCCCGCCTGCGTCGAAGCCTGTTCGGCTACCGGCAACGGCGCCATGCTGTTTGGCGATCTCAACGATCCGGGCAGTGAGATCTCGAAACGCGTGGCGCAATATCCCACCAGCCAGATCCGCGCCGACCTCGGGCTCGACCCCGGCGTGCGCTATCGCAACCTGTAGGCCGGGGGGCGGGTTCATGCAGCGCACGGTCTATACGGAACTGCGGCCCGGCATCGGTTTCGCGAGCCTGCTGGCGCTGCTCGGCGCGGCCATCGCGGCGGGGTTGGGCGCAGCGCTCTACATGGAGAAATACGGCCATATCGTAACCGGCATGAACAACCAGATCGCGTGGGGCCTGCCGCATGTATTCGCGGTGTTTCTGATCGTTTCGGCCAGTGGCGTTCTCAATGTCGCCTCGCTCGCTTCCGTGTTCGAGCGCGCCGCCTACAAGCCCCTGGCGCGGCTTTCGGGGCTGCTGGCAATCGCCCTGCTGGCCGGCGGGCTGGCGGTTCTGGTGCTCGATCTTGGCCGCCCCGACCGGCTGATCGTGGCCATGACCACATATAACTTCAAGTCGATTTTCGCCTGGAACATCTTTCTTTACACCGGGTTCATGGCGATCGTCGCGGGCTATCTGTTCGTGCAGATGAGCCGGGGCATGGAGCGCTATGTGAAGCCGGTCGGCTGGCTCGCATTCGTGTGGCGCCTGGCGCTGACGACGGGCACCGGGTCCATTTTCGGCTGGCTGGTGGCGCGGCAGGGTTATGATGCGGCCATCATGGCGCCGCTGTTTGTGGCCATGTCGCTGTCTTTCGGGCTGGCGGTGTTCATCCTGTTCGTGCTCGTCACCTGCGCGGCGGCGGGCCGGGAATTCGGCGCGGATCTGCTTGTGCGCCTTGCGCGGCTGCTGGGGATTTTCGCCGGCGCGGTGCTGTATTTCACCGCCGTTCAGCACCTCACGGCGCTCTATGCCGCGGAACATGGCGGGGTTGAGCGGTTTATCCTGCTCGACGGCGGTCTCTATACGGGCCTGTTCTGGGGGGGGCAGGTGGTGCTCGGCGGGCTGTTGCCCATGGCACTTGTCTATCTGCCGGCGACCGGGCGCTCGCGTATCGCCGTCCTGTTTGCCAGCGTGCTCGTCGTGCTGGGGGGGTTGGCGCAGATCTATGTCATCATCATCGGCGGGCAGGCCTATCCGCTGGTGCTTTTCCCCGGCATGGAGGAGAGCAGTTCGTTCCAGGACGGGGTCGTGGCCTCCTACATGCCCAGCCTGCCGGAACTGCTGCTCGGGCTGGGCGGCGTTGCGCTGGCCTTGACGATTGCCGTCATCGGCATGAGGGTATTGCGGTTTCTGCCCGCAACCCTTGGGGATGCGGCCGATGAGCCGCGTCGTGAGCGTGCGGCGTCTGCCGGTTCGTGATTGATGCAGCCATGATGGAACAACACCCCTTTGCCCGGTATGTCGCCATTCTCGCCCGCGGCAAGACGCTGTCGCGCTCGTTGACCATGGATGAGGCGCAACAGGCGATGGCGATGATCCTGCGCGGCGAGGCGCTGAGCGAACAGATCGGCGCGGTCTTGATGCTGCTGCGCCTGAAGGAGGAAACGCCCGAAGAGATCGCCGGATTCGTTCGCGGCGTGCGCGACACATTGTCGATGCCCGAACATCCGCCTGCGGTCGATCTCGACTGGTCGTCCTATGCCGGCAAGCGCCTGCAACTGCCCTGGTTCATTCTGGCCGTGCAGCTTCTGGTGCACAACGGCTGCAAGGTGTTCATGCACGGCACCGAAGGCCACACCCCGGGGCGGCTGTATACGCGCGAGTGCCTGGAGCATATGGGCCTGCCGATCGCGGGGGACCTCGATGAGGCCGCCGGCCATATCAACCGCTCCGGTTTCGCCTATGTGCCGCTCGAGAACATGAGCCCGAAACTTAAAGAACTGATCGAACTGCGCCCGGTGCTGGGGCTGCGCTCGCCGGTGCACACATTCGCGCGCATGGTCAATCCGTTCGCCGCGCCATGCATGCTGCAGGGTATCTTTCACCGTGGCTATATGGCGATCCACCGCGGCGCGGGCGAACTCCTGGGCCAGCCGCACATGGCGGTGTTTCGCGGCGAGGGCGGCGAGATCGAACGCAGACCCAACAAGACCTGTGAAGTGTGGACGCTGAGCAATGGCGTTGCGAGCGAGGAGCGCTGGGCGCCGCTGCTGGAAAATCCCCGCCAGCGGGTGGATGAAGCCATGGACATTTCGTGCCTGACCGCCCTGTGGCGCGGTGAACTTGCCGATGACTATGCCGAGGCCGCCGTTACCGGCACCCTTGCGCTGGCGCTCAGGGCGCTGGGGCGGGCAACCGATATGGCGGGCGCCGAAGAGGCGGCGCGCTGCATGTGGGATGCGCGTGAAAAAGACCGCTTTCCCGCCGTGGCCTGACGCCCGTGTCCCGGCTGTTCATTGCCGCTGCGCACAAGTCGTCCGGCAAGACGACACTGGCGCTCGGGCTGGCGGCCGCGCTTCGTGAAACCGGCGGCTCAGTCCAGCCGTTCAAGAAGGGTCCCGACTATATCGATCCCCTCTGGCTCACCCGTGCGGCGGGGCGCGCGTGCATCAATCTCGATTTCAACACCATGAGCCATGACGAGATCACCGCCGCGTTCACGGCGCGTGCGGGCGATCTGTCCCTGATCGAAGGCAACAAGGGGCTTTATGACGGCGTCGATCCGGCCGGCAGCGACAGCAACGCCGCGCTTGCCAGGCTCCTGCGCGCGCCCGTCATACTGGTCATCGACACCACCGGCATGACCCGCGGCATCGCCCCGCTGCTGTGCGGCTATGTGGCGTTCGATCCCGGCGTAGCGATTGCCGGGGTGATTCTGAACCGGGTCGGCGGCGCGCGCCATGAGGGCAAATTGCGCGCGGCCATCGAGCACTATACCGATCTGCCGGTTCTGGGCGCGCTGGGGCGTGACAAAGAGCTGGCGATCGAGGAGCGCCATCTGGGGCTGACGCCGCCGCGCGAGATATCCGGCGCCGATGCGCATATTGCCCGCATCGCGGGTCAGGTGCGCGCGGGCGTGAATTTGGATGATATTGTCGCCGTGGCGGCCCGTTCCGGCAAACCGGAACGCGCGCCACCGGCGCGAAACCCCACGCCCGCCGCCGACATTCGCATCGCCTATGCGGCAGACGCGGCATTCGGTTTTTACTATCCCGACGATCTTGAGGCGATGCGCCGGGCCGGCGCTGAACTGATTGCGTTCGACGCCACCAGAGATCCGCGCCTGCCGGATGCGGATGGCCTGTTTGTGGGCGGCGGCTTTCCGGAGGCCCGCATGGAGGCGCTGGAGGCCAACCGGGCGCTGCGAGACGCGATCCGGACTGCGCTTGCCAACGGCATGCCGGCCTATGCGGAATGCGGCGGGCTGATGTATCTGGCCCGCTCATTGCAGTGGAGGGGCGAACGCCGCGAAATGGTGGGCGTCGTGCCCGGCGATGTCGTCATGCATGACCGCCCCCAGGGCCGCGGCCATGTGGTGCTGGAAGAAACGGCCCATGCGCCCTGGCCCGGCGGCGCACAGCGCCCGCGCATTCGCGCCCATGAATTCCACTACGCCTCGCTTGAGGGCCTGCCCCGGAACACCGTCTATGCCTATACGGTCCGTCGCGGGCACGGGCTCGATGGCCGCAATGACGGTATCGTCATGGGCAACCTGCTGGCGGGTTTCAGCCATTTGCGCCACACCGCGGCGAACCCCTGGGCCGACCGCTTCATCGCCCATGTGCGCGCGCGCAGGCGCTGAGGCCTCAGGCCCGCTCAAGCTCCGCGAACACCCGTTTGGCGATGCGGAAACATTCCACTGCCGCCGGCGCGCCGCAGTAAATGCCGATGTGATGCAGGATGGAGCGGATCTCATCCCTGCTGACCCCGTTGCGCACCGCCCCTTTCAGGTGCAGTTCCCACTCGTGCATGCGGTTGAGTGCCGCGATCATGACCAGATTCAGCATGGAGCGGGTTTTGGGCGGCAGGGTTTCGTCGCACCAGCCAAATCCCCAGCAGTTTTCGGTGAGGTAATCCTGAAACGGCCGGGAGAAGTCGTCCGCCTCGCTGAGTGTCTTTTCCACGTAATCCGCGCCCAGCACGGCCTTTCGTCTTGCGAGCCCTTTTTCATACAGTTCTGTCGCCATTTCCTTGCTCCTGTTGATCGCTGTCGTCCTGATCGCCCGATGGCCACGATATAGCGCATTGGCGGCGCGGCAACCCCGCGCGATTGGTGGTTGGCATTGTTTTCCGGCACGGCTATTGTGTCGCGTGCGGTGAATGGGGCAAGGCGGCGCGGCGGCGCCGGTATCGCTGTTTTGCCACCGCTCCTTGCCAGATTGCACTCATTCAACCGGAAAAACGAATATGGCTCTCCCCCCGCTCCTTGACAATTTGTCGGTTCCGGTTGTCGGCGCGCCGCTGTTCATTGTTTCCAATCCGCAGCTTGTGATCGCGCAATGCTGCGCCGGCATTGTCGGCTCGTTTCCGGCCCTCAACGCACGCCCGGCCGAAAAGCTCGACGAATGGCTGGTCCAGATCGAGCAGGGCCTCGATGCCCATAACCGGAATAACCCGGACCGCCCGGCCGCACCCTACGCGGTCAACCAGATCGTGCACCGCTCAAACGACCGGCTGATGCATGATCTGGAGGTGTGCGTAAAACACCAGGTGCCGATCGTCATAACCTCGCTTGGCGCGCGCGAGGATGTCAATGAGGCGGTGCATTCCTATGGCGGGATCGTGCTGCACGACATCATCAATGACCGGTTCGCCCGGAAGGCCGTAGAAAAAGGCGCGGACGGATTGATCGCGGTCGCCGCCGGCGCCGGGGGGCATGCCGGTACGACCTCGCCGTTCGCGCTGGTGCAGGAAATCCGCGAGTGGTTTGACGGTCCGCTGCTGTTGTCGGGATCGATCGCGACCGGACGCGCGGTGCTCGCGGCCCAGGCGGCGGGCGCCGATCTGGGTTATGTGGGTTCGGCCTTCATCGCCTCGCACGAGGCCAACGCCGCTGAAAACTACAAACAGGCCATCATCGAGGCCACCTCCGCCGACATTGTCTACACGTCGCTGTTTTCCGGCGTGCACGGCAACTATCTCAAGGCTTCCGTGGCGGCGGCCGGACTGGACCCGGACAATCTGCCCGAAAGCGATCCCTCGGCGATGGATTTCGGAACGGGAAGCGAAAAGCCCAAGGTCTGGAAGACCATCTGGGGCTGCGGGCAGGGCATCGGCGCGGTTCACGATGTGCGGGGGGCGGGCGAAATCGTCGAACGGCTGATCGGGGAATATGCGCAAGCCCGCGACGCGCTGTGCGCGGGGTCCTGACAAACCCTCTTTGCAACGACAGGCAGGAGCCGTCATGAGACAGGCCGTCATCGTTTCGACCGCGCGAACCGGCATCGGCAAGGCGTTTCGCGGCTCGCTCAACCAGACCCACGGCGCCACCATGGGCGGGCTGGTCATCAAGGAAGCGGTGAAGCGCGCGCGCGTCGCTCCTGAAATGATCGAAGACGCCATCATCGGCTGCGGCTTTCCCGAAGGCGCGACCGGCTTCAACATCGCGCGCCAATGCGTGATCCGCGCCGGGCTGCCGGTCAGCGTGTGCGGCGTCACCGTCAACCGGTTTTGCAGTTCCGGCCTGCAGGCGATCGCCATGGCGCATCAGGCCATCGTGCATGAGGGTGCGTCGGCGATGGTGGCGGGGGGGCTGGAATCGATCACCCTGACCCAGGGGACGCTCAACGCCTCCAACCGCATCGAACGCTGGATCGGCGAGCACAAACCGGAAATCTATCTGGAGATGATCGACACCGCCGACATTGTCGCCGAGCGCTATGACATTTCGCGCGAAGCCCAGGACATCTATTCCGAACAGAGCCAGGCGCGCACGGCGCGCGCGCAGGAGGCCGGGCGTTTCGATGACGAGATCGTGCCGATCACCACCACCATGGGCGTGGTGGACAAGGAAACCAAAGAGGTGAACCAGCGCGAGGTGACCCTCGATCGCGACGAATGCAACCGGCCGGGCACGACCCTGGAAGGGCTGTCGGGGCTGGCGCCGGTGCGCGGGGAAGGCAGGTTCGTCACCGCCGGCAATGCCTCGCAGCTTTCCGATGGCGCATCCGCCTGCGTTCTGGTGGAAGCTGCTCAGCCTGGAGGGGTTCCACCCGCTGCTCGACGAGTGCGTCCGTTGCGGGGCCGAGGAGGTCGACCTGGTCGCGTTCGGTGTCGAGGAGGGCGGGATGCTCT
>JALURZ010000149.1 GCA_027058735.1 Hyphomicrobiales bacterium | reverse complement strand
ACACCACTCTGGGCAACCAGCCTGGCGGTGGACGTCGGCGGCTCGCGCACGGACTATGACGGCGTGTTGACGAGTTCGTTCGGTACGGATGCGCGCGACGGGTCGAAAGAAGAGGACCACTCGATCGGCGGCGACCTGCGCGTGCCTATGGCCAATCTCGGGCCAAATACCGATGTTGTGGCCGGCGGCTGGGCCCGGATCAATTTCGGTGGCATGATGCGGATTTTGCAACGCGATCTGCATCCCACATCTGGCCAGGACACCTTTCTCAAGGCGCAGAAAAACGGGTTTTTGCTGTTTTATTTGGGTATTCGCTACAAGTACGAGCATACGATCCAGGGCTTGAGCCGGAACATCGACAATTGTTCCGCCTTTCTGGCCTGCGGCGCGATTTTCACCCTGTTCGCGGGACCGCGCCTGCAGTTCAACAAGCTGACCCTGATAGCCGACGAAAGCGGCGGTGGCGGTATCAGAAACACGTTCACGAAATCCCAGACCAAAGTGGGCGCCACGGCCGGGTTTGACGTCGAGATACCGCTGTTCGGCAGGCGGCCCGGCATGCCGGGGTGGTTCGTGCGCTGGGGCGGGGCGCTCGACTTTACGCCGCAACAAAAGGTGTCCGGCCGGTCCACGACCGGACGAACCTATAGCGCCAAGGTCAAGAGCCAGACGGCCGGCCGCCTGTTCATCGGCGTCGGGGTCAATCTGCCCTGACCGACCCGGCCTTGAAGCGGGAATTGCGGCACCCGGCCAAACAAGCGCCGGCGGGATTCGGGCCTGCCTAGAGCGCGTCGAGATCGAGTTTCGGCATCGATCCCATCCACAGGGCGAAATCGCGGTGATCGGCCAGCACATCGCCGGTTTCGGGATGCACGAAGACCGTCAGCCCGTCCCGGTTGAGCGCCAGCCAGGGCACGATCCCAGGGAACAGGGCCGGCTCGAACGCCACCTGATAGCTCCATTCGGGATGCGGCCCCACCGGCAGTTCATGATTGCGGCCAAGTACGGCCTGGGGAAACGCCTTCACCAGCGCCTCGCGCAGGGCGATTGCGCGTGCGCGGCTTTTCGCATCGAAATAAACATGGGCATGATAGCCGGTGATGGCACTGACGGGTCGCTCGCTCATTTTTCCCTAAATCCTTTTTCCGCTATCGTCGAAACGCAGCAGCCGGCCGGATTCCGGCGCGAGATGAACGCTTTGGCCCGCGGCAAGTTCCCTGTCCCCCCGCTCGCGCGCAACCAAGAGCCCGGTGCCGGGGCACTCGACATGGACAAAACTGTCGCTGCCGAGATGCTCGACCATCTGCACCGTGCCGGACCAGGAACCCTTGCTCAGCGATATTTTGAGATGTTCGGGGCGAACGCCAAGGGTTGCGGCATCGAGGCGGGCGGCCTGCGCGCCGGCGATGAAGTTCATTTTCGGCGAGCCGATAAATCCCGCCACAAACAGGTTTTCGGGGCCGGCATAAAGCTCCGTGGGCGTGCCGGTCTGCTCGATCCGCCCGTCATTCATGACCACGATCCTGTCGGCAAGGGTCATGGCTTCGGCCTGATCGTGGGTGACGTAGAGAATGGTCGCCTTGAGCAGCCTGTGCAGGCGGGCGATCTCTAGGCGGGTATCGACGCGCAGGCCCGCGTCGAGATTTGACAGCGGTTCATCGAACAAGAACAGGTCCGGCTCGCGCACGATGGCGCGCCCGATGGCGACCCGCTGGCGCTGGCCGCCGGACAGGGCGGCGGGCCTGCGCTCCAGCAGGTCTTCAAGCTGGAGAATGCGCGCAGCCTCGTCCACGCGCCGTTCGATTTGCGCGCGATCGAGCTTCGCCGCCCTGAGGCCGAACGCCATATTGCGCCGCGCGCTCATATGCGGATAGAGCGCATAGGACTGGAACACCATGGCGATGCCGCGCTTTGCCGGGGGCAGGTCGTTGATGCGCCGCCCGGCCATGAAGATATCGCCCGCGCTCACCTGGTCGAGACCGGCAATCAGGCGCAGCAGCGTCGATTTCCCGCACCCCGACGGCCCCACCAGCACGACGAATTCGCCATCGCCGATTTCAAGCGAAATATCGCGCAGGATTTCGCTGCCGCCATGGCGCTTGCTCAGCCCCTCGAGGCGCACATCAACCATGGCCCCCCCGCTTCGTCATTTCAGCGCCCCGGCGGTAAGCCCGCGCACGAGCTGGCGCGACAACGCCAGATAAAGTGCCGCGACCGGCACGATGGCGAGCGTAAGGGCGGCCAGCACCGCGCTCCAGTCGGTGACATACTGGCCGATGAACTGCTGCACCCCCAGGGTCAGGGTGCGGGTCTCCTCGCCCGGCGCCAGGATCAGCGGAAACCACAGATCGTTCCAGATCGGCACCATGACGAAGATGGCGACAATCGCCAGCGCCGGGCGGATCAGCGGCAGGATCACGGCGAAAAAAATGCGCGTTTCGCCAACCCCGTCGCAGCGCGCGGCATCCGGCAGGTCGCGCGGTATCTGGGCGATGAATTCCGACAGGATGAAAATCGCCAGCGGCAGCGCCTGCGCGATATAGACCAGCACCAGCGCGCCCAGCGTATTGACCAGCGAGAGCCCCGCCATCATCTGCACAATGGCGATGGTGCCAAGACGGATCGGCACCATGATGCCGATGGCCAGAAACAGGCCAAGCGCGGCGCGGCCCCTGAACCGGTAGGCGCTGAGCGCCCAGGCCGCCATGGCGCCAAACAGCGCGACGGCGACGAGACTGACCCCCGTTACAATCAGCGAATTGGCGAAATAAAGGCCCATATCGGAGCCCTGCATAACCTTGAGATAGCCCGCGATCGAGAATGTCTGTTCATCCGGCAGGCCGAGCGGATCGCCAAACAGGCCGCGCCGGGTCTTGAACGAGTTGAGAATGACCAGAACGATGGGCGCCAGCGCCAGGACGCAATAGCCCGCCAGCGCCGCATGAACCGCGATGCCGCCCGCCCGCCTCATGGGTTGCTTCCCTTGAGGCGGCGCTGAAAGGCCAGCAGGTAGACCGCGACGCCGGCCAGAATGATCACGAACATGACCGTTGCGACCGCCGCCCCCATGGCCGGATCGCCGGCCTGCAACTGATGGCCGAAAAACGTCCGGTAAAAGAACGTGCCCAGAATATCGGTCGAAAAATTCGGACCCGCCAGCGCCCCCTTGACCGCGTAGATCAGATCGAACGCATTGAAATTGCCAACGAATGTCAGAATCGAAACCAGTCCGATGGTGGGCGCCACAAGGGGCAGCTTGATGGTCCAGAAGATGCGCCAGTGACCGGCGCCATCGACCAGGGCGGCGTCCGTCAGATCATCGGGAATATTGATCAGGGCGGCATGGATCAGCAGCATCGGAATGCCGACGAACTGCCACACCGACATGAGCGACAACACGACAAGCGCACTGCCTTCGCGCCCGAGCCAGGGCGCAAACCAGCCGCCCAGCCCGACGGCGCTCATCAACCCTTCGCTCACCCCCCATAACGGGCTCAGGATCAACTGCCAGACAAAGCCGACAATGACCACCGACAGCGTGGCGGGCAGAAAGATGGCGGTGCGGTAGAACGCGCGTGCGCGCAGGCCCGGCAGGCTCAGCAATGCCGCCAGCGCAATGGCGATGGGGTTCTGGACGGCCATGTGAATGACGAAAAACAGCGTGTTGTTGGCAAGCGCATTCCAGAACGCGTCAGACCAGTTGGGATCGAAGAACAGCCGGATGAAATTGGCAAGGCCCGCGAATTCGCTTAAACCCGCCGCATTCGTCTTCCGGGTGCTCAAGGCGATGGTCGCCAGCAAGGGGTAAATCGAAAAGACAGAATAGACCGCCACCGCCGGCAGCAGAAACAGCGCCAGCACCCGGCGCGGCGGCCTGCCTGGACCTTCGCGTCCGCGTTCGACGGCATGGCCGGTGAGGGCGATTGACAACGGCCCGCCCCCCTAAACCGTCACCCCGGCGAAAGCCGGGGTCCGGAAAACACGGGATTTGAGAGTGCCACGCCACCGGGACTGGATTCCGGCTTGCGCCGGAATGACGGCAAATTTCGCGACCCTGTCGAGCGTTCCTAGCGCCGGTGCGGCGGATACCATGCGGCCAGCCCCTGTTGGAGTTTTTCCGCGCCCGCCCGCGGGCTCAGCGTGCCGTTGATGACCTGGGCGGAAACGTTCCAGATTTCGTTTTCCAGATTGGGCGTGCCGCGCGACAGGATCTGGTAGCTGTTGCGAATGGTGGATTTGCACATTTGCCGCCAGTTCAGGAACGTCTGGGCGAGCGGGTCGTTGAGGACAAGCTTGTGGTCCGACAGCGGGAAGAACCCGGGCAGCGCATTGGCGAACAGGGTGGCGAATTCCTTCGTCGTCATCCATTCCAGAAACACCCGCGCCTGTTTCCGGTTCGTGCTCGCCGCATTGATGCCGATGCCGATATCGGTGTGGTCCGAGATGTAGCAGTCTTGCGCACCATCGGGCACAGGCGGGGGAAAGGCGTCGAAAGGAAAGTCGGCCAATTTGCGGAAATTCGCGATTTCCCAGGAACCGGCGGGATAGATGGCGGCGCGCCCGAGGGTGAACAGGGTCTGGCTGTCGGCATAGCTCTGGGCGGTGAAGCCGCGCCCGAGATAGGGGCGCCAGCGGGCAAGCTGGGCGAGCGTGGCCACATAGGGCGGGTCGCTCAGTCTGGCATCGCCCGAGACGAGTTGCCTGCGGCCCTGCTCGCCCTTCCAGTAGTTGGGGCCGATGTTCTGGAAGCCCATGGTGGCGGCTTCCCACTGGTCGGCGGTGCCCATGGCGAGCGGCGTATAGCGGCCCTGCGCCTTGATCTTGTCGAGGGTGGCGAAAAATTCCGAAACCGTTTTGGGCACGCTCAGTTTCAGTTCCTCGAAAATCCGGCGGTTGTAGATAAAGCCGTGAATGACGGACGCCATGGGCAGGCAATAGGTGACCTTGCCGTCATCGGTGCGCCAGGCCGCGCGCGCGACATCGCGAAACCGCGCCAGCCCCTTCAGATCGTCAAGGGCGACGAGATGCCCCGCCTTGAACAGCTTGAGGGATGCATCGAACGGCCGGCAGGTGATGAGATCGCCCGCCGTCCCGCCGGCAAGCCGGGCATTGAGACTGGCGTCATATTCGCGCGGCGGCGAGGGCGTGAACTTGACGGCGATATCGGGGTAGCGCTTGTTGAAGGCCGGGATGATGACCCCTGACCAGATGTCGCGGTCATCGCTGCGCCAGCTTTCGATTCTGAGCGGCTCGGCCAGCGGTGCGCCGGCAGGCGCCAGTAAAACCAGAAACGCCAACACCGCCAGCACGGCCTTGGATGCACACAGCCGCATTCGGGCACCTCGCTTTGCAACAAGAATCAAGCCGCGGACAAGGTTAGTCGATCCGGTAGCCCAACGGCAACGCCGCACTTTGCAGCGAACGCCAGAACGACAGCGCGAAACTGCGCGGCGCAAAGACGTCGAACGCCTGCGCGCGGCCCGGCCGGTGGACGAGGACCGGGATATTGTACATGGCGCTGCGGGCAAAGGCGCCAGGCGAAAACACCCCCGCATCGAGATCGACGGGCAGGGCGCGCATCAGCAGTTCACCGGCCGCATCACCCCGGACATGCAGCATTGTCTGGCTGTGCCCCAGTTCGCTGACGACACCCAGCCGGCTGCCGAGAGCAGGTGCGAGCCTTTGCCCCAGGCGACGGGTGAACGGGCCGGTCAGCCACAGTTTCTGCGGCGCGAACTTGAACGCCGACACGCTGCCTTTTCGCGCCGCCATGCCGAAAGACAGCGGCACGGCAATGCCCAGTTCCTCGTTCAGGCGCCGTTCGACGGCTGCAAAATTCTCCGGCCAGCCGGATATCTGGATCAGGTCGCGGTTGGTGATTTCGCTGATCTCAAGAGCCGGTTCATCGGCCACCTCCCCATGGACGCCGGGCACCATGGCCGCGTGCAGCGCTGAACGGATTCTAGCCACGCAGCCGCTCCCCGCCGGGATCGAAGAACACCGGATTCACGATGCGCACCGCCACGGTTTCATCGCGCATGGAAAAGACCGCATCGACGATATCGCCCTCGCGCGCCAGCCCGCCGGACACCAGCGCCAGCGCGATATCGCACCCCATCTGCGGACTGAAGGTGATCGAGGAAACATGGCCGATGCCATGGCCCTCATGGCGGCCCGGCTCGCACAGGATCGCACCGGCGCTCAGCCGCTGTGTCCGCTCGACGGGCCGGATGCCGACAAGTGCCGGGCGCGACGCGTCCCGCAGCCCGTCGCGGCGCATCAGCACGGACCCGATGAACGGCTTCTTCGTGCTCGCCATGCGCCCGAGGCCAAGATCGCCCGCGCTCGTGCGCCCGTCGATTTCCGGACCCGCCACATGGCCCTTTTCGATGCGCATCGTGCCCATCGCCTCGAGCCCGTAGACCACAAGGTCAAAATCCGCGCCCGCCCCGAACACCCGGTCCCACAGTTCGTGGCCGAATCCCGCCGGGCAATACAGCTCATAGGCCAGTTCGCCGGAATAGCTGACCCGCAGGATGCGCACCGGGATGGCGCGCACCGATCCGTGGGCAAGGCCCATGAACGGCAGGCCTTCGGCGCTGAAATCGACATCCCTGATGAGCCCGGCGAGCAGGTCGCGGGACCTGGGACCGGCAACCGCCATGCCCGCCCACTGATCCGACACCGATGTGACATGCACCTTGAGATCCGGCCAGGCGGTCTGCAGCAGAAATTCCAGCCGGGCCATGACGGCGCCGGCATTGGCCGTCGTGGTGGTCATGAAATAATGCTCGTCAGCCAGCCGTGAGGTGGTGCCGTCGTCGGCGACGATGCCGTCTTCGCGCAGCATCACGCCGTATCGCGCCTTGCCGACGGCGAGTTTCTTCCAGCCGTTGATATAGACGCGGTTGAGGAATTCGGCCGCATCGGGTCCCTGCACGTCGATCTTGCCGAGCGGCGACACATCGGTGAGGCCGACGGTCTTTCGCGTCTGGCGGGCTTCGCGAATATAGCATTGCTCAAGGCTCTCGCCGGGCCCGGGATAGTACCACGGCCGTTCCCACAAACCCGCCTGGATATAGACGGCGCCATGATCCCGATGCCAGTCATGCATGGGCGAAAGCCGGCGCGGCTGCAGACGGGGGCCCACGCGCGGGCCCGCCAGCGCGCCGATGGCGACCGGCATATAGGGCGGGCGGAACGTGGTCGTGCCCACATCGGAAACGGCGCAGCCCCGCAAACCGGCCATCAGCGCCAGCGCGGCGACATTCGAGGTCTTGCCCTGATCGGTGCCCATGCCCAATGTCGTGTAGCGCTTGAGATGCTCCAGCGAAACGAACCCTTCGCGGTGCGCCAGTTCGATATCGGATATGGTCACATCGTTTTGCAGATCGACAAACCGGGGCGCCGATTTCGTCCGCCCGTTCACCGGCGAGGCCCAGTAGGGCTCGATGGGCATCTCCCAGGCATCATCGATCTCAATGCTGGTCCTGAGTGGCTTGCGGGTCCGGGCAAACCCGCAAAGTCCTGCCGCTTCGCGCCCCGCCGCCAGGCCTTGTGCGATGCATGCGGAAAGCGCGAACGCGCCCGCACACGCCCCTGCCGCGCTTTGACCGGGAGACATGTCGCCGGGCACGAAACAGGCCAGGCCCTCATCATAAAGCGGCCGCGCGCCGCGATGGCTCATCAGATGCACCGCCGGTGTCCAGCCCCCCGACACCCCCAGCAGGTCGCAGGCGAGGAAGCGGGTGTCATCACTCGCATCGACCGGCGCGATATGCACCCCACTGACGGATTTGCGCCCGGCCGCCGCGATCACCCCATGGCCGGCGATGATCGCGACACCGGCATCCCGGCAGCGGCCTGAGCGTTTTGCCGGGGGTTGGCGGCGCACATCAACCAGCGTCACCGCGGCGCCGGCCCGCGCCGCGTCGCAGGCCACGTCATAGGCGCTGTCATTATTGGTGAACAGCACTACCGCCCTGCCGGGCAGGACCGCGTAGCGGTTGATCATCGATCCGATGGCGGAGGCCAGCATGATGCCGGGCCGGTCATTGTTGGCGAACACAATCGCGCGCTCGGTGGCCCCGGTCGCAATCACCGCATGGCCGCAGCGCAGGGTCCATGAGCGCTGGCGCGGCTGACGGCCCGGCGGTTCCCTGACATGGTCGAAGAGCCGCTCGATCAACCCGAACGTGCCCCCGTCATAGGCGCCAAAAACGCTGGTGCGGGTCATGATGCGCACGGTGGCGAGACCCGCCAGTTCATCCATGATCCGCCGCCGCCAGTCGTCGCCCGGCCCGTCCGCCGGCTGATCGAGCAATTGCCCGCCGGTCCGGGGCTGCTGCTCGCACACAATGACCCGCGCACCGGCGCGCCCGGCGGCAAGGGCGGCGGCGAGACCCGCCGGTCCGGCCCCGGCCACCAGAACATCGCAGAATAGATGGCCATGCTCATAAGTGTCCGGGTCGCGCTGCAGGGTGGCTTTGCCCAGCCCGGCGGCGCGGCGGATGACATGTTCATAAACCCGCCAGGCCCCGCGCGTCGGCCCCATGAATGTCTTGTAATAAAAGCCCGCCTTGAGTATCGGGGCGAACCAGCCGTTGACCGCCATCAGGTCGAAATTGACCGAGGGCCAGCAGTTCTGGCTGCGCGCGGCCAGCCCGTCGAACAGCTCGGTGTCGGTGGCGCGCGCGTTGGGCTCGTGACGCCCGCCCCCGCCCAGGCTCACCAGCGCGTTGGGTTCGTCGCTGCTGGCGGTATAGATGCCCCGGCGGCGGTGAAACTTGAAACTGCGCGCAACCGTCGCGACCCCGTGGGCCAGCAGCGCAGAGGCAAGCGTATCGCCGGCGAAGCCCTCGAACCTGCGCCCGTCAAAGGTGAATGACAACGGTCTTTCGCGCGCGATGCGCCCGCCCGTCTTGAGCCTGAACGGGGCGGCGCTCACGGCATGTTTCCCCGCGCCGGCAGAACCGCTGCAACCTCATGGGTGGCGGTATCGCGCTTCACGATCAGCCACTCCCGGCAGCCGTTCACATGGTGCCAGAATTCGCTATGGGCCCCGCGCGGGTTGTCGCGCAAGAACACATAGTCGGACCACGCCTTGATATCCTCGCAGGCGATGTCGGGGCGCGGCACCGACGCATCGCCCCCGTAGGAGAATTCGGTGTGGTCGCGGGCGCCGCAATAGGGGCAGTCAATCCTGATCATCGCCGCGCGCCTAGTGATGGCCGGGTTCGGGCCCGGCGCCTTTTTCATCGAGCTGGAAACCGCGCTCGAACCGCTCGAGCGTGAAACGCGATATCAGCGGATGCGGCTCGCCGGTGGCCAGCAAATGGGCGAAACACCAGCCCGAGGCGGGCGTCGCCTTGAAGCCGCCATAGCACCACCCGCCATTGAGAAACAGCCCCTTGACCGGCATGGCGGCGATGATCGGGCTGCCGTCCATGGTCATGTCGACGGTGCCGCCCCAGTGGCGCAGGACCCGCAGCCGCGACAGATGGGGCAGCAGCGCCCTGGCTTCGGCCATCACATCGCCCGCAACCGCCAGATTGCCGCGCCGGGCGTAGGAATTGTACCCGTCCAGATCGCCGCCAAAGACCAGCCCGCCCTTGTCGGACTGGGATATATAGAAGTGCCCCGCCCCGAATGTGATGACGGTATCGACCAGCGGCTTGACGGCTTCGGTGACAAAGGCCTGCAGAACATGGCTCTCGACGGGCAGCCTGATGCCGGCCATGCGGGCGAGCAGGCTCGAATCTCCGGCCACCACGATGGCGACCGTGTTCGCGGTGATGGCGCCGCGCGTCGTTTCCACGCCGCGCACCCGGCCATTTTTCGTGACAATGCCGGTTACCTCGCATTGCTGGATGATATCGACGCCACAGCGCGCGGCGGCGCGCGCATAGCCCCAGGCGACCGCATCATGGCGCACGGTACCGGCGCGCCCCTGCCACAGCGCGCCATAGATGGGAAAGCGCGCCTGATCGGAAAAATCGAGATAGGGCGCGAACCGGCGCACCTCATCGCGCAACATGGCTTTTGAATCGATGCCGTTCAGGCGCATGATATTGCCACGCCGGGCGGCCGCGTCGAACTGCGCCTTGGAATGGGAGAGATTGAGCTGGCCGCGCGGGGAATACATGACATTGTAGTTCAGCTCGCGCGACAGCCCCTCCCACAATTGCAGCGATTTCTCATAGAACCGCGTATTTCCGTCGATCATGTAGTTGGAGCGCACGATTGTCGTGTTGCGCCCGGTATTGCCGCCGCCGAGCCAGCTTTTTTCAAGCACCGCCACGTTGGTGATGCCGTGTTCCCTGGCCAGATAATAGGCGCTTGCCAGCCCGTGCCCGCCGCCGCCGATAATCACGACGTCATAGGAAGGCTTGGGCTCGGGATCGCGCCAGACGCGCGGCCAGGTGCGATTGCCCCCCAGCGCCTTGACGGCCAGAGCGAGTGCGGAATACCGGCTCATGGCTCGGTCATCGCCGGCACGGATCTTGGCGAAACGAACACACGATCATAAACCGGTCGCATGGCGCACGGTTCACGTGCTGAGTGTGACGCCGGACACATGTCGGGTCGCTCTTTCCTGCGTGAACCGAACCCTGGACAAAACTTGCCGGCGCGGTCCGGCTCTCCGTATTGCGGCGGCATCATTGATCGAATTGCTAGAGCTTGGCAAGCGCCTTTTTCGTACCCGGCGCGATGGCGATGCCGCGGCGCGCGCACCCCTGCCTGGCCTGCACGCCATGGCGCTCTTGCTGGTCTGAAAGATACGCTCTAGGCTCGCATCCAAACGGACCAATAGGGCGCATCACCATGAAGCCGGGCAGGACCAGAGGCCGGGGCGCGGCCGGGAACGCGCCGTTTCTCGCCCGCGCGCGCGATCTGGGCATCCGCCGCGGCGGCCGCTGGCTCGTCCGCCATGTGGACCTCACGGTGCGGCGCGGCGAGATCGTCACCCTGATCGGTCCCAATGGCAGCGGCAAGAGCACGACCGCGCGCGCGCTGCTGGGATTGCTGAAGGCCGATGAGGGCCATATCGAAACGAAGAGCGGGCTGAGCGTCGGCTATGTGCCGCAGGCGTTCGCCATCGAGCGGACCCTGCCGCTCAGCGTCGCGCGATTGATGACACTGACCGGCCGCCACGAAAGATCCGCGATCAGGGCGGCCCTCGGCGATGTCGGCATCGAAGACCTGATCGATGCGCCGGTGCAGCGACTGTCGGGGGGCGAGTTTCAGCGCGCCATGCTCGCCCGCGCGCTGGTGCGCAAACCCGACCTGCTGGTCCTCGATGAACCGGCCCAGGGCGTCGATTTCGCCGGTGAGATCGCGCTCTATGACAGAATCGGTGCGATCCGCGAGCAACGCGGATGCGGCATCCTGCTGATCTCCCACGATCTTCATATCGTGATGGCGCAAACCGATACCGTGGTCTGTCTCAATGGCCATGTGTGCTGTTCCGGAACCCCGCAGAATGTGTCCGAAAACCCGGAATACCGCCGCCTGTTCGGCCCGGCCGCGGCGCGCCGCGTGGCGGTCTACCGGCATCATCACGATCACGCGCACGCGCCCGACGGGGCGATCATCCCAACAGAACCGGGCGATCATGCTTGATGATTTTTTCGTGCGCGCCCTCCTCGCCGGCATCGCGGTGGCGTTCATTGCCGGGCCCCTGGGCTGTTTTATCGTGTGGCGGCGCATGGCCTATTTCGGCGATACCATCGCCCATTCCGCCCTGCTTGGGGTCGCCGCCGGGCTGGCGCTCAATCTCGACACCACGCTCGCGGTGTTCATCGTCGCGGCCGTGGTTGCGCTCGCACTGCTGTTTCTGGAGCGCCGCACACACCTTGCCGGCGACGTCATTCTGGGCATTCTGTCCCATTCCACCCTGGCGCTGGCGCTGGTGCTGATCGCCCTGCTCAATGGCATCAACGTCGATCTGCTGGCCTATCTGCTGGGCGATATCCTGGCGGTCTCCAAGGACGATATTCTGGTCATGTCCGGCGCCGGCGCGGTGAGCCTCGCGGGCCTGGCGATGATCTGGCGGCCGCTGCTGGCGGATACCGCAGACACCGAACTGGCGCGCGCCGAGGGGCTCAGACCCGAGCGCGCGCGCGCCGTCTACATGCTGCTGCTCGCCGGCGTCATCGCGCTCGCCATGAACATCGTCGGCATTCTGCTGATAACCGCCCTGCTCATCATTCCGGCCGCCACCGCCCGGCGGTTCGCGGCCGGGCCTGAACACATGGCGCTGATCGCGGCGGGACTGGGGGCGGTATGCGTCGCAGGCGGCCTTTTCGGGTCGCTTGCCCTCGACACGCCCTCCGGCCCCTCCATCGTGGCCGCCGCCTTCGCGGTCTTTGCCGGATCCCTGGCTCTTGCCAGCATTCAAGACCGGAAGAACCACTAGACGTATCTTTGTTATATGGAACCATTTGATGGGCCAGATCAGTTCACTCGGCCAGGCGCGAACCGCCGCGCGGTCTGGTTGACCGGGCAAGGTTTGCGGGCGCCGCCGATTGGGCTGATCTGGCCCACCGGGGGGAAGGGTTTTCGCGCTTTCTGGACTTCGTTATGCCCCCCTTATGGTCAGGCAGACCATGGCGGGGAACATGCCTTGCCAGCAAACGCGGAAATCCGGTCAAATGATTCCGTATAAACAAGAAAGGGTCTAGATGACAAAACGACAAGACACCCGCCCCAGCCGGATTTCCACCGAAGTTGACTTTGCCGCAAAGGGCGTCCAGCACGGCCATCTGACGATACCCCATTCCCGCAACGCCTCCGCGTGGGGATCGATCCTCAGCCCCGTGTCCGTATTCAAAGGCGGTGAGGGGCCAACCGTGCTGTTCACCGGCGCCAGCCACGGCGATGAATATGAAGGGCCGATCGCGCTGATGCACCTGATGCGCACCCTTGACCCCGCGGCGCTCAACGGCCGGGTCATCGTCATCCCGGCACTCAACTACCCGGCGCTCAAGGCCGGCACCCGCCTGTCGCCCGTTGACGGCAAAAACATGAACCGCGCCTTTCCCGGCGACCCCGACGGCACCGTCACCGAGATGATCGCCGATTATGTTCAGCGTTTCATCCTGCCGCTGTGCGATTGCGTGGTGGATATCCATGCGGGCGGGCGGATGATGCGGTTTTTGCCCGCTTGCGTGATCCACCGGCTGGCGGACAGGCAAATGATGGCGCGCACCGCGGCCGCCGCGCGGGCCTTCGGCGCGCCCAACTGTCTGGTGCTGGAAGAACTCGACGCCCACGGCATGCTCGACACCGCGGTCGAGGCCATGGGCACAATGTTCATCTCCACCGAGCTTGGCGGCGGCGGAACCACAACCCCCGAAACACTGGAGATCGCCCGCAATGGCGTTCACAATATTCTGGTGCATTTCGGCCTTCTCGATGCGCCGTTGAAAGGCCCGGGCAAAACCCGCTTTCTGGAAACGCCGGAAGGCGCCTTCATCATCGCGCGCGAGGGCGGCATACTGGAAATGACGGTGGAGCCCGGCCATGAGGTTGCTGCCGGGGACGTGATCGCGCGCATTCATGACATCGACGCACCGGCCGCCGCGCCTGCGCGCTACACCGCGCCCAGCCACGGCCTCATCGCGCACCGGCACGACGCCGGCCAGATCGCGCGCGGCGACTGCCTGTGCGTGATCGCCACCGAAACGGACGAATTCGACGATGGCTGACCGGGCGCCTCAATCCTGCGCGGCGATCGCATCCAGAAACGCCGCGCCGTAGTCTTTGAGTTTTTTCGGGCCGATCCCGCTGATGCCCGCCATCTGGTGGAGGGTTTCCGGGCGTTCGCGCGCCATATCCATCAAGGTCGTGTCGTGGAACACCACATAGGCCGGCACATTGCGCGCGCGGGCAAGTTTGAGCCGCAGCGCCTTGAGGGTTGCAAGGAGGTTCTGATCGCCATCGGCCAGGGGCCGGGTTTCGTCCGTGCGCGCTTTCACGGGCCGCACCGGCCCTGCGGTGCCGATCTCGCGCAGGGCGAAGGTTTCCCTGCCATCGAGGACCGCGCGGCCGCGGCGCGTAATCTGAAGCGCGCCGAACTTCTGGATATTGATTGCGATGTAGTTGCCCGCGACCGCCTGACGGATAAACCCCTGCCACCAGGCCTTTGTCTGATCGCGCCCGGCGCCATGGGCGGGCAGCCGGTCATGGCCGCGCGCGCGGATTTTCTGCGTCTCGCCGCCGCGCAGGACATCGATGACATGGCTTACGCCGAACATCTGCCCCGTTCCCGCGATCGCTGAAAATAGCTTTTGCGCCTCTCGCGTCCCGTCCGTCATTTTCGGCGGATCGAGGCAGTTGTCGCAATGGCCGCAAGCCTCCACCTGCTCATCGAAATAGGCAAGCAGCGCGATGCGCCGGCACCCGGGCGCGTCGCAGTAGGCCAGCAGCGCATCGAGGCGCTTGTGCTCGCGGCGTTTGTGGGCGTCATCGCCGCCGTCCTGCTCGATGAACCGGCGGCGCTGGCGCATGTCGCCAAGGCCGTGGAGCAGCAGCGTTTCGGCGGGCAGTCCATCGCGCCCCGCACGCCCGATCTCCTGATAATACGCCTCCATGCTGCCGGGCAGGTTCAAATGGCAAACATAACGGATATCGGGCTTGTCGATCCCCATGCCGAAGGCGATGGTCGCCACCATGGTGATCGCATTTTCGCTCATGAAGCGGTGCTGGCCGGCCTTGCGGGTGGCCGCGTCCTGGCCCGCATGATAGGCGATGGCTTTGAAACCCGACGCGAGAAGAAATTCGGCGACCTCCTCGCTGAATTTGCGCGACAGGCAATAGACGATGCCGGCCATGTCGCGCTTGTCCTCAAGGAAGGCCAGAAGCTGCTCTTTCCAGCCGGTCTTGGGGGCGGCTGCGAGCAGCAGATTGGGCCGGTCGAACCCGCGCACGATGATGCGGCCATCGCCTGCAAACAGCTTTTGCGCGATGTCGGCGCGCGTCGCCCTGTCGGCGGTGGCGGTGAAAGCGGCGATGGCGGCGCCGGGAAAATGATCACGCAGCCCCGAAAGCCGTTCATATTCGGGGCGGAAATTCGCACCCCATTTCGAAATGCAATGGGCTTCATCGACAACGAGAAGCGCCGGCTCCAGGCGCTTGAGCGCATCGATCATGCGCGGCGTCATGAGGCGCTCGGGCGACAAATAGAGCAACCGGCATTCACCCGCCGCGACCGCGCGCCAGTTCGCCACCTGCTCGGCGCGCGCGAGCCCGGAATGGACCGATGCCGCCGGCACGCCGTCGGCGCGCAGGGCTGCAACCTGATCGTCCATCAGCGCCACCAGCGGCGAAACCACCACGCTCAGCCGGTCCGCCAGCAGGGCGGGTATCTGGTAGCACAGGGATTTTCCCGCGCCCGTGGGCATCACGACCAGCGCGTTTTTTCCCGCGGCCAGCAGATCGACGATCTCCTCCTGACCCGGGCGGAACGCGGCGAAGCCGAAAACATCACGCAGGATACGGGCGGCGGCCTCGCTCATGGGGGCATTGTCCGTGAAAATCATTCAGCAGGCACGTCGCTGGAATCATAGCAGGTTGATTGCCGCGCAGACAGCCGGTTTCGCGCTTTCTCGCGCGACGGCCCCTCCATATGATGGATGCGGCCGTTCGGCGCCAGCGCCCACACGCTCGTCTGGGGCGAGTCTTTCAGCGTCGCCCGGATTTCCGCAACACTCATGGCGCTGAACGCGGTGGACAGGCCGTCGGCCATCGTGGCCGAGGGATGACGCACATGCACGCCGGCCCACAATCGCGGGCTTTGCCCGGTGCGCGGGTCGATCAGATGGGTGTAGCGCCGCGAGCGGGACGGGAAGACAAACCCACGCCCGGCCGAAGTCGCCAGCGCCGCGTTCGCCAGCCCGACGCGGGGGCCATCGGCGCCAAGCGCGATCTGGAACCCGCTCCCCTCGCGCTTGCATCCAAGGGCACGATATTCCCCGAGATTTATGAGCGCCGCCGTCCAGCCATGCCGTGCCATCAGCCGGGCAACGCGATCGGTGATATAGCCCTGCGCAATGCCGTTGAGGGTCAGCGACTGGCCGCGCCCCATCTCGATGCCCGCGCCGCGCATGCGGATGCGGCGATAATCGACGAGCAGGCGGACCTCTTCGAGGGCGCGAGGCGGCGGGCCGGCTGTTCCCGGCCGCGCGGCAAACCAGTCCCCATAGACGGTGAGGAGGCGATGGACGGTGGGATCGAACATGCCGCGCGTGAGCCGGCTGATCCGATGACTTGTCCGCAGCAGCCGCCGCATATCCTGGGAGGCCGCATCGAGCTTTCCGCGCCGGTTCAGTTCCGCCAGTTCGGAGGATGCGCGATACAGGCTGAATATGTTTTCCAGCCGCTCCACTTCACTGAGACAACGTCTGGTCATGGCAAGGGCGCCGGCCCGGGTCGTGCCAAGAAACACAAGGCGCGCATCAGCCCCCAGCGCCGTTCCGCGCCACACAAAGCTTTCCTCGCGCGCCGGTTCCGCCGCCTGTGCGGGCGACGCGCCGGCCGCCGCGATAATCGTGAGCGCGCGGCGGCGGCTTATGCGGCCATCAGGCACTGTTCGATCCCCCTCCGCCGATTGAAATGGTGGTGCGCCCGGCCCGGCGCAACGCCCGTTCGCGCAGCGGCCGGCAGGTGGTTTCATCGTAATAGTTCATCTGGCAGCGCAGGCAGTGGATACACTCATTGGGGTTGATCTGACCCATGGGATGGATCGCCTGCACGGTGCAACGCGCCGCGCAGATGCGGCATTCCGCCCCGCATTGACGCCGGCGCTTCAGCCATTCGAACATGCGCAGACGCGCGGGAATGGCGAGTGCGGCACCCAGCGGGCACAGGTAGCGGCAGAAAAACCGCTCAATGAACAGCCCCGCCGCCAGCAGTGCCAGCGCATAGGCGACAAACGGCCAATCGCGCATGAATTTCAGGATGATCGCGGTCTTGAAGGGTTCGACCTCGGCAATCCGGAAGGCCCAGGTGATGGAACCGAGCGAAATGGCCAGGATGGACAGGAAGATCACGTATTTGATCGGCCACAGCCGCTCATGCAGCCCCCAGGGGATGCCGATCTGGCGGACCCGGAAGAACCGCGCCGCGATATTGAGCAGTTCCTGAAGCGCCCCGAACGGGCACAGCCAGCCGCAGTAGACACCCCGTCCCCAGAACAACAGGGCCACCGCGACAAAAGCCCACAGAATAAAGACCAGCGGGTTGAGCAGGAACAACTCCCATTTGAAGCCGCTCATCAGCGAGTGGACGAACGTGACCACATTGACGACCGAAAGCTGCGCGCCGGCATAGGCGCCCAGAAAGGCCAGGGTGGTCAGCAGAAAGACGGCCCGGGCGGTGAGATAGAGGCGCTTGCGCCGCACCAGCGCATCCTGAAAGAACAAAATTGTGGTCAGCACCAGAAGCATCGCCGCGAGGCCGGCGATTTCCATTCTTTGCGCCAGCCAGAATTCCTGCCACAGCGGCGGCTGGCCGGCCGGGTCCGCAATGCGCCCGGGGGCGCCGGACGGTCCGGCGATGACATAGTCCCTGGGCAGTGCGTAGTCGAGCGAGAATATCTCGATGCGCTGTGCGCCGCCGCCGGTCTCGCGCGCGACCGAGAGATCGATCCGCCAGGGCCGCACGGGATCGAAGCCCGAACCCCGCGGCAACGTGAATACCGCGATTTCACGCAGCGCCGGCGCGCCCCTCGCCCCCAGTGCCTCGATCGCGCGGTAGCCCTCCCTGCCAAGGCGGAAGGTTCTTGCTCCCTGTACGATTTCGAACCGGTCGAACCTGCCGGTCTTGCGCCACGCCCGCCCGCGAAAGGAATAAAGCCCGTTGGCCGCGATCATGATGAGCGTGTCGTCGATGCCACCCGCGCTCATCAGTTCGTTGTAGCGGCGCTGGCGCAACAGGTTCTGGCCGATCGTCGGCGGCGTCAGCAGCGCCGCGTAAAGGTCGATGAACTGCCCGTGCGGGTTTTCGGCAGGCGGAGAGCCGAAGGCCGCATTCACTTCGCCCATGGTCACCGTGCGTCTGGCAACGGCTCCTTCCTCGAGCAATTGCCCCCAGGTCCGGGGTGCATATCGCGTGCGCTCGATGCGCGCGGTGGCGGTTTTTCCGCCAAACAGGTTGCGCGCACTCGCCACCGCGCGCGCGGAGCGCATGATGGCGTCCTGGATCACGCCGCTGGACACAGACGCGCCCGCGACCGCATCCGGCAGTCCCCGCATGCGGCCCCGGCCGGTCACCCTGGTCTTGATGTCAACGCCCGCGAAGCCGTCGACGAACCGGACCAGGGCCGCATTCGGAATGCCGAGAACGAGGATCGGTTCCTCATGCCTGACAATATGGGCCCCCGCGATACGGCCATCGAGAGCGAGGGCGACATGAACATCGATCGGCTTGCCGGAAAACCCCAGCGAACCGGACACATCATAGGTCGAAAACACGTAGCCCACAGGCCGGCCCGCCCGCAAAACCTGCGCAGCCGGGGGTGATCCGGCTGTGGGCGTCAACCGGATCTGCGAGGCGCTGGCGGCAAAAAAGCCGGCAATCCTGCCGGTGTCGAAAGCCGTTCCCAGGCCCGGTGACACAGCCCCGCCGGTCAGGACCAGCGCCAAAATCACGCTGAAGAAAAATCGCTGCATGGCCCTGCAACCCGTGGCCGCCGGCAACGCGCTCGCCGGAGTGCCATGGTGCGCAGTGCCATGAAAAGACGCCTCCGGCTTTGACAAATATCAAAGCCGCGCCGCCGCCCGCCATCTATGTTTCCGGACATCCAATGAATTTGGAGAAGGACCATGAGAAACCCAATGCTCGAGACCATGACCAGACTGCTGGCCAACGCAACCCTGTCGCTGGCACTGGTGATCGGCGCGGCCTCCGCGAGCTACGCGGCGCCGCCAAAGCCTTCCGATCTGAAGAAACACAGCACGACGCCGGGCGAAAAATACGAACCCAGCCTCGATGTGCTGAAGGACGAGAAAGTCGCTCAGCCGGGCACCAAGCCCGGCATCCCCTCGCTGACGAAAGAGGAATTCGAAAAGGCCAACACCATCTATTTTCAAAGATGCGCCGGGTGCCACGGCGTGTTGCGCAAGGGGGCGACGGGCAAGGCGCTGACGACCGATGAGACCCGCGAGCGCGGGCTGGAATATCTGCAGGACTTCATCACCTACGGCTCACCCGCCGGCATGCCCAACTGGGGCACGTCGGGAGACCTGACCAAGGCGCAGATCAACATGATGGCGCGGTATCTGCTGAACGAACCGGCGCAACCGCCGGAATTCGGCATGAAACAGGCGCGCGCATCCTGGAAGGTCAAGATTCCCGTGGACCAGCGCCCGACCAGGAAAATGAACGATCTCGATATCGACAACCTGTTCTCCACGACGCTGCGCGATACCGGCGAAGTTGCCCTGATCGACGGGAAAACCAAGAAGATCGTGTCCGTCATCAAGACCGGATACGCGGTGCATATTTCGCGGATTTCTTCATCCGGGCGCTATCTGTTCGTCATTGGCCGCGACGCCAAGGTCGTGCTGATCGACCTGTGGATGAAGGTGCCGGGCGAGGTGGCCGAGGTCAAGATCGGGTCTGAAGCCCGCTCCGTGGAGACATCCAAATACAAGGGCTATGAGGACAAATATGCGATCGCCGGCGCCTACTGGCCACCGCAGTTTGTCATCATGGACGGCGCAACGCTGGAGCCCCTCAAGATCGTTTCCACGCGCGGCATGACCTATGACACGCAGGAATATCACCCCGAACCGCGGGTCGCCTCGATCGTGGCGTCCCGCTACCGTCCCGAGTTCGTGGTCACGGTCAAGGAAACCGGGCATGTTCAGATGGTCGATTATTCGGATCTGAAGAACCTCAAGATTACCGATATCGCCGCGGAACGGTTTCTGCACGATGGCGGGTTCGACAGCACCGGGCGCTATTTCCTGGTTGCCGCCAATGCCCGCAACAAGGTAGCGGTTGTCGATACCAAGGAGAACAAACTTGCCGCGCTGATCGAAACCCAGGGCATCAAGCCGCATCCGGGCCGGGGCGCGAATTTCATCCATCCCAAATTCGGACCGGTATGGGTGACAAGCCACCTTGGCGACGAGACCATCTCGCTCATCGGCACGGACCCGGTCAAGCGTCCCGAACTGGCCTGGAAAGTGGTGCAGACGCTGGAAGGCCAGGGCGGCGGCTCGCTGTTCGTCAAGACCCACCCCAAATCCAAATATCTGTATGTCGACACACCGCTGAATCCGGACGCCGAGATCGCATCGTCCGTCGCCGTGTTCAAGATCGCAGATCTGGCCAAGAAGGAGCCGGAATACACGGTTCTGCCGATCGGCGAGTGGTCCGGCATCACTGAAGGCGTGCGCCGGGTGGTTCAGGGCGAGTTCAACAAGGCGGGCGATGAGATCTGGTTCTCCGTGTGGAACGGCAAGACCCAGCAATCCGCCATCGTCGTGGTCGATGACAAGACACTGAAGCTGAAGACCGTCATCAAGGACAAAAGGCTGGTGACACCGACCGGCAAATTCAATGTCTTCAACACACGCAACGACATCTACTGACCCACATGCGCCGGCAGCGGGCCTTCCGCTGCCGGCCTTTTTTTCCAACGCTTGGCAATAAGCAGTCATCATGTCGAACAAGGGGACCGTATATCTTGTTGGCGCAGGTCCCGGTGATCCGGAGCTCCTCACCGTTCGGGCGATGCGCCTGATCATGACCGCCGACGTGGTCGTCTATGACCGGCTGGTCTCGCCCGGTATTCTCGCCCTGATACCCGGCGGGGTGGCCCGCATCGATGTCGGCAAACGTCCCGGCTCGCACCCCGTGCCGCAAAAAGACATCAACCGCATTTTGATCCAGCTCGCGCGCGCAGGCCGGCGCGTGGTCCGCCTGAAAGGCGGGGACCCGATGATTTTCGGGCGCGGCGGCGAGGAAGTCCGCGCCCTTGCCGAAAACGGCGTAGCCGTGGAGACCGTGCCCGGCATCACCGCCGCGCAGGGCTGCGCGGCCAGCCTCAATCTGGCGCTCACACAGCGCGGCATCGCCAGTTGCCTCGTCTATCTCACCGGCCATGCCCAGCACAGCCGCACCCCCGATACCGACTGGGCCCGACTGGTGCGCGCGCGCGCGACGCTGGCCATCTATATGGGGGCGGCGAAAATCGGCGCCATCGCCGCCAGACTGATGGGGGCCGGCCTTGCCGGCGCAACGCCCGCCCTTGCGGTGTGCAACGCAACGCTGCCGCGCCAGCGCCAGATTCTGAGCGATATCGCCCATCTCGCAGAAGCCGTGGCAAAGGCCCGGTTCGAGGGGCCGGTCCTGTTCGTGATCGGGGATGCGGCCGGAGCAATATCAACGCATGGAGTTTTCCAGGATGCCCCGGAGACCGAACAGGCGGCGGCCTCGCGTGCGTAAGCTGGCGCTGCTGGCCGCCATTGTGGCGCTTCCGGCCGCCGCACAGCCGCTTTCGGACGGGCGCAAGGCGGAACTGGACAGCCTTGTGCGCCAGGATTGCGGATCATGCCACGGCATGACCCTGAAGGGGGGTCTGGGGCGGCCCCTGCTGCCCGGCGATCTGGCGCGCTACAGCACGCGCGATCTGACGGGCATCATTCTGGACGGCATTCCCGGCACCCCCATGCCGCCCTGGAAGGCGCTGATTTCGCGCGCCGATGCGGAATGGATCGCCAGATCACTCAAGAAGGGACTGGAAAAATGACCCGTGTTTTTTCGATCCTGGTGGTGTTTTTCGCCCTGGCGGCCGGCGCCCGGGCCCAGGAATTGCGCGGCACCGGCGATCTCGGCATCATCGTCGAACGCGCCAGCGGATCGATTCAGATTGTCGAGACCACGGGCCAGACCGCGCTGGCGCGGATCGAGGGTCTGGGCGATCTCAGCCACGCTTCGCTCACCTATTCGCGTGACCAGCGGTTCGCCTATCTGTTTGGCCGCGACGGGGGCTTGAGCAAGATCGACATGCTCACCCGCAAGCTGGTCAAGCGCATCGTGCAGGCGGGCAATTCGATCGGCGGCGCCATTTCCGATGACGGGCGGCTGATCGCGGTCTCCAATTACAAGCCCGGCGGGGTGCGGATTTTCGACGCCGACACGCTTGCGCCGGTGGCGACGATTCCCGCCGAGTATGGTGATAACGGCGCCCTGTCCAAGATCGTCGGCCTGGTCGATGCGCCGGGCCGGCGGTTTGTATTCACGCTTTATGATGCCGGTGAAATCTGGGTCGCCGATTGCACCGCCTGCCTTGAGGGCGGCAAGCCGGCCATCACCAGGCTCAAGGATATCGGCCGCCAGCCCTATGACGCGCTGATCACGGCCACCGGCCAGTATTATCTGGCCGGTCTGTTCGGCGAAGACGGCATGTCGCTGGTCGATTTGTGGAAAAAACCCCTCAGATCCCGGCGCATTCTCGACGGATATGGACGCGGCGAAAAACCGCTGCCGGTCTACAAGATGCCGCATCTTGAAGGCTGGACCCGGGCGAACGGCCAGTTCTTTCTGCCCGCGGTCGGGCGCCATGAGGTTCTGGTGGTGGACGCGAGGACGTTCAAGCAGACCGCCGCCATCCCGGCTTACGGCCAGCCCGTCTTTGTCATGGCGCGCCCGGACCAGCGCCAGGTCTGGGTCAATTTCGCCTATCCCCTCAACGACACCGTTCAGGTGATCGACGTGCCCAGCGGCAAGATCATCAAGGAGCTGAAACCGGGCAAGGCGGTGCTGCATATGGAATTCACGCCGCGCGGCGAACAGGTGTGGATTTCCGTGCGCGATGAAAACCGGGTGATCGTCTACGACACCCGCACCTTCGAGAAGATCGCCACCCTGCCGGCGCAATCGCCGAGCGGCATTTTCTTTACCTGGCGATACGCGCGGATCGGATTGTAGCCCATGGACCTGACAACGCTCGAAAAAGACCTGGTGAACGGCTGGCAAAAGGGCTTTCCGCTCGTTGCGCGCCCCTATGCGCGGATTGCCGATGCGCTTGGGATCAGCGAGGAGCGCGTACTGGAAATTCTCGCCGGTCTCGAAGCGCGCGGCATCCTGAGCCGGGTCGGCGCGATCGTGGCACCGAACACCCTGGGCGCCAGTTCCCTGGTGGCCATGCGGGTTGCCCGCGATCAACTGGACGAAGTCGCGGCCATCGTCAGCAGCGAACCGGGGGTCAATCACAACTATGAGCGCGAAGACAACTTCAACTTGTGGTTCGTCGTGACCGCGCCCGACGCGGACGGTCTTGACGCCACCCTGGCGCGGATCGAAGCGCGCACCGGCCACGCCACGCTCAGGCTGCCGCTGCAAAAGGCCTACCACATCGACCTGGGGTTTGCGCTGTGAGGGCCCGGCGCGACAGTGGCTTCCGCGGCACTGAATGCGATCAGCGCGACGTGGCGCTGCTGGCGGCCATCGAGGACGGGCTGCCGCTGTGCGCACGGCCGTTTGCGCAAATCGGCGAAGCGGCGCGGATGGATGAAGGGGAAGTTCTCGCGCGGCTCCGGCGGATGTGCGCAGCCCGCGTCATCCGCCGCCTCGGCCTGGTTCTTCAGCACCGTGCCCTCGGGTATCGCGCCAATGCCATGGTGGTCTGGGACGTGCCGGATGCAGATATCGACGATGTGGCGCAAAAGATCGTTGCCCATGATTTCGTCACGCTTTGCTATTGCCGCGAACGCCGCGCGCCCGACTGGCCCTACAACCTCTACTGCATGATTCACGGCCGCGAACGCAGGCTGGTGGAATGCCAGATCGCGGCTGTGAAACGCGCCGCCGGGCTCGATCAATATCCGAGCCGCACGCTGTTTTCGTCGCGCCGTTTCAAGCAGCGCGGTGCGCGGTTTTCGGCCCCTGCGCCAATCCCGATGGCGGCACGATGAGCGATCATGCACCAGACGCGACGGATCGCGCGATCATCAACGCCCTGCAGGGCGGCTTTCCGGTCACCGACAGGCCGTTCGCGGAGGTGGCCTCGTGGCTCAACACCGATGAGGCCGACGTCATCGCCCGGATCTCGGCCATGCTCGACGCGGGCATGTTGAGCCGGTTCGGCCCGATGTACAACATGGACCGTCTCGGCGGCGCGATCACCCTGGCCGCGATGAGCGTGCCGGCGGACCGGTTCGATGCGGTCAGCGAGCAGGTCAACGCGCATCGCGAAGTGGCGCACAACTATGAACGCGACCATGAACTCAACATGTGGTTCGTCGCCGCCGCCGAGACCCGCAGCGGGATTGACGCGCTCATCGAGCGGATCGAAGCGGAAACCGGGCTGCCCGTGTTCCAGTTTCCAAAGGAACGCGAATATTTCATCGGTCTGAGGCTGCAGGCATGATCGACCGGACCGAACGCGCAATCATCGCCGAGACTCAATCCGGGCTGCCCCTCGTTGCCCGGCCCTATCAGGCCATCGCCGAGAAGCTCGGCCTGCCCGCCACGCTCGTTGAGCAAAAGATCAAAGCCATGCTCGAGCGCGGCGTCATTCGGCGCATCGGCGCTGTTCCCGATCACTACCGCCTCGGCTACACGGTCAACGGCATGTCGGTATGGGATGTGGAGGACGGTCTGGTGGACGAAATGGGCGAACTGGTGGGCGCGCTCGACTATGTCACCCATTGCTACCGGCGCCCGCGCCGCGCGCGCCTGTGGCCCTATAACCTGTTCGCCATGATCCACGGCAGAACAAACGAGGAGGTCGAGGACAAGGTTGACGCCATCGCCAAGATCCTCGGCCCCGCCCAGCACGGCCATGATGTTCTCTATTCAAAACGGATCTTGAAGAAAACCGGCATCCGGCTCCAGAACCAGGACAAACAGTCATGTTCCGATTAAGCCAGTTCATGCACGAGATCGTCGATCCGGCGCCGGTCAGGCCGGCCCGCAAGGCCAAGGGGCCGGTGGTGATCTGGAACCTCATCCGGCGCTGCAATCTGAAATGCAAACATTGCTATTCGATTTCGGCGGATGTGGATTTTCCGGGCGAACTGAAGACGCACGAGATTTTTGCCGCGATGGACGATCTCAAGGCCTTCCAGGTGCCGGCGCTGATCCTGTCGGGTGGCGAACCGCTGCTGCGCGCGGACATTTTCGAGATTTCCGCGCGCGCCAAGAAAATGGGGTTCTATGTCGGCCTGTCGACCAACGGCACCCTGATCACGGCCGACAATATCGGTTCGATCGCCGCGATCGGCTACGATTATCTGGGCATCAGCCTTGATGGCATCGGCGCGGTCAATGACGGGTTCCGGGGACGCAAGGGCGCGTTCGACGACGCCCTTGGGGGCATCCGGCTGGCGCGCGATGCCGGCATCAGGCTCGGCATGCGGTTCACCGCGACCATGGACAATATCCATCAGTTGCCGGACATGCTGGCGCTGATGGACGCAGAACGCATCGACAGGTTCTATCTGTCGCATCTGTCCTATGCCGGGCGCGGCAACAAGAACCGCCAGGACGATGCCGGACTGTCCCTCACCCGCGCGATGATGGACAGCCTGTTCGACGCGGCCTATGAAGACGCCGCGGCGGGTGGAAACAAGGAGTTCGTGACCGGCAACAACGATGCGGACGGGGTCTATCTGCTGTTGTGGGTGCAGCGGAAATTTCCCCATCTGGCCGGGCATATCCGCACCAGGCTGGTCCAGTGGGGAGGCAATGCGACCGGCGTCAATGTCGCCAATATCGATAATCTCGGCACCGTTCATCCCGACACCATGTGGTGGCACCACGATCTCGGCAACGTGAAGGAGCGCCGGTTTTCTGATATCTGGACGGATCTGTCCGATCCGCTCATGGCCGGCCTGAAACGCTCGCCGCGCCGTATTGGCGGGCGCTGCGGGCGTTGCGCGCATTTCGATATCTGCGGCGGCAATACGCGGGTGCGCGCCATGCAACTGACCGGCGATCCCTGGGCGGAAGACCCGGCGTGCTATCTGAGCGACCGGGAAATCGGTCTCGATGATGCCCCTCCGCGCCTCCAGGTGACCCCGTTTCGAGGAACCAATCATGCGCCCGACAGCCTGCACAGCTAGCGCCGTCCTGACGGTACTGATCTTGCTGCTGGCACCCGGAACGGCCAGTGCGCAGGAGACCGGCCAGGCGCTCTATTTGCAAAAATGCGCCAGTTGCCACGGGGACGGCCGGCTGGGGGGAACGGGCCCCGCTCTGATGCCGCAAAATCTGTCGCGGCTGCGCAAGAAACGCGCCTATGGCGTCATCGCGAAAGGCCGCGTCCAGACCCAGATGCCCGCCTTTGGCGAGGAGTTGTCAAAAGACCAGATCGCCAGCCTTGTCGATTTCATTTTCTCCAGGCCGGCCACGCCACCGGCATGGGGACGGGCACAGATCGAGGCCTCGCGCAGCGTCGCGGCAAAACCCGATCCGCCGGTCAGCGAGCCGCAATATGACGCCGACCCGCTCAACCTGTTTGTGGTGGTCGAGAGCGGCGATCATCATGTCACCATTCTCGACGGCGACCGGCTCGAGCCGCTGGCGCGCTTCAAGAGCCGTTTCGCGCTGCATGGCGGGCCCAAATTCACCCCCGACGGGCGCTATGTGTTTTTTGCCTCGCGCGACGGCTGGGTCACCAAATATGATCTCTACGCGCTCACGACGGTGGCCAGCGCACGCGCCGGCATCAACACCCGCAACATCGCCATTTCGGCGGACGGCAAATATATCGCCGTCGCCAACTATCTGCCCAACACGCTGGTCATGCTGAGCGCCGAAGACCTCTCGGTCGTAAAGATTTTCGAGGTGCGGGACCGCTGGAAGAAACCCTCGCGCGTCAGCGCCGTCTATCAGGCCCGCCCCCGCGCCAGCTTCATCGTCGCCCTGAAGGATGTGCCGGAGATCTGGGAGATATCGACCGACCCCGATGCGCGCCCCGTCGATGGGGGATTTGTGCACAACAACGAAAACAACAGGCCAGAGGCGCTGGGCCGCACCCGCGGCCTGTTCGCCCTGCGCCGGATCGAGGTCAAGGCCCCGCTGGACGACTTTTTCTTCGATCAGTCATACCGCACCCTCGTGGGCTCGTCGCGCGACGGTAAGGGCGCGCAGGTCATCAATCTGAACACCGGGCAGACGATCGCAGGCGTCGCCCTGCCCGGCCTGCCGCATCTGGGATCGGGCATCACCTTCGATTACAAGGGCAAACGGGTGATGGCGACCCAGCATCTGCGCGAAGGCAGGATCAGCGTCATCGACATGACAAGCTGGAAAGTCATCAAGACGATCAAGACCAAGGGTCCGGGTTTTTTCATACGCAGCCACGAGAACACGCCCTATGCCTGGGCCGGGGTGTTCTTCGGGCCGAACCGCGATCTTGTGCATATTTTCGACAAGCGGACCCTTGAAATCGTCAAGACCCTGAGGCCCGCTCCCGGCAAGACCGCCGCCCATGTGGAGTTCGACCGCAGCGGCGCGCGCGCCATCTTGAGTATCTGGGAGATGGATGGCGCGATCGTCATTTACGACGCCAGGACCCTGAAAGAAGTCAAACGCATAAAAATGGTCCGGCCGGCGGGCAAATACAATGTCTACAACAAGATCAGCCTTTCAGAAGGAACCAGCCACTAGAGCAGATTTAAAGAACGTTGAATCGGTTTGAGGATTCCCTTTTTGGCCTATCTCTGATTCCCTGGTGTCCTGCTTCTCATTCGGGAGATCGCTATCGAAGCTGCCGGGGCGACGCTCCGGTATCTGCCCGCTTAGCATCGCCTTCACCATCCGCTCGCGACCAAGCGGTGTTAAACGGGCATTCTTGTGAATGTTCATTCGGCTCCTCCAAAGAGTTCTGAAG
>JALURZ010000148.1 GCA_027058735.1 Hyphomicrobiales bacterium | reverse complement strand
GGTCGGGCCGGCGGAACGTCTTTGGGGTTTCCCTGGCCGCCGGCCCGACCGGACCCGGCAGGCCCGGCCCCGCCGGGCGGATGGCAACATCCGGCTCCGATGATTTTCCCAAAACAGCGACAGGCGCCGGTTCGTGGGCGCAAACAAGTTGCCCGCGGCCCCGGTTTTCGGCTAAGGAACCCGCTCCACCATGGACTGACTGCATTCATGACCCGCAAGACCAGCCAGCAGACGGGCCGCCGGGGCGCGGCACTTCACGGCCTCGTGGTTGGCGGGTGCAAAACGGTGATCTGGGGCATGAGCGGCGAGGAACGCGCCCGGCGCGCGCTTTTGCGCGCGGGGTGCGCAACCGTGTCATTCGATGTGTCGCGGATCGACGCGGGCGCCCGTGTTCTCGCGCAGCGCGCCGACATGGTCGTTGAAGAACGGCTGTTGAATGCGCTTGCCGGATCGCCGAATACCGTATTGGTGGATGCAAGCGAAGACCGTTTGCCCGCAGCCGTTCATGCTGACCCCGGCAGGGCGCCCGCGGCGGCGGCCTATCTCGCGGATGAGGGCGCGCGGGGCGGGGACGGCAAAAAATCCGGCTTTGAATTCCGCAAGCCCCCCGAGCTTGCCGGGCGGCATGACAGGAGTCTGCGCAAGCGGGCCGATCCTTTGGTGCTGCGCCTGAGCGCGCGCACCGCGCGGGCCGTCGAGCGCGAAACCTTCTATGCGTCCTACAAGGGCATCACCGATCTGATCACCAAATTTGTCTGGCCCGAACCGGCACTGATGGTCACGCGCGCGCTCGCACCTCTTGGCGTGACGCCCAACATGGTGACATTCGCCAGCTTCATATTCACCGTGCTGGCGTTCTGGTTCTTCTGGCAGGGCGCGTTCGCCGCCGGACTGGCCTGCGCCTGGGCGATGGCCTTTCTGGACACGGTTGACGGCAAGCTCGCCCGCGTCACGCTGACCTCGTCGAAATGGGGCGACTGGTTCGATCACGGCATCGATCTGGCGGCGCCGCCCTTGTGGTGGCTCGCCTGGTGGGTCGGCCTTGGGGCGGCTCAGAGCGGCGCGGAGCCGGTGACGGTGTGGATCGTGCTGGGCGGCCATGTTGCCGGCAAATTGCTGGAACAGGCCTTTATCTCCACATTCGGGCTGAAGGTGCATGTGTGGCAGCCGAGCGATGCCCGCTTCCGGCTCATCACCGCGCGGCGCAATCCCAACCTCGTCATTTTGAGCGTCGCCGTGCTGGCCGGTGCGCCGGCGGCGGGCTATGTGGCCATGGCCGCGTGGATCATGATTTCCTTTGTGGTGCATCTGATGCGATATGCGCGCGCGCTCGCCGCGAGAAGCGCCGGCCACGAGATCGCGTCCTGGCTGGATCGCAATGGGCGTTGATGTCATGGACGACCGGCGCGCGCCAGTGCGAAACAAGGCGCCGGCCGGCCAGGCCGCCCCATCGGAGCCTTGAGCGAAGCGAACGGCGTGAGATCAACAATGGCGCGCCGGGGAGGATTCGAACCCCCGACCCCCAGATTCGTAGTCTGGTGCTCTATCCAGCTGAGCTACCGGCGCCAATTGGTGGGGCTTTGAGGTGATCGCAGGCCCTGATTGCGGTGCAGCGGGGCCAACGCCAATGCCGACCCGGCGGGCCAGTATTTACTGGGTCGAACCGCCAAAGGCAAGCATCATGACGGCCGCCACGAGCCCGCTCAGGCCAGGCGGCTTCACTCTTGTGCGCGAGGCGCGCTGAAACCCGTGTGCCCGGCGATCGGGCGGGCTTCGTGCACGGCGCGACCGATCGCGCGCGCCACCACGTCTGCTGCATGGGCGCCAAGCCCGGTGAGCGCCAATGCCGCCGGCTCCCCCAGGGCCATCTTTCCCGTCGCCATGACAAAGACGAGATCGCCATCGACAGGGGCATGCGCCGGGCGAAGGGCGCGCGCCAGCCCGTCCTGCGCCATGATCGCGACCCGGCGCGCCTGCGCCTTGGTCAGCACCGCATCGGTGGCGACGATGCCGATGGTCGTGTTGGCCCCGGGTCCGCCTGCCCCTTTGGTTCCGGCAAAAATGCCGTGGCCCGTGACGCTGGGAAGAGGCCGGGGATCGCCGCCGCCGTTCAGTTCGCCGGGAAAGGCAAACGGCGCCGCCCACAGCCTGCCGGTGTCCGGCGCCACCGGCGAGCCGAAACTGTTGACAGCGAACAGGGCGGCAACGGTGATCCCGTTTTCCAGCACGAGGGAGGCCGAACCCAGCCCGCCCTTGGCGCTGCCGGCGAGCGCGCCGAATCCGGCCCCCGCACTACCCAGGGCGAAATCACGGCCGGCGGCCTGGCAGGCCTCCACACCCAGCGCCCGGTAAGGCGATGTATCCCCCCAGTCCTTGTCGCCGCCATTGTCGAGATCGAACAGAATGGCGGCCGGAACGATGGGGCAGGGCCTGGCCTGCGCCGTGAGCCGGTATCCGCGCCCGGCTGCCGCCAGCCAGTCGACGACGCCCGAAGGCGCATCGAGGCCGAACACGGACCCGCCCGACAGCACGATGGCGTCGATCCGCTCAACCAGGCAGGTGGGATCGAGCAGGGCGGTTTCGCGCGTGCCCGGCGCGCCGCCGCGTATGTCGAGCGAGGCGACAGCCGGCTCATCGGCGATCACCACGGTGACGCCGCTCAGCAGCGCCTCATCATGCGCAAGCCCCACCCTCAAACCCTCGACATCGGTGATGAGATTTCGCCGGCCGGGCTTTGCATCCGCCATGATTTCGTGCTTTCTGCCAGATGCAAACACAAATGCCACGGCCCGCGGGCCCGCGCAACACAGGAAGGCGAAAAATGATGTCTGTCCGCTTTGCCGCCGCGTTCCTGGCAATATTCTGCTTCGTGGCTCTGCCGGCGGCGGCGCCGGCGCGCCCGGCCATGGTCAGCGCCGCCAATCCCCATGCCGCCGAAGCCGCCGCGCGCATTCTGCGGCGCGGCGGCAGCGCGGTCGATGCGGCGATTGCAGCCCAGCTTGTCCTCGGCCTTGTCGAGCCGCAGTCGTCGGGCATTGGCGGGGGCGCCTTTCTCGTGCACTGGGATGCGAAACGCCGCGAGGTTGAAACCTATGACGGGCGCGAAACCGCGCCGGCGGCGGCGACGCCCGATCTGTTTCTCGATGGCGAAGGCAAGGCCATGCGGTTCATGCAGGCGGTCGTGGGAGGGCGGGCCGTCGGCGTGCCCGGCCTCGTCGCCATGATGGCGCTTGCCCACAAGGCTCACGGGCGGCTGGCCTGGGCGGAATTGTTTGAACCGGCCATCGCGCTGGCGCGCGAGGGGTTCGCCGTCAGCCCCCGGCTCAATGCGCTGATCGCGCGCAGCCCGCGCCTTGCAGAGGACCCGTCAACGCGCGCCTATTTTTTCCTGCCCGCGGCGGGCGCCGATGAAAAGCCCGTCCCCCTGCCGGTGGGCTACATACGCAAGAACCCCGCCTATGCGGACACCTTGCGGAAGATCGCGCGCCAGGGCCCGGACGCGTTCTATCGCGGCGCGATCGCCATGAGCATCGTTGAGACCGTGGCCACGCACGCCAATGCGGGCAAACTGGCGCTCAGCGATCTGGCGAATTACCGCGCAAAGCGGCGCCCGCCGGTGTGCGGGCCCTATCGCGGCTACCGGATCTGTTCCATGGCGCCGCCGACATCGGGCGGTGTGACCTTGTTGCAGATTCTGGGCATCCTGGAGAATTTCGACCTCAAGGCGTCGGGAGCGGGCAGCGCGCAGTCGGTTCATCTCATTTCGGAAGCCAGCAAACTGGCCTATGCCGACCGGGCGGTCTATCTGGCGGATCCGGATTTCGTGGACGTCCCGACGGCCAGCCTGCTGGCGCCGGACTATCTGCGCCGCCGCGCCAAGCTGATCGACCCGCAGCGCGCCATGGGCCGGGCCCTGCCGGGGCGCCCCGCCCTGCGCGACGGGCGCCTGTGGCGCAGCGGCGTCGATATCTCGCTGCCCTCCACAAGCCAGCTCTCCATCGTCGACGCGCGCGGCAACGCCGTTTCGATGACGACATCCGTCGAGGGGCCTTTCGGGGCGAATATCATGGCGTCGGGCTTTATTCTGAATAACCAGCTGACGGATTTTTCGTTTGTCCCGACATCGGCGGGCCGGCCCGTGGCCAATGCGGTCGCCGCCAACAAACGTCCCCGCTCGTCCATGACGCCGACGCTCGTGTTCGACAAACAGGGCCGTCTCTTTGCCGTGATCGGATCGCCGGGCGGCAGCCGCATCATCGCTTATGTCGCGCAGAGCGTTATCGCGCTGATCGACTGGGGGCTGGACATGCAGTCGGCGATCAGCCTGGCGCGCCATGTCAACCGCAACGGGGTCAGCGAACTGGAAGCGGGCACCAGCCTTGTGGAGCTGGAAAACGCGCTTGAGGAACTGGGACAGAGCGTGAAGATCAGCCCGCTCACAAGCGGCCTGCAGGGGATCAGGATCGTCGGCGGAAAGATGGACGGCGGCGCCGATCCGCGCCGCGAAGGGGTGGTGCTGACGGTTGATCCCTAGGCCGAGCGGCTCGTGTCCCGCGCATTGGGCACTTCGGCCACAAGATCGGGAATGACAATGCGGAAACAGGCGCCCAGCGGGCTGTCGACGAGGGCGATGTCGCCTTGATGCGCCCGCACAAGCTCAGCCGCGATCGCCAGCCCCAGTCCCGTGCCCCCCGCGCGCGCCGACCCGTGAAAAGCTTCAAACAGGTGTTCGCGCGCCCTGGCCGGCAGACCGGGGCCATTGTCGTGGACTTCGATGATGGTGCTGTTCTGGGCCCTGTGCGCGGCAATCTCGACCACTGCGGAGCGATCGTCCGGCTGCAGGGTGTCGAACGCCTGCACCGCATTGCGGCACAGATTGAGCAGCACGCGGTACATCTGGCTGCGATCCGCATCGATGGTGACTTCGCTGGCCAGCGACACGGTCCATTTGACCGGAGTGTTGCACGGGCCGATCGATTCCAGAACCTCGTCAACAAGCCCGCGCAGGGCGAACCTTGAGCGGCGCGGCGTTTGTTCCTGCGCCTTGCCGTAGCGCAATGTGTGGTTGCAAAACTCGATCGCGCGGTCGATGGCGCCCAGCAGTTTGGGCGCGATCCGCTTGACGGTCGGGTCATCCACCTCGCCCAGCCGGTCCGACAGGAGCTGCGTGGTCGCCAGCATATTGCGCAGATCGTGCGACACCTTGCTGACCGCCAGCCCCAGGGCCGCGAGATGGTTCTTCTGCTGCAGCGTGCCGGCCAGTTCCTTCTGCATCTGGGCCAGTTCATGTTCCGCCACGCCGATTTCGTCGCGCCGTCCGGTGGGCTCGATGATGCGGCGCGTGTCTTCCGGGTCATGGCTGTAGCGCACCATGTTTTCCGTCAACCGCCGCATCGGGCGCACCAGCACCCCATGCAGGGCGATGAAGACGAGGGCGGCCGTGATCAGCGAAATGATGATCGACAGGCGCAGAATATTGAACGAAAACGCAACCATGGCCGTGCGCAGGGGTTTTTCGTCAATCACGATATCGATGAATTCGCCGGCCTCGAAACCTGGCGTGTCGACCACCCTGATGATCCGCCCGTCGCTGGCCGCAAGGGTCTTGAACGCGTCCCATATCCACTTCATCCAGTTTTTTTCGCGCAAATCGAAATGTTCCTCGATCACCGGATTCTCGCCGGTATCCAGCACCAGCTTGCGGGTGCCGCCGCGCTTCAGGGCAATCGTTTTGGACTGGGCGTTCTTCAGCAGTTCGGTCGTCAGCTTCTTTGAGATCATATTGTCCGGGGTCGCCTCCAGCACCAGCGAGGCGATCTGGGCGGCGGCCAGGCGCTGACGCAGCCAGTTGACCCGGAAATTGGCGATCGACGGCACGAAGATGAACACTTCGGCGATCATCACGAACAGCACCGTCAGCACCAGCAGCTTGCCCGACAGGCCGCGAATCAGGCTTCCGCGCGCCGGTTCACGCTCCGGTTTCTGGTCTGCCGCGGGCAGTTCGGGGGTCTTGTCCGGCGTCATGGCGCCTCGATTTCGCTCCATGTTGGCCATACAGGCTCGCGCCGATCGCGGGGCCTGTCAACCAAAACGCGCCAGAAAACCAATGACCCGCCGCAGCCACGGATTGGTGAGGCTCGAAGCGTAATAGCCATAGGCAACCCGCTTGTTGATTTCTCCAAGGGTCGGATAGGGCGCGATGATTTGCGTCATCGCCCTGATCTTGAGTTTCGAGGTCACGGCCAGCGCCCAGGGCTGGATCAGCTCGCCGGCATTGAGCCCGACGATGCTGGCGCCCAGAACAACACCGCGTTTGCTGGTCACCACCTTGATCATGCCCCTGGTGCGCCGCTCGGCCTGCGCGCGGTCGTTTTCCTCGTAAGGCCAGCGGATCACGCGCACATCGCCATGCTGTTCGCGCGCCGCCTTTTCGGCCAGGCCCACATGCGCCAGTTCCGGGTCCGTATAGGTCACCCAGGGCACAATATTGGTGTTCTGGCGGACCGGCAGGCGGAACAGGGCGTTTCGAACGACCAGCCCCGCCTGATAGTTGGCCATATGGGTGAATTGCAGCCCCCCCACCACATCGCCGATGGCATACACCTTCTTGTTGGTCGTTTTCAGGCCGTCGTTGATGACAATGCCGCGGCGGGTAAATTCGATTCCCGCGGCCTCCAGATTGAGCCTGTCCACATTGGGCTTGCGCCCGGCCGCGATCAGCAGGTGGGTGCCGTGAACGGTTTTCTCCTTGCCGTCCTGTTCAAAGACGACGCGGGTCTTGGCGCCGCTGCGCGATACTTTCTTGACCGCGACGCCGGCGCGAATATCGACGCCGTCCGCCGCCACCTGATCGAGCACGACCCTGGTGAGCTCGGGGTCATCCTTGGCCAGCGGGGAAAACATCTCCAGCACCGTCACCTTCGAGCCCAGCCGGCAATAGGCCTGGGACAGCTCCATGCCGATGGGCCCGCCGCCAATGACGATCAGATGGCCGGGACGTTCGGTCAGATCGAAAATCGTTTCATTGGTGAGAAACGAAACCCGCTCCAGTCCCGGTATCGCCGGGATGCCGGCGGACGATCCGGTCGCCACAACGAAGCGGCGCGCGGAAATCTCATGCTCCCCCGCGACCACGGTCCCGGCATCCTTGAAGGCGCCGTATTCCTCGATCACCGTCACCCCCAGGCCGGTAAAGCGCTCGACCGAATCATTGGGGGCGATGGCCGCGATCACCCCATGCACATGGTCGTGCACCTTGTTGAACTGCACCCTTGGGGCGGCGCTCGAAATGCCGAACCGGGCGCTGTCGCGAATGATATGGGCGTGTTTGGCCGCGGCGATCATCGCCTTGGACGGCACGCAGCCATAATTGAGGCAGTCGCCGCCCATCTTGCCGCCTTCGACCAGAACCACGCTGACGCCAAACTGTGCCGCGGCCGCGGCGACCGACAGGCCGCCCGAACCGCCGCCAATGACGCAAATGTCAACCTCGTGCTGGATAGCCATGGAAAAATCCGCCCCCAAAAACCGATTGATGAAAGCCCTGTACCGCTCAACCATCCGCCGCGCCGCGCCGGGCGCGCAGTTTCTTGACGATCACCGGAAGGATCGCGACGACGCCCAGCGCGGCAAACGCAATCAGCAGTTCCGGTGTCAGCAGGGAGCCGGGATTGAGCGAGAACGCGCATGTGGTGTCGCCGGTGGCCTGGCAGGCTGCGAACGCGGCCTGCTGAGCCTCGATGATACTGTCCAGGCCGGAGCCCAGAAAGGAAAATGCGAAAGTGCCCGGAATAATGCCGAAAAAAGTGCCGGCAACAAAGACTGGCAGGGAGACGCCCAGCAGGGCCGGGGCGATATTGACCAGCCAGAACGGAAAGGCGGGCACCAGCCGCAGGAACAGGAGATAGTTCATGGCATCGTCCTTGAAGCCGTCTGAGAGTTTTTGCAACCACGGACCGGCCCGTGAGGCCAGCGTTTCGCCAACGGACGATCTGGCGATCAGAAAAATCAGGGTGGCGCCGATGGTCGCCGCGAACACGGTCACCGATCCGGCGGCAAGCCAGCCGAAAAGAAAGCCGCCGGTGATGGTCAGCAAGGCGCCGCCCGGCAGCGAAAGGGCGATCACCGCGACATAGATCAGGGCATAGACGGTGATCGCGGTGGCGAGATGCTGTGCGACGAATGCGCGCATCAGGTCACGGTTTGCCGCAATCTGCTCCAGGGTGAGATACTTGTGCCAGCCCTGGGACACCACAAGCACCCCAACACCGAGAAGCAGCGCCAGCGGCAGATAGCGCCGAACCGGGCCGCCGCCCGGTTTCGCGCCGGTCTGTGGCGAGTTCTCCGACATTTTCCCCCTCTAGGACCGTGCCCTGACTACCACGGGTTGCCGGCCTTGTGCGAATCTAGTGGCCCGGCCTGACGGTCGGATCATTGATGGTCCAGTCATATTCATAGCGGGAGATTTTCGCCGAGCTCCCGAGGAGGACGGCGGTTTTTCCGCGGGCATATCTGCGCAAATGGCGAAACAGTTGCGTCCGCTCGCCAAAGTCCTCCGCATACCACTTGTAGAGCTTCGACAGGGTCAGCGATCCATCGCGATTCTTGCGCACAGCGCGCGGATTGTTGATGTAGTCGCGCGCGCCCGCGTCAAGCATGGCGTTCAGCCGGTCGGCGGAATAGGCCCTGGCGGCGAGGTTCGGACAGCCCATCGCGGCGCAGTTGACCGCATAGTGAATGCGGCTGTCGCGCCAGATCTTGCGCAGGATCTCGTGCTCGATATCGTCCAGCGAAAGCCTTGCCCCGGCGACCGTGACAAGTTTCCTGCCCCAGGGGCCGAGCGAGAACAGCCCCGGCGAAATCCGGATATCGCGGATCGACCTGACCGGAAAATGATCGAGGATCACATCGACCGTCAGCGCGTTATACAGGTTGATCCAGAACGCCATGGCCTCGTCGCGGCTGAGGCGCGCCACCTTCACCGCCTGCAAACCCGCCAGATAACGCTTGAGCGCGGCATGATCGGCCTTTGAAACAGACCCGTATCTGATCAAATGAACACCGGCTGCGGAACGAATGATGTATCGCTTCAAGAAAGCGTTCCACGCCGTGTTGTCGATGCGCAGGGTCGAGCGGGTGTCGAAAGCCGAGAACTTTTTCGCCAGATCGCCCTCGGCCAGGGCCGGCCCCGCCATCGCGACAAGGACGGCGGTGAGCATCGCCGGCAACACCCGGCGGAGGGGGAAAATCATCATCAGCGCGGATTTGCCGTGTAGCATCGCGGGACTGCCTTTTTTCCATTGCCCGGCGCGGCGGGCGGATTGCTCCGTTGCCGGAGGAAAACGAACTCCGGCCAGCAACATAAGCGCGCGCCGGCAAAGATACACACCCGTTCAAGCGCATGTGATGAGTTGTGTGAAACCGTGAATTTCGGCCCCGGTTCCCCACACGCTGCGACGGGCTGGTGAATTGACTTCGCCGTCCCCAAACCGTATAAGCCCGCGGGATCAGCCACGGACCGGATTTTGGGAGTGGACAGGGGCTGGAGCGCTCGCGATGTGGTCGCTTTCGCCTGGGTCGCAAGGACGAGCACCCGAAATACGGCAGACATTGCTATTCGCTCGGCGGAGTTACGGTTTTGAAACGCACATTTCAGCCCAGCAGACTGGTTCGCAAGCGGCGGCACGGATTTCGCGCCCGCAAACAGACCAAGGGCGGACGCCTTGTCCTGGCCCGCCGGCGCGCGCGCGGCCGCAAGAGGCTGTCGGCATAATCGACCGGGTCTGGAGCGTGCCGGTGGCGTCCCGGCGTCCCGACCGCCAATGTCCCGGCAGATGGTGGATCGGCGTTGGAACGGCTGACCAAACGGCATGAATTTGTGAGAGTGGCCCAGGGGCGGCGGCAGGCCGAACCCGGGCTCGTTCTTCAGACAAGACGGCGCAACGGCAAGGGAGAGCCGAGAATCGGGTTTACGGTGACACGCAAGGTCGGCAATGCGGTTGTCAGAAACCGGGTCCGCCGGCGCTTGAGGGAGGCGGCCCGCTCTGTCATGGTCAAACGGGCGCGCCCCGGCTTCGACTATGTTCTGATCGGCCGGGCGGCCACGACGGACCGGCCGTTCGCCAGCCTGCTCGATGACCTTGAAAGGGCGCTCGGAAAAATTCATAAGGCAACAAGGCCTTCGAAACAGCCGTTGCGCGGCCCGAAACAGGGGTGATGCGCCCGGCGACAATGAGCTGGCGGGCAACAAGACCTGACGTTACGGTGACGGGGTAATGGGAAACAACAGGGACTTCATACTTGCGATCGCGCTGTCGATCATGGTGCTGGTCGGCTGGCAGTATTTTTTCGGCATTCCGCAGATGCAGGAGCAGCAGGCGCGCATCGAGGCCCAAAAGCGCAGCGCGGCGGACACCGCTGCGCCTTCGGCCGGCTCGCGCGTGCCCCGGGCGCCGAGCACAACCCCGGACGCGCCGGGCAGCCCCGCCGCAGCACCGCCGCCAGCGCCCGGCGCCACTCCCACCGTCGCGCCATCGCGCGAAACCGCGCTTGCCATCGACAAACGCATTCCCATCGAGACCCCGAGCCTGCTGGGCTCGATCAATCTCAAGGGCGCCCGATTCGACGACTTGAAACTTGTGAAATACACCAACACGGTCGATCCGAACAGCGGCATGATCGAGCTGTTGTCTCCAGCCACCAGCGCCAACCCGTATTATGCCGAGTATGGCTGGACCGCGGACCCCAACACCAGGGTCAAGCTGCCCGACTCCCAATCCATCTGGCAGAACAGCGGCACCGGACGCCTGACGCCCGGTTCACCAGTAACCCTCACCTACGACAATGGAGAGGGCCTGATTTTCAAACGGACGATCTCGGTCGATGAGGACTACCTGTTCACCGTCTCCCAGCAGGTCGAAAACAAGACCGGCAAATCCATCAGGCTCTACCCCTATGCGCTGATCTCGCGCCACGGAACACCGAAGGTCGAAAGCTTCTATATCCTGCATGAGGGGCTGATCGGCGTGCTTGGCGAAGAGGGGCTGATCGAGCTGGATTACGAAGACGTTCGCGACGAAAAACAACTGCAGAACACATCGACCGGCGGCTGGCTCGGCATTACCGACAAGTACTGGGCCGTGGTTCTGGTGCCCGATCAGAAGGCCGCCATCAACGCCAAGTTTTCCGACAACCCGGTTGGCGGCAAGGACATTTACCAGACCGACTATCTGGTCAGGACCGGGGTGGAAATTGCGCCTGGAGGCACCGGCGTGATCTCGGGCAAGCTGTTTGCGGGCGCAAAGGTGGTCAGCGTCATCGATTCCTACGTCGCCAAGTTCGGCATCGAGAACTTCGATCTCCTGATCGACTGGGGCTGGTTCTATTTTCTTACCAAACCGATGTTCCTGGGCCTGGATCTGCTGTTCGTGTGGATCGGCAATTTCGGCGTCGCCATTCTCATTTTGACGGTTGTCATCAAGGCGGTGTTCTTTCCGCTGGCCAACAAGTCCTATGTGTCCATGAGCCGGATGAAGAAGCTGCAGCCGGAAATGCTCAAGATCAAGGAACAGTTCAGCGATGACAGGGCCCGCCAGCAGGAAGCCATGATGAAGCTGTACAAGAAGGAGAAGGTCAATCCGGCCGCCGGCTGTCTGCCCATGCTAATCCAGATTCCGGTTTTCTTCGCGCTCTACAAGGTCCTGTTCGTCACCATCGAAATGCGTCATGCGCCGTTTTTCGGCTGGATTCAGGATCTCGCCGCCCCCGACCCCACCTCGATGTTCAACCTGTTCGGTTTGCTCCCCTATGATCTGCCCAACTTTTTGATTATCGGCGTCTGGCCGCTGATCATGGGCATCACGATGTTCCTGCAGATGCGGCTCAATCCAACGCCGACCGACCCCATACAGGCGCAGATCTTTACCTGGATGCCGATCATATTCACCTTCCTGCTGGCGCGTTTTCCCGCCGGGCTGGTGATTTACTGGGCGTGGAACAATGCCCTGTCGATCGCCCAGCAATATATCATCATGCGCCGCCTGGGCGTGAAGGTTGAAATGTGGGACAATATCAAGTCGGCATTCGCCTTTCTCAACAAGGGCAAGGCGGGCAAGACCTGAAACTCCCCTGACCCAGGTGCCCGGCATGGACCAACCCGGCGGCACGCCCGACAACGGCATCGACGCGCAGGCGCGCGAGCGCGGCCGTGTGTTGTTCGCGCGCGGGGCCGCATTTGTTCGCGGCGTTGTCGCCATCGACGGACTGCCGCCCCCCGCACGCGCGGAGGTCGCCTTCGCCGGGCGCTCCAATGTCGGCAAGTCAAGCCTGCTCAACGCACTGGCCGGCCGCAAGGCCCTGGCGCGCACATCGCGGACGCCGGGCCGCACCCGCGAAATCAATTTCTTCGCCATCGGCGAGACCCTCTATCTGGTCGATATGCCAGGCTACGGCTATGCCCGCGTCGAACGGCGCAAGGTACAGGCCTGGACCCGGCTGATCCGCGACTATCTGCGCGGCCGGCAGTCCCTGCGCCGGCTGTTCCTGCTGGTTGACGCCCGCCACGGTCTCAAACCGTCAGACCTTGAGTTCATGGCCCTCATGGATGAGGCCGCGACCTCCTACCAGCTTGTGCTCACCAAGGCGGACAAGCCGAAAGGCGGCGCCCTGGCAGACGTCCTGCAGGCCACGCGGGAAAAAGCCCGCAGCCACGGCGCCGCGCATCCGGCCGTTCTTGTCACCTCAAGCCTCACCGGACTGGGCATGGACCGGTTGCGCGCCGAAATCGCCGCGCTGGCCGGCATTTGAGGATTGCGCTATAAGGCTGCCGCGAACTGGCGAATGGCGGGACAGACCGGCGAATGGCGAAAAATTCTCTCAGCAAGGCGCAGATTCTGGCCGAAGCCCTGCCGTTTATGCAGCGCTATGACCGCCAGGTCGTGGTTATCAAATATGGCGGCCATGCCATGGGCGATGAAGCGCTGGCGCGCGGGTTCGCCAGCGACATCGTTCAGCTCAAGCAAAGCGGCGTGAACCCCATCGTCGTGCACGGCGGCGGCCCGCAGATCGGCGCGATGCTGGACCGGCTCGGTATCGAGAGCGAATTCGCCGACGGTTTGCGGATTACCGACAAGAAGACCGTTGAAATTGTCGAAATGGTGCTCTCCGGCAATATCAACAAGAAAATAGTGAGCGCGATCAATCAGGCCGGCGGCCAGGCGGTCGGCCTCAGCGGCAAGGACGGGAACCTGATCCTGGCGCGCAAACTGGAACGCCGTGCGCGCGATCCCGAATCCCATATCGAACGCGTCCTCGATCTGGGCTTCGTCGGCGAGCCCGAACAGATCAATCCGGATATTCTCAACACCATTGTCGCCAGCAACATCATTCCCGTGATCGCGCCGATCGGCGTTTCCCGCAGCGCGGAGACCTACAATATCAATGCCGATACGGTCGCGGGTGCCATCGCCCGGGCGATGAACGCCAAACGGCTCCTGCTGCTGACCGATGTTGCCGGCGTGCTCGACGACACCGGCGCGCTGATCAAGGAGATCACCGCGGCCGGGGCCATGAAGCTGCGCGAGGAGGGCACCGTCAAGGGCGGCATGATACCCAAGATCGAAACCTGCATCGGCGCCGTGCGGAACAATGTGGAGGCGGTTGTCATCATCGATGGCCGGGTGCCCCACGCGGTGCTGCTGGAATTGTTCACCGAAGGCGGCGCGGGCACGATGATTACCCGGTAAGGGCGTATCTTTGTTATAGAGCGTTTCTTTGTTATACGGAATCATTTGACCGGATTTTCGCGCCTGGCTGGACGTCGTCAGGCCTGCCTTGTGGCCGGGCAAGACCGGGGCGGAAAGCCCGGCCTTGTCAGCAAACGCCAACATCCGGTCGAATGGCCCCATATGACAAAGATCCGCTCCAGGGGGCAAAGATTAACAATTTCATAAGCTTGATTGTTGTCCGGGGGTGACCCAGTATGCCCGGCATTCGATTTGAGCCGAAAATGGATCGCCGGGGGACGGGCAATCGTGAACACAACGCCGACAAACCGTTCAAAGGCTCAGGCCGGCCTTGCCCATATCGACGCCTGGGTTTTCGACCTCGACAACACGCTCTACCCGGCCCAATGCGACCTGTTTGCCCAGGTGGATCGGCGCATGGGCGAATTTATCAGCGCGTTGCTCGATATTGACCGTACCGCCGCGCGCAGGATCCAGAAGACCTATTATTACCAATATGGCACGACCCTGCGCGGCCTGATGACCTGCCATGATGTGCGCCCGGACGATTTTCTGGACTATGTTCACGAGATCGACGTCACCAAGGTGCCGCGCGATCCGGCGCTGAATGCGGCCATAGGCGCACTGCCCGGGCGCAAGTTCATCTTCACCAACGGTTCGGCCTCCCATGCGCGGCGGGTCATCCGCCAGATCGGCATCGAGGACCTGTTTGAAGACATTTTCGATATTGCGCGCGCCGGCTACCTGCCCAAGCCGGACCCGGCGACCTATGACCGGTTTGTCGAAGCCGCCGCCATCGATCCGGCCACGAGCATCATGTTCGAGGACCTTGCGCGCAATCTCAAGGCCGCCTCGCGCCTTGGCATGACGACGGTTCTGGTGCGTGGAGGCGACGCCGTTCCCGACCATGTGCACGACATCGAGGGGCCCGGCGACGACGAGCCCCACGTTCACTACGTGACCGATGATCTGACCGGTTTTCTCAATCGCGCGGCCGCATCCGGTTGACAGGGCCGGTCGCTTGGCTACTCTCCGCGCCCACAGCCCATGAGCCTGCAGGACGAGTAGCACCCATGCCCAGCACCCACCCGCAACTCGAAGCCGTGATCGATCGCGCCTTTGACGACCTCGATGCCGTCACGCCCGCGCTCACCGGCGAGGTGCGCGACGCCGTCGATCAGGCGCTGGCGCTGCTGGACAGCGGCGAACAGCGCGTGGCGGAAAAGACCGCATCCGGCTGGCAGGTCAATCAATGGCTCAAGAAGGCCGTCTTGCTGTCGTTCCGGCTCAATGACATGACCGTGATCGGTGGCGCGCCGGGCGACGCGTCCTGGTGGGACAAGGTGCCCAGCAAGTTCGACGGCTGGGGCGAGAACCAGTTTCGCGCCGCCGGGTTTCGCGCCGTGCCGGGGTGCATCGTGCGCCGTTCGGCCTATATCGCGCCCAATGTGGTTCTGATGCCGAGCTTCGTCAATCTGGGGGCGCGCGTGGAAAGCGGCGCCATGATCGACACCTGGGCAACGGTCGGCTCGTGCGCGCAGATCGGCAAGAATGTGCATCTGTCGGGCGGGGCCGGCATCGGCGGGGTGCTTGAGCCGCTCCAGGCCGGACCGGTCATAATCGAGGACAACTGTTTCATCGGCGCGCGCGCGGAAGTGGCCGAAGGGGTGATCGTCGAGGAGGGGGCGGTGCTGTCCATGGGGGTCTATATCGGCGCCTCGACCAAGATCGTTGATCGCGAGAGCGGGGAGGTGCACCGCGGCCGGGTGCCGGCCTATTCGGTGGTTGTGCCCGGCGCCTTGCCCGGCAGACCGCTCGAGGATGGCGCTCCCGGCCCGGCGCTCTATTGCGCCGTCATCGTGAAGACCGTGGATGCGAAAACCCGCTCCAAGACTTCCATCAACGACCTGCTGCGCGACTAGCCGGTGCGCGTGAACCATGACCCCGCCCGGCAATCCCGCACCCGATCCGGCCGAAATCACGGCGCGGCTGATCCGTTGCCAAAGCGTGACGCCCGCCGAAGGCGGCGCGCTCGATGCGTTGCAAAGTCTGCTGCAGCCGGCCGGATTTCGCTGCATCCGGTTGCCGTTTTCGCAAGCCGGAACGCCGGATGTGGACAATCTTTATGCGCGTTTCGGCACGGGCGCTCCGCATTTCTGTTTTGCCGGGCACTGCGATGTCGTGCCCGCCGGCGAGGCGGCATCCTGGTCGCTGCCGCCGTTTTCCGGCGAACAACGCGATGGGCTGATCTATGGCCGCGGCGCGGTCGATATGAAGGGGGCGGTGGCCTGTTTCACGGTGGCCGCCCTGAACTATCTGCGCGCGCGAGGAAAGGATTTTGCCGGCTCCATCAGCCTGCTGATTACCGGTGACGAAGAGGGGCCGGCCATAAACGGCACCGCGAAAATGCTGTCCTGGCTTGAGCAAAACGGGGAAATCCCGGATCACTGCCTGGTGGGCGAGCCGACCAACCCGGAGCAACTGGGCGATGCTATCAAGATCGGCCGGCGCGGCAGCCTGAGCGGCACGCTCACACTCACCGGCACCCAGGGCCATGTCGCCTATCCGCATCTGGCGGACAACCCCCTCGACAAGATGGTGCGCATTCTCGCCCGCGTCACGCGCGATGCGCTCGATGAGGGCAGCGCGCATTTCGAACCCTCCACGCTGGCGCTGACCAGTATCGATGTGGGCAATGCGGCAGGCAATGTCATTCCGGCGAAAGCCACCGCGCGGTTCAATATCCGGTTCAACGATCACCACACCGCCGACAGCCTCGGCGCCTGGCTGCACGCTCATTGCCGCGCCGTCATCGAGGAAATGGGCGGCGCCTATGATCTGGACCTCGCCAGCAGCGCAGAGTGTTTCCTGACCGAGCCCGGCCCGCTTGTCGATCTGGTCGCCGAAGCGGTCGGTGCGGTCACCGGGCGCAGGCCGGCCCTGTCCACCAGCGGCGGCACGTCGGATGCCCGCTTCATCAAGGCCTATTGCCCGGTCGTCGAATTCGGCCTGGTCGGCAAGACCATGCATCAGATCGATGAATGCGTGGCGTGCGATGACCTGACCCAGCTCACCCGCATCTATGGGGAAGTGCTGAACGCCTATTTCAACCGCTTCGGCGGCTAGAGCGTGTCTTTTTCTTTGTCGTAATCGACGCGAACCAGATACAGCCCGTGCGCGGGCGCCAGCATGGCGCATTGCGCCCGGTCCCTGGCATCGAGAGTTTCACGCAGCCGCGCCACCGGCCAGGCGCCCTCGCCGACGCGCTTCAGGCCGCCGACAAGGGAGCGCACCGGATTGTGCAGAAACGAGCGCGCCGACGCAAGCACCTCGATCACCGGACCGGTCCGGCTGACCGCAAGGCCGTCCAGGGTCTTGACCGGCGAAGCGGCCTGACAGTGAACCGAACGAAAGGTCGTGAAATCATGGCGGCCAAGGACGCTGCGCGCCGCCTCGTTCATGGCCTCGATATCCAGCGGGCGGGCAATCCGCCAGGCGCGGCCGGCTTCCAGCGTCAGCGGGCTGCGCCGGTTGATGATGCGGTAAAGATAGTGGCGCGCTCTGGCGCAGAAACGGGCGTCGAATTCATCGCCAACGCGGCGCGCCTCAAGCACCGCGACCGCCTCGCCCTTCAAGTGAAAATTGAGCCCGTCGCGCAGCTTGTGCGCGGGCCAGTCCTTGGCCAGATCGAAATGCGCCACCTGGGCCAGCGCATGGACGCCCGCATCCGTGCGCCCGGCCCCGAACAGGGTTACGCTTTCGCCGCTCAGTTTTTCGATCGCGGCCTCGAGTGCCCCCTGGACGGAAGCGCCGTTGTCCTGGCGCTGCCACCCCACATAAGGGGTGCCGTCATATTCGATGGTCAGCCGGAAACGCATATGGGGCCTATCCAAGCCGTGTGCCGGCGGCAATGTCCAGCCCGCGCAGGAACTGCTCGGCGCTCATCACGCCCCTGCCGGCGCGCTGCACCTCGAGCAGACGAACGGCGCCCTCGCCACAGGCGATCGTCAGCCGCTCATCGAGCACGGTCCCCGCCGCTGCCCGGCCATCGGCGATGCACGTGCGGAGAACCTTCACGCGCTGCGCCGCGCGCGGCGCGCGCAGTTCGCACCACGCACCGGGCCACGGGGACAGGGCGCGAATGTGATTGTGCACCGCGGCCGCAGGGCGCGACCAGTCGATGCGGGCCTCCGATTTCGATATTTTGTTCGCATAGACCGCCCCTTCATCGTCCTGCGGCGCACAGGCAAGCGCACCGCGCTCAAGCGCATCGAGAGCGCGCACCATCAGCCGCGCGCCGCGCGCGGCCAGGCGGTCATGCAGTTCGCCGGCGCTCATGTCCGGCGCGATCGCAATGGGTTCTGCAAGGCAGATATCGCCTGTGTCGAGCCCCTCATCCATGCGCATGATCGTTATGCCGGTGGTCTCGTCGCCCGCCATGATGGCGCGCTGGATCGGGGCGGCCCCGCGCCAGCGCGGCAACAGCGAGGCATGAATGTTGAAACAGCCCAGATGCGGCGCCGCCAGCACGGATGCCGGAAGCAGCAATCCATAGGCGGCAACCACCGCGACATCCGCCTGGGTTTCGGCGAATTCCTTGCGGTCCGTCCGGTCCGAAAACGCCGATGGCGTCCTGACGCGAAGCCCGAGCGCCAGCGCGCGCTCATGGACCGGCGAGCGGCGCGGCGCCAGGCCGCGCCCGGCCGCGCGCGGCGGGCGGGTATAAACGGCGACGATGTCATGCCCCGCCCCGTGGATGGCGTTCAGGGCGGGAACCGCGAAATCGGGCGTACCCATGACAATGACGCGGTAAGGGCTCATGGACGGAAAATGCGGCGTGGTGGTGACCCTATTCCGCCGCCTCCGCGTTCAGCAGCCTTTTCGCCTTGGCGAATTTGCGCACGATACGTTCGCGCTTGAGCCGCGAAATATGGTCGATGAACAAAATGCCGTTCAGGTGGTCGATTTCATGTTGAATGCAGGTGGCCAGCATGCCGTCGCAATGAATTTCGCGCAGCACGCCGTCGCGGTCGAGATAGGACACCTTGCACCGTGCCGGGCGCTCGACCTCTTCGTAGATCTTCGGAATGGACAGGCAGCCTTCCTCGTGAACGCTGGTCTCCTGCGATGTCCAGGTCACCTCCGGGTTGGCGAACATCATGGGCTGGCGATCGTCCTCTTCGCGCGCGACATCGAGCACCACCACACGCCTGTTGACACCCACCTGCACCGCCGCCAGACCGACGCCCGGGGCCGCATACATGGTTTCAAGCATGTCATCCATGAGGGTGCGGATTTCATCGTCGACAACCGTCACCGGCTCCGCGACAATGCGCAGTACCGGGTCGGGAATGGTTATGATCGGGCGAACGGCCATAGGCCTCACATAAGACAATCACGGGCCGGGGTCCAGACCCCTTTGAGTCCGGTGCGGGGGGATGCGCGCAAGAAAACGCCGGCCCGTTCACGTTTCGATCTGATCGCAGGCGCGAATCACGATAGGCTCGCGCCCATGTTGATCGATCTGGAAACCCCGGTTCTGCCGCTGGGGACGTGGGTGCTTGATTTCGGCGATCTGCTGCTGGGCGCGGCGGGTGGCGCTGTCATGCTGCTGGTGTTGCTGGCGGTGTTGACGTGGCGGGCGAACCGCGCCGGGCGGCAGCACGCCGAGGCCGATGCGCGCCGGCAGAGCGAGATGGAGCAGCAGTTGTCCTCGTTCATGCGCGCCCAGAGCGAGATGGCCGGCTGGCTCAAGTCGATGACCGAATCCTCGGCCAGCCACCAGTCCGAACTGAGCCGCACCCTCAACGAGCGGCTCGACAATGTCGGCCACCGGCTGGGGCAGAGTATTTCCAGCAATACCGAGCGGACATCGCAGAGCCTGGCGGAATTGCACGAACGCCTCGCGGTCATCGACACGGCGCAGAAAAAACTCACCGACCTGTCGGGCCAGATGGTGAACCTGCAGGATATCCTGTCCAACAAACAGTCGCGCGGCGCGTTCGGCCAGGGGCGCATGGAGTCCATCATCGCCGATGCACTGCCCAAAGGCACCTTCGATTTTCAGGCGACGCTGTCAAACGGCAACCGTCCCGATTGCCTGATCCGTCTGCCCAATGTGGACGCGGGGCTCGTGATCGACGCCAAATTTCCCCTTGAATCCATCAACGCCTTTCGCGGGGAAAAAGACCCGGCCAAAAAAAAAGCGGTGGCGGCCCGGGTTCGCACGGACTTCAGGAAACATATCGATGATATCGCGTCGAAATACCTGATCGCGGGCGAAACCCAGGAAACCGCCATCATGTTCCTGCCCTCCGAATCCATTTACGCCGACCTGCATGACGCCTTCGAAGACGTTATCCAGCGGGCGTTTCGCGCGCGCATCATCATCGTTTCTCCCAACATGCTCATGCTGGCGGTACAGACCATGCAGGCCATCCTGAAAGACGCCCATATGCGCGAACAGGCCGGCGTGATCCAGAAGGAAGTCTCCAGCATGATGCAAGACGTGCATCGCCTGCGCGAGCGGGTGCTCAATCTGCAGCGTCATTTCGGCCAGGCCAGCAAGGATTTCGAGGAAATCCTGATCTCTTCCGACAAGGTCTCCAAACGGGGCCTGCGCATCGAGCAACTGGATTTCGAGAACGAGGCGGACGCGCTGCCGGCGCCGAAAAAGGCGCGCGCGCGGCGCGCTTCGTGACCTTTGTTCCTTAAAACGGCCGGCGCGATTTGACCGCGGCCGACAAGGTGCCCTCGTCGAGATAGTCAAGCTCGCCGCCGACGGGCACCCCGTGGGCGAGCCGCGAAATCCGCACATCCGCCTCCCCCAGCCGGTCGGTGATGTAGTGGGCCGTGGTCTGGCCATCGACGGTGGCGTTGGTGGCGAGAATGATTTCCTTCACCTCCGGCGCGCCGGCGCGTTCCACGAGGGCGGCGATATTGAGCTGCTCGGGTCCGATGCCGTCGATGGCCGAAAGCGTGCCGCCGAGCACATGATAGCGCCCGGCAAAGGCCGCGGCGCGCTCCAGCGCCCACAGATCGCCCACATCCTCAACGACGCACAGAATGTCCGGCTCGCGCCGCTGGTCCCGGCAGATGGTGCAGGGGTTGCAGCTATCCACATTGCCGCAGGTGGTGCATACGGAAATTTCGCGCAGCGCCACCTCGAGCGCCACGCTCAGCGGCGCCATCAACTGGTCCTTGCGGTTGATCAGATGAAGGGTCGCGCGGCGCGCGGAACGGGTGCCGAGCCCCGGCAGTTTCGCCAGCAACTGAATGAGGCGTTCGATCTGCGGGCCGGCAACACTGCGCATGGGCTGGTGTCCTCAAGAGCCGGGGCGGGCCGCCACCGGGACGTTATCGTCAGCCGAGGTTGAACCCCGGCGGCAGGGGTATGCCACCGGTCACTTCTTTCATTTTTTCGGCAATGGCGCCCTCGACCTTGCTTTTGGCGTCCGCGTGGGCGGCGACCAGCAAGTCCTCCAGAATTTCCTTTTCGTCCGGCTTCAGCAGGCTGTCGTCGATTTCCAGCCCGCTCATCACCCCGGTGCCCGACAGGGTAACCGACACCAGCCCGCCACCGGCCGTACCGGTAATTTCGAGCGCACCCAGTTGAGATTGCACATCGGCCATTCTGCCTTGCATCTCCTGGGCCTGTTTCATCAGATCGCCGATATTCTTGATCACGCCTCAGGCTCCTCTGTCTGTCTCATCCGCGCCGGATGCGCGCTCGCCACCGGCCGCGACATCGCGCACCTCGACAATTTCCGCGCCGGGAAAGGTCTCCAGGACGGCGGCGACCAGGGGATCGTTCCTGACCGACTCGATCCGCGCCTTTCTCGCCGTCCGGCGCTGTTCGGCAAGCGTCGGCGCAGCGTCTTCGCACGGCGTGGTTTCAACCGTCACCATCCAGCGCTCACCGGTCCATTCGCCGAGCTTGCGCGCCAGATCGTTGGCCAGCGACCCCGGCGCGCCATCGACCAGATGGACGCAAATCTGCCCGGGCCGGAAATCGACAACCCGGACGGAACGCTCAAGCTGGCCGGTCAACTGAATATCGCGTTTCGCGCGCGCCAGCGCCACGACCTGCTCGAACGATGATGGCTGGAGCGCCGTTTCAGGCGGGCCCGTTTCGGTCGCGACCGGATCACGCGCGGGCTGCGGCGCAACGGCCCGCGACACCGACCCCGCACCGGCTTGAACACGCGCGCGGGCATCCGCACCGCCATCCGGCCCGCCGGCCAGTGCTGCTCCGGCGCCAGCGCGCTGGGCCGGGTCCGCGCTGTCGCCGGCCGTCAATTGGCGCACCAGTTCATCGGGTGCGGGCAGATCGCTCACATGAGCCAGGCGCACGATGAGCATATCGGCGGCCGCAGCCGGGTCGGGCGCCACGCGCACCTCGCCAAGCCCCTTGAGCAATATCTGCCAGGCGCGCACCAGCGCGGCAACGCCAAGGGTCCGCGCGAAGGCCTGCCCGCGCCTGTTTTCCTCCGGCGAATAGGCGGGATCATCGCCGCCGCCGGGGATCATTTTCAGCCGGGTCACCCAGTGCACATAATCGGCGAGATCGCCCACCATGGTCAGCGGATCGACGCCGGAGAAATACTGGTTTTCCAGTTCCCCGAGCGCCTTGTCGGTGGCCCCGCCCATGATGTGCTCGAACAGATCGGCAATGCGCCCGCGATCCGCGACCGCCAGCATGGCGCGCACGGTATCGCCGGATACCCTGTCCCCGTCATGGGCGATCGCCTGGTCGAGGATCGACAGGGCATCGCGCACCGAGCCTTCCGACGCGCGCACGATCTGCGCCAGCGCGTCCGCGGAGATTTCGACATTTTCGCGCCCCGCGACGGTAGTCAGATGTTTGCCCAGGGTTTCGCCATCGACGCGGCGCAGATCGAACCGCTGACAACGCGATAACACGGTGACCGGCACCTTGGGCACCTCGGTCGTGGCGAAGATGAACTTGACATGGGGCGGCGGCTCTTCGAGGGTTTTCAGAAGCCCGTTGAAGGCCTGGCGCGACAGCATGTGGACTTCGTCGATGATGTAAACCCTGTAGCGCGCGCTGGCGGGCTTGTAGCGCACCGCTTCGATGATTTCGCGCACATCGTCGATGCCGGTATGAGACGCCGCATCCATTTCCAGCACATCGATATGGCGCGATTCCAGGATCGCCTCGCAGTGATCGCCGATGGCGTCCATCTTCAGGCTTGGCTGGTCCCGTTCGGCCCCGGTGTAATTGAGGGCGCGCGCGATCAGCCGCGCGGTCGTCGTCTTGCCGACGCCGCGCACCCCGGTCAGCATATAGGCCTGGGCGATGCGTCCGGTCTCGAAGGCATTGGCCAAGGTGCGCACCATCGCATCCTGGCCGATCAGTTCATCGAAGGTCCGCGGCCGGTATTTGCGCGCCAGTACCCGGTAGCCCTCGCCCGGTCCCTGCACCGCCGCGCGCGTGGTCTTTGATTTTTTTCTGCCGCTCATGCCGTTTTCGCGTTGCGGCGCCCTGCTCCGGCGCCAAACCCCGTTTGTGCGGAAAAGGAGGTTGAACGGCGACCCGGTTCTGACCCGTTAGGGCTGCTTCCTTCCGGACCTGACCCGGTTGGCGGGCGATCCGTCCGCCGCCAACCTCCCGGGGGCCACTATACCAAACTTTGCCCGCCCCTTGGCAAGGCGTAACGCGCGCCTCGTCCCCATGCAATCGACCCATGCGCGGACCGCTTGACCTGACCGGCACGATGAGGCCCAATGGCGCCGATGTCCGACCTGCCCTTCCTGCACTGTTTTTCCGGCAACCGGCTGGACCGCGCCGACAACCTGCGCGAAGACCGCGGGTTCATCGACCGGCACCGGCACAATCCCGCCAGCCTGATCCTGCCCTTCGCCGAGGACCGGCCCGGCATCCGCATCAACGGCCGGGCGCGGGAAGGTGCGGCCATTGACTGGCTGCCGCTCGCCGATCCCCGGATTGCGGAGCGGTTTCGCGAGCCGGTGATTTTTCTGGGGCTGGACGGCGAGGGACGGGCGCGGTTCGCCGCTCCGCTCGATCCGGACCGGCAGGACATGGGGGGCGACGGGCGGACCAAGTGGATCGATCTGCGGTCCCTTGCGGTGCAGGCGCTGCTCGATGCCGCCGACCTGAGCCTGCTGGCGCAGGCCCGTTCCCTCATCTGCTGGCACCGGGAGCATCGGTTTTGCGCCGGCTGCGGAGAGAAGACCGGGCCTTCGCCCGCGGGCACCAAACGGGTCTGCCCGCGATGTTCGCGCGAGCACTTCCCGCGCGTCGATCCGGTCATCATCATGATGGTGCGGCACGGCAACGATTTCCTGCTTGGGCGTCAGGCGCGGTTCGCGCCCGGGGTCTATTCGGCGCTGGCCGGCTTCGTGGAGCCCGGCGAAAGCCTGGGGGAAGCGGCCAGACGCGAGATACTGGAGGAAACCGGCGTTGAGATCAGCGCCTTTCGCTACCATTCCAGCCAGCCCTGGCCGTTTCCCTCCACGCTCATGATCGGCGGATTTGGCGAGGCGAGTACCACCGCCCTGCGGATCGACTATAGCGAACTGGAAGATGCGCGCTGGTTCTCCCTCGACGAGTTGAAGCACATGCTCGCCGGCACGCACCCGGAAGGCCTTCTCGCACCTTCGGAAATTTCCATCGCCCGCCAGCTCATGAAGTCGGTCGCCGCCGGCGCCTAGCTGTTGTTTTCCGCCCGGTAGGGACTTGCCGGATAAATGCCCAGCACCTTCAGGTATGAGGTGAAGAATTCCAGTTCCTCAAGCGCCAGGCGGACCGGCCGGTCCGAGGGGTGGCCTTCAATGTCGGCATAAAACTGGGTTGCGGTGAAACTGCCGCCCAGTTGATAGGACTCCAGCTTCGTCATGTTGATGCCGTTGGTGGCGAACCCGCCCATCGCCTTGTACAGGGCGGCGGGCAGGTTGCGGACGCGGAACACGAAGGTGGTGATGATCTCGCCATTGCCGGGCTCGGCATCGTCGGGCTCGGCGCTGAGCACCAGAAAACGCGTCGTGTTGTGGTCGGCGTCCTCGATATCGCTGCGCAGGACCTGCAGGCCATAGACTTCGGCCGCCAATTGGGAGGCAATCGCGCAGTGCGCCGGATCGCCGGTTTCCGCGACCTCGCGCGCCGCCCCGGCAGTATCCGCGGCCACCACCGGTTTCAGGCCAAGCTCGCCGATGATCCGGCGGCATTGGCCAAGCGCCATGGTGTGGCTGTGGACGGATTTGATCGTCTCCAGCGATGCCCCCCTGGGCGCCAGCAACTGATGGTTCACGCGCTGGAAATGTTCGCCGACGATATAGAGCTGCGATGCGGGCAGCAGACGATGGATATCGGCGACCCGGCCGGCCACCGAATTTTCGATCGGGATCATGGCGAGCGAGGCATTTTCCGACGCAATCTCGGCGAAGGTGTCTTCAAACGTATCGCAGGCGATCGCCTCGTGGTCCGGATAGACCGCGCGGCAGGCGATATGCGAGTTGGCGCCCGGTTCGCCCTGATAGGCGATCTTCTCAATTGCGCTGGCGTTCACGCTGCCATCCCTTCTTGGCGCAGCGGCGGCGCGGGGGCCGCCCGGTGCCGGTTTCACGATCGTTCCAAGAGCGCCCTCGCGCGGTCCAGGTCGGCGGGAGTATCGACACCAAGAGGCAGGCTGTCAACGAGCGCCAGGTCGATGCGCATCCCGGCATCCAGCGCGCGCAACTGTTCCAGGCGGGCCGCCTTTTCCCGGGCGCTTTGCGGCATCTTGACGAAGGTCTCCAGCGCGCTTCTGCGATAGGCGTAGACGCCCACATGATGCAGATGCGGCCCGGCGTGATCGTGGGGCAGTTCGCGGCGGAAATCGCGGGCCCGGCCCAGTGTGCCGGTTGCATCCATTTCCGCCACAACCTTGACCACATTGGGGTCGATGCGCTCCTGCGCATCGTTGCTGGAAAAGGCGAGCGTCGCGATATCGACCGCCGGATCGGCCAGCGGCCTCAGGCACTGGCGGATGGCGCGCGGATCGATGGCCGGCAGGTCGCCCTGCAGATTGATGACGGTCTGGTAGCGCCTGGCCGTGTCGAGCCGCCCGAGCGCATCCGCAACCCGGTCGGACCCGCTCGGCAAATCCTGCCGCGTCAGACAGGCAACCCCGCCTTGCGCCTTGATCGCATCGGCGATCTCGATGTCGGCCGCAGCGACGATCACCTGTCCGCAGGCCGCAGCGATCGCCTTGCGCCAGACATGCACGATCATCGGCCTGCCGGCGATATCGGCAAGGGGTTTTCCGGGCAGGCGGCTGGAGCGCATGCGCGCCGGAATGACGATCGCGGTCGTTGCGCGCCGGCCGGCGGCGGAAATTTTCGTCACGGTTTCTGACCTCCGAAGACCCGCGGGGTCTGTTGTCCTTGAACATCACGCGGTTATCGTTATACGTGTTGTCAGGCGGCGCAGAAACACCTAGTCTGCGCGCCAATCTGGGCGCCTCGCGGTGTCCGGGCGAACCGGGATTGAGCCAAGCGTCATACGATCGGGCAGTTTCATGGATACCTTCTTCTATAACAAGATCGCCGGGGCCGTATTGTTTTCGGTGCTGATGGTCATGGTCGTGCGCCTTTTTGCCGGGTTTATCTATTCCAGCCCCCTCCCGGACAAGCCCGGCTACAAGGTTGAGGTGGCGCAGGCTGGGCAGGGCGAAGAAAAGCCCGAGCAAGCCGCCCCCGAGGAGGTCGTTTCGCTGGCCGCGCTCATGGCCGCCGCCGATGTTGAACGCGGCGCCAAAGTGGCCAGGACATGCGCGGCCTGTCATACCTTCAACAGCGGCGGCGCCAACAAGATCGGCCCGAATCTGTTCGCCGTTCTGGGCAAGAAGATGGGTGGTGTGGCCGGGTTTTCCTATTCTGACGCCCTGCTGAAAATGGCGTCGGAAGGCGGCACCTGGGGATATGAGGAACTGGCGGCGTTCCTGGCCAAGCCCAAACAGTTCATGCCGGGCACGAAAATGACTTTTCCCGGCGTGAAAAAACCGAAGGATCGTGCCGATTTGCTGGCATATTTGCGATCGCTGGGATCGTCTTCGGTTCCCCTGCCCGAGGAATAGCGCCAGGCGGGCTGGGCGGTTGCGGATGCATCAACCCGATGTGATGCGTATTTTCGGGGCAATGGCCGGAATCCGTTGCAAAGTCCTGAAAAACGCCACAATCGGCCACCAACTGGCATGGATGCGATGGCTGGTTTTGACAGATTCAAAGGGAAAGTCATGAGGCCTGCACGAATGATGCCGATCAGGGCGGCCTGCCTGCTTGTCGCGCTGTTCGCGCTGGCCGCCGGGTTCGGCGATGCCCGCGCGCAGGAGAAACGCTACGGGCTCTCCCTGTTCGGGGCGCTCAAATATCCGGCCGATTTCAAGAATTTCGACTATGTGAATCCCAATGCGCCCAAAGGCGGCGTGCTGCGCATCAGCGCCCTTGGAACATTCGATAATCTCAATCCGTTCCTGCTCAAGGGCACCGCCGCGTCCCTGAGCGGCCTCATTTATGATACCCTGATGGTCAATTCGAGTGACGAGCCAAGTTCGGAATACGGATTGCTCGCCGAGACCGTCTCCTACCCGCCCGACTATTCTTCCGCCACGTTCACGCTGCGCCCCGAAGCCCGCTGGCACGATGGCAGGCCGGTCACGCCGGACGACGTCATATTCAGCCTGAAAGCCCTGAAAGAGGGCCATCCCCGCTACGCCTATTACTACGCCAACGTGGTCAAGGCGGAAAAAACCGGCGAGCGCTCGGTCACGTTCACATTCGATTCAAAAGGCAACCGGGAACTGCCGCTGATCGTCGGCCAGATGACCGTCCTGCCCAAACATTATTGGGAAGGAAGCGATGACAGCGGCAAGAAGCGGGATTTTTTCTCCACGACGCTGGTACCGCCCCTGGGCAGCGGCCCTTACCGTATCGCCACGGTGGATGCGGGCAAGACGCTGAGCTTGAGGCGGGTCGAGAATTACTGGGGCAAGGATCTGCCGGTCAATGTGGGCCGCCACAATTTCGATGAGATCCGTGTCGAATATTTTCGCGACAGTACCATCGCGCTGGAAGCCTTCAAGGCCGATCAGTTCGATGTCCGGTTTGAAT
>JALURZ010000147.1 GCA_027058735.1 Hyphomicrobiales bacterium | reverse complement strand
CGCTCGAACAGAAGCTCCATGCGGGCCGGATCGACCGCGGTGATGCCGAGCACATAGCACACGGCGGAATTGGCCGCCGATCCGCGCCCCTGGGCCAGAATGCCGCGCGAGCGGGCAAATTCGACAATGTCGTGAACGGTGAGAAAATACGGCGCAAAACCAAGCTTGCCGATCAGCGCCATTTCATGATCGATCAGTTCGCGCACTTTGTCCGGCGCGCCGTCGCGGTAGCGCCAGGGCAATTTCTGGGCGACAATATGGGCAAGCTCTTCCTGCGGGGTGCGGCCCTTACGGGTGATTTCATCGGGATATTCATAAGCCAGTTCATCGAGCGAGAACCGGCAGCGTTCAGCGATCTCGATTGTGTGGGCAAGGGCCTCTTCGCGGCCCCTGAACAGGGCCGCCATCTGGCCGCCGGGCTTGAGGTGGCGTTCGGCATTCTTGAGCACCCGGCATCCGGCCTCATCGATGGTGCATTTTTCGCGCAGGCACATCATCACATCGGCCAGCGCCCGGCGTTGGCGTATGTGCATCACCACGTCATTGACCGCGACGAGAGGGACGGCGTGCCTGCGCGCAAGGCCGCCAAGACGGTCGAGCCGCGCCGCATCGCCGCCAAGATAAAGGTTCTGCGCCGCCAGATAAAACCGCCCCGCCAGGGCGCCTGCCCAGCGCCGGAACCGGCCGGCAAAGGCGTCATCGGGATTTTCGGGTGCGAGCAGGGCAAAGATGATCCCGTCCCCATGATCGAGAACATCGGCCTCATGCATGATGTGCGCCCCTTTTTGCGCCCGCCGCCGGGCGCGCGAGATCAGCCGCGACAACCGGCCATAGGCGGCGCGGTCCTGCGGGTAGGCGAGCAGGCTCTGGCCATCGGCCAGATCGAGCCGGGCGCCGATGACAAGCCGGATGCCGGCTTGTTTCGCCGCCACATGGGCGCGCACGATGCCGGCGAGCGAATTGCGGTCGGTGATGGCGATCGCCTCATGACCAAGCCGCGCGGCCTGCCCCACCAGTTCCTCAGGGTGGGATGCGCCTTCGCGAAACGAAAACGCGGAGCGCACATGAAGCTCGGCATAGGCGGTTGTCATCTGCGGGATTTTGTCAGTGCGGCAAGATCGCCCGGGGCAAGATCATCGAGGTGCATGACCAACGGATCGGTATCCTTCACACGCGCTTTCAGCCGCTGATCCGCTGTTATCAGCGTCCCCCCGCTGACTTCGGCGCAGGCAATATACAGGCAGTCATAAACCGGATGATTGAGAGACAGGGCCAAATCCAGTGCTCGCTTGATGAGTGGCGAAGAGGCATGGAGATGCGCGATGTAGTGGCGCGATGCCGCCGCGGTAAGTCTCGCCTGCGCCATCGTGATTTCGCTCCTGACGGACTTCTTCCGGGCAATATTCGCGACCTCGGCAATAATGATGTCCGGGGCATGAAAGAGATCGCGATAGGCAAGCAGGCTGTGCGCCTGTTCGTGAAGGTCTTCGCGGACGAACCATTTGGCGGCAACGCTGGCGTCAATGACAAGGCTCATCGGTCACGATCCTGACGCAGCAGTTCGGCGCTGTCGGTTTGCGGCGTGTCAGGGGTCATCGCGGCGATGCGCTGCGCCAGCACAGCGAGGTCTGTGCTTTCGCTTGCGGCAACCACATCGCACAGAATGGTCCGCAATTCGGCTTCCAGGGATCGATTGTGCTGTTTAGCGCGCTGCTTGAGATGGGCAACGATCGTGTCATCGATGTTGCGGATCGTCAGGTTGGCCATGAAAACTTCCTCCATTTTGAAATCATAATGCAATCATTTCGCATTCATCACAAGATCACGCGAAAACCCCGTGCAGATACCAGCGCCGCCCCGTGCGTGGTGTTGTTGTGCTGTAGACCCAGAAGCGGTTGGCGTGCTCGTCCTCGATGCGCCAGTAGTCGCGTGTGGGCGTTGGCCATGCGGGGTCGTCCCACCACCATTCGGCCTCGATCCGTTCAGGTCCTTCGCGCGCGATGATCCGGCGCACCCGGCGGTTCCACGAAAAATGCTCAAGACAAAAATCATATAATGGCCGGGGACGGGCGAGCAGGCGCAACGGGCGCGCAGGGCCGGTGCGCCAGGGAGGCGCGGGGGTATCGGCGAACCGGGCGCCATGGACGAGGAAGGCGCGCTCGGGCACATGGCTGTCGGCGGGCGTCAGGGTTTGCACATGATCGAAGCCGAGGCGATTGGCGAGCCGGTCGATGAGCCGCGTCATGGCCTCGCTTGAACCCGCCGGGCGCGCGCCCTCAAGACCGGCGAAAGCGGCAGGCGTGCCCTCAAGGCGTCCGGTATGCGTGGCTTCCATGTGCATCCGCTCAATACCGAACTCGACTTCGAAGCCCTTGAGCCGCTCCCTGAAGAGGCCCATCAGATGACCGGCGCTGCGTGCAGGGTTCGCGGTGGCGATGACCAGTCTCCAGGCGCTGGCATCGACCCGCCCGATGGTGAGCGTCACCTGCCGGCAGCCGAGACCGCTGCGCGCAAGCGTGCGGCACAAGCATTTGAGCAAATGCGCCACGGCGGCCTCGATCTGGGGCATCAGAAAAATCGGCTCGCCGAAGGTGAGCACCGCGTCATGGCGCCGGCGCTGCCGGGGAAAATGCACCGGCTCCGCGTCCGCCCCCAGCGCCTGGCGCAGCCGGCGCGCCAGGGGGGCGCCAAACCGGCGGCTGAGCGCGGCGGTGGCCAGCGGATAGAGATCGCCGATGCGCTCAAGGCCGAGGCGCATCAAGGTGGCGCTGGTGGCGGCGTCGAGCCTGAGGGCTGTGACCGGCAGGGGGCTGAGCGCGTCACGCATGGTGGCCATATCCACGATCTGCCCGGTGACGCCGTAACGGGCAAGCGCGATTGCCCCCCCCGGTGTCGGCGCCAGGGCGGCCCGCAGGCTCGGGGTGAAGGGCACAAGTGTCTCAGACAGGGCGCTCAGCAATTGCGCCGCGCCGCCAAACAGATGATCGCAGCCGGTGACATCGAGCAACAGGCCATCGCTGCCGTCGATTGCGACCAGCGGGGTGAACCGGCGGCACAGGCGCGCCAGGGCGCGCAGAAACAGCCCCTCGGCACGGGGGTCGCCGGGGCGGGTGACAAGGCCGGGACACACGGCGCGGGCATCGGCCAGCATCATGCCGGCGGCGATCCCGGCCTCGGCCCCGGCGTGATTGACGTTCGTGACGAACAGCCGGTTGCCGCTTTCGGTGATAATGGCAAGGGGAGCGGGTGGTTCAGCCTCAAACGGGAAGACACTATCCCGCCAGCCGGTGCGCATCCGCCGGGCGAGCCGGTCGATGGCCAGATTGGCGAACCACACGGAAACGATTTTCCTGCTCATGCCAGTCGATACTCCATTTGCCGGTGATACCGGCGCGGTTGCGGACAAGCTCAATGCGCCAGCGCGGATATCCGGCGTGCGCCGCGGGCAGGCCCGATACGGCCCACCGGGTCCAGACCCCCGGCGCGAGCGGTTTGGGCGTTCCCGCGTCGTCCTCCATGGCGGCGTGCGCGAGCACGAACCCGGTTGTGCGCCCGGCTTGCGCGCTTAAGGAGAGCCGGCGGCTCTCGCTCAGGGTGATGGGCCGGTCAAGCTCGATAATGGCCAGCCCGCCGGCCCCGCTTTTGAGGCTTTCTTCGGCTGCCCATAACAGGTCGCGCCGGCAATACGCCGTGATCCGCACCAGCCGGCCCGGATCGAGCCCGGCGGCGGCCAGCCCCGGCGGATAGAAAGGCGCGCCCTGGCCCGCCGGCGCGATCCACAGAACCTGCCCTGAAAACCGCCGCGCCAGCG
>JALURZ010000146.1 GCA_027058735.1 Hyphomicrobiales bacterium | reverse complement strand
CCTGCGCGCCGCCAAGATAGTCCGACCCCGGAAACCGGGTCACCACCAGCGCCAGGCCAAGCGCCACGGCGGTCGCCAGGCCAATCTCGCGCAGCCGCCAGCCGAAACGGCCAAAACGGCCGGTCCGCCGCCGCGTGCGCCGCCGCGGGCTCATCCGACCAGTTCGCCGGCAACGAAGGCGCGTGCCTGTGCGCTGCGCGGGCGAGCAAAAAACGGCGCCACCGCACTTTTCTCGATAACTTTGCCGCCCAGCAGGAACACCACTTCGTCGGCCAGCCTGCGCACCTGGCCCAGCCGGTGGGAGGTCATGACGATTTTCGTGCCCGAACCATGGATGGTGCGGATCAGGTTTTCGATTTCGCGGGTCGCGGAAGGGTCGAGGCTGGCGGTCGGCTCGTCGAGAAAGAGCACCTCCGGTTCCAGCGCCCAGGCTCTGGCGATGGCGAGACGCTGCTGCTCGCCGCCGGACAGCACCCGGGCCTGACGGGCCGACAGGGCGGCAAGCCCGGTCAGTTCCAGGGCCTCGGAGGCGCGCGCGCGGCGCGCCCGGCGCGCCATGCCGCGCAGGCGCAGCGGATATTCCACGTTCGCCAGCACCGTGCGCCGCAGCAGCACCGGCTTCTGGAAGACCATCGCCTGGCCCGTGGCGGCGGGGCGCGAAGAGGCCCAGGATATTTTTCCCGAACTCGGCTGCAACAGCCCGTGACACAGCCGCAGCAGCAGGCTCTTGCCCGCGCCATTGGGCCCGACGATAACGCTCAACGGGCCCGCCTCCAGGCGCAGCGAAATGCCGTCGATCAATTGCTGGCCGTCGCGCTCCAGACGCACCGCGTCGAGCACAAGCGGCAAAATGCTGGTCATCGCTTCGCTCCATAGGCCCCGGCGAGATGCACGATCAGGTTTACCCCGACCGACAGCATGATCAGGATGATCCCCAGGCCGATCGCCATGGAGAGATCCCCCTTGCTGGTTTCCAGCGCAATGGCGGTTGTCAGCACCCGGGTTGCATGTTCGATATTGCCGCCCACGATCATCACCGCGCCAACCTCGGCGACGGCGCGGCCGAACCCGGCAAGCACGGCGGTCAGCAACTCAAACCGCCCATCCCACAACAGGGTCGCTGCGACCTGGCGCGGGCGCGCGGCGAACGACTGCAATTGTTCGCGATACTCATCCCACAGGCCGGCAATGATCTGGCGCGACACCGCGGTTATGATCGGCGTCACCAGCAGCGCCTGCGCGATGATCATCGCATAGGGCGTAAACAGCAGGCCCAGCACGCCGAACGGCCCGGCCCGCGACAACAGCAGATAGACGACCAGCCCGACCACGACCGGCGGCAGGCCCATCAAGGTGTTGACGACGATCACCAGCACGCCGCGCCCCGGGAACCGGGCGATCGCCAGCGCCGCGCCAAGCGGCAGGCCGATCAGCGCGGCGATCGCCACCGCCGTCAGGCTCACCTTGAGGGAAAGCGCAATGATTTCCATGAGGTCTTCATTGCCGGACAGAACCAGACTGAAGGCATCGACCAGGCCGGCATAAAGCTCATTCATGGGACCACGAAGGGCGCTGCGGCGGCGATCCGCTCCTGCCGTCCAAGACGCTCATCCCCCGGTCTTCGAGGTGCGCGCCCAGCGCTGCGCGGCGGCGTCGTCGCATGCTTTCGCCTCCACCCAGGCCTCGCCATCGGGCCCGGCCTCAAGCTTCCAGAACGGCGCCTTTGTCTTCAGCCAGTCGACAACAAAGGCACAAGCCTCGAACGCGGCGTGGCGATGGGCGGACGCGGCAATGACCAGAACGATCTGATCGCCGGGAGCCAGTTCGCCATACCGGTGGACGATCAGGCTGGCCTCAAGCGGCCAGCGCCGGCGCGCCTCGCGATCGACCGCGGCGAGCGCACGCTCGGTCATGCCGGGATAATGTTCAAGGGTCATGGCCTCGATGCGCTGCGTGCCCGCCACATCGCGCACCGTCCCGATGAAGGTGACGATGCCGCCGATGCCGTGTCGCCCGCCGGTGAGGGCGTCCAGCTCACGGGCAATATCAAAGGGTTCTTTCTGCACACGTATCATGCGGGTGACACTCTGGAATCAAAACAGTTTCTTGAACGCCTTGGTCGGGTCTTTCCTGAGCTGCTCTTCCAGCGTCTCGAGCGTACCTTTTTTCTTTGCGCCCGTCTCACCCGCCGGAACATCGCCTGCCGGCGCCGGAGCCGAGCCCGACCCGATCAGCGAATTCAGCAGCGATTTCACCCCCCCCTGCTTTATTTTCGAGCCGATATCCTTCAGCCTTGCATAGGCTTCCTGCGGGTTGTCGAGAATGCCCGCGATGTCGGGATAGATGCGCGGATTGCTCCAGGCGCCCCTGATGATGATCGGCACATCAAGGCCGGCCAGGTCGCTGTCTCCGCCCTGTCCCTCGAGAGAGGCCACCAGCTTGGGCGTCATCTTGTAGTGAATGCGGCGGGGCGGCATGTCTATATTGCCCGCGCCGCGAAGCCGCACAAGCGGACCGATCATGGCGAGATCGGTGTTGGAAGCCACACCGTTCTTGATGGTGAAAGTCCCCGACAGGGAGCTGAAATCGGTCTTCTTTGCCGCCGCCCGGTTCCAGCCCGTCAGCGTGGCGGTGCCCAGCGAGCGCACCATCTGGGCGATGTTGATGCCGCGCACCGCGCCATCCGAAAACAGCACCTTGCCGTTGCCCGTCAGGCCTGAGACCATCGCTTTCTGGCTCTTGCCGCGCGAGGAGAGATCGAATTGGAGATTGGCGTTGCCTTCGATCCAGTCAAAGCCAAGAGCGTTTTTCAGCAGCGGCAGGGAACTGACATTTTCCAAGCTCGCGCGCGCCCGCAACGCCGGCGTGGCGGCCGCGCCATCGAGCACCAGAACGCCCTTTACCGCGCCGCCATAAAGCGCCAGTTCTCTCAGCTCCGCATTCAGCCGGCCGTCTTTCAGCGTGACATTGAGCGCACTCCTGCCGATTTCAACCTTGCCATAGAGAATGCGCCGGGCGGTCAGGTTCATCACCGCATCGACCGCGCTCAGGCCCGAAAAGTCGATGGGCGCCTCGCTCCAGGCCGCGGCGCGCGCGCGGGCCGGCGCACCGGCCGTGCCCTCCGCCCCCCCCGCAAGGCCCGGTCCGGGGCCCAGATAGGCGTCGAGATCGAGCACGTCGAGCGCCAGCTTCGCCTCCAGCGAAGGGCGCTCCGCGGCCAGGTCCAAACTGGCGGTGCCGCTCGCCGTCATGCCGTCAAGCCCGATATCGGCGTTTGACAGGGTCAGGATATCGTCGGACAGAGACATATCGGCGAACGCCTGGAAGTCGCCCAGCCCGCGCCCCGGCGGCAGGGGCGATCCGGCCCATCCGGCGAGCGCCCTGAGCGATGAACTTGCCGCGGCCAGCTTGCCCTCCAGCAGCAGGCCGGCGGGCCGGGCGACGGTGCCCTTGAACTCCGCCGACAGGCTGGGCGCGGTCACCTTCATCTCGACGCCGGACAGCTTGCCCTGGAAAAACCCGCCAGGGGCCTGCAACAGCAGGGCGATGTCCACCTTTTCACCGCGCCAGATGGCGCTGCCTCTGGCTTCGAGAGGCTTTGAAAAGTCCGGCGCAGTCACCGTGATGTTGATTTTTTCCGCCTTGTGGCTCGCCCCGGTCAGCTTGTTCACATAGGAAAAACGCCCCTCGCTGATGGACACCCGGCCCAGCGCGAGCCGGCGCGGCATGGCGGTATCGGGCGCGGGCTCCGCCTTTTCCGGTGAACCGGACGGCGCGCCACGCTCGCCATCGGGCTCTGCGCCGCCGCGGGGGGGCGCGAAGGTCCAGTTGTTTTGCCGCCGCTCATCGACGACGAGGTCGATTTCCGGGCGCACCAGAATGAATTCATCCAGATCGATCCGCCCGCCCAACAATGCCAGCACCTTGAGCGACACGCGCAATTCCGCCATTCTGGCGAACGGCCCCTCGCCCATGCCCGGCGGATTCGACAAGGAGACGCGCGTCGCTCTGAGGCCGATTTTCGGAAACACGAAAAATTCCGTTTCCCCCTCGATCGACAGATCCCGGCCGGTCTGCTGCTTTACCACCGCCACGACCTGATCGCGCATGGATTGCGCGGAGACCAGATAGGGAATACCCGCAACGGTGGCCACCGCGAACAGGACGCTGAACAGCAAAAAATAGAAAAACGCGCGCATGAAATCCCGATAGTTTCAGCCCGTATCGAGCATATGAACGCATACCCGCGACAACGATACAACCAGCGGCATGGAATTTCGAGATACAATTGTCGTGTTTTCCGTTTGACCGGGGCGGCGGTCCATATCATTGATACGCAAACAGCCCGCCAACAGAGAGGTGAGGAGCCACGATGTCCGACAAGAAACAACCCCTCTGGATGCCCGATGCGGCGCGGATCGCCGGCGCGAACCTCACGCGCTTTATCGAATATGTGAACGCGAATGCGGCGAAATCCCTTGCCACGTTCGATGATCTGCACGGGTTTTCGATCGACGAGCAGGAGGTCTTCTGGCCCCTGTTGTGGGACTTTTGCGATATCCGGGCCGAGACCCGCGGCAACCGGGTCATCGTCGATGGCGACAAGATGCCCGGCGCGCGGTATTTCCCCGACGCCCGTTTGAATTTCGCCGAGAATCTGCTGCGCCGGCGCGATCACACGACGGCCATGATCTTTCGCGGCGAAGACCGGGTGCGCGCATCGCTGAGCTGGGCGCAGCTCTATCGGCTGGTCTCGCGGCTGCAGCCCGCCTTGCGCGAGGCGGGCATAAGAACCGGCGAGCGCGTCGCCGCGATGATGCCCAACATGCCCGAAACCTGCGCCATGATGCTGGCGGCGACCGCTTCGGGCGCGCTGTGGTCATCGTGCTCGCCCGATTTCGGCGAGCGCGGGGTTCTCGACCGCTTCGGCCAGATCGAGCCGAAAGTCATGGTGGCGTGCGACGGCTATTACTACAACGGCAAGGTGTTTGATATTTCCGACCGGCTGCAACGCATCGCCGCTCGGTTGGCCTCGCTGGAACGCCTTGTGATCGTGCCGTATATCGGGCGCGCCGAAGAAACCGCGGCGAAGATCGACAAGGCCGTGAGCCTCGCGGATTTCATCGGCGGCCATGAGGGCGGCGACATTGATTTCGTGCAGCTCCCCTTCGATCACCCGCTCTATATTCTGTTTTCCAGCGGCACCACCGGCGCGCCGAAATGCATCGTTCATTCCGCGGGCGGCGTGCTTGTGCAGCATCTCAAGGAACAGCAACTGCACGGCGATGTGAAGGCGCACGACAAGCTGTTCTATTTCACCACCTGCGGCTGGATGATGTGGAACTGGCTGATGTCGGGGCTGGCCAGCGAAGCCACCCTCATTCTCTATGACGGCTCGCCCTTCTACCCCTCCGGCAACATGATCTTCGACTACGCCGATGACGTGGGGATCGACATTCTGGGAACGTCCGCGAAATTTATCGATGCGCTGAAGAAATCGGGCCTGCGGCCCAAGGAGACCCATTCGCTAAAGACCGTGCGGACCATCCTGTCCACCGGGTCGCCGCTGGCGCCGGAAAGTTTTGATTTCGTCTATGACTGCATCAAGAGCGACGTGCATCTGGCTTCCGTTTCGGGGGGCACGGATATCTGCGCCTGTTTCGTCGGCGGCAATCCCACCGGCGCGGTGTGGCGCGGCGAAATCCAGGCCAATGGCATCGCCATGGCCTCCGATGTCTGGGACGATGACGGCAACCCCATGCCCGCCGGCAAGGGCGAACTGGTCTGCACCAGGGCCTTTCCCTCCATGCCCCTGTCGTTCTGGAATGACCCGGATGGAAAAAAGTACCACGACGCCTATTTCGCCCGCTGGCCCAACATCTGGCATCATGGCGATTTCGCCGAATGGACCGAACATGGGGGCATGATCATTCATGGCCGCTCGGACGCCACGCTCAATCCCGGCGGCGTGCGCATCGGCACGGCCGAGATTTACGCCCAGGTCGAGCAACTCGACGAGATCACCGAGGCGCTGGCGATCGGCCAGATCTGGGAACACGATTCGCGTATCGTTCTGTTTGTCGTGCTGGCCGCGGGCGCCGTGCTCGACGACACTCTGGCCGGGCGCATCAAAACGGCGATCCGCACCGGCGCGTCGCCGCGCCACGTGCCGGAGAAAATCATCGCGGTCGATGATATTCCGCGCACCAAGTCGGGCAAGATTTCAGAGCTTGCCGTGCGCGATGTCGTGCACGGGCGCGAGGTCAAGAATACCGAGGCGCTGGCCAACCCGGAGGCGCTGGCGCTGTATCGCGATATCCCTGAGCTTCAGTCCTGAAACGGTGGCTACTTGGCCAGCACCTGGGTCTTGGGGAACGTGATCTGCACCATGGTCCCGGTTTCCCGGTCGCTTTCGATGTGAAACCGCGCCTTGTTCGCCTCCGCCAGCGCCTTGGTCAGCGGCAGGCCGAGGCCGGTGCCCGGTTCTTGTTCCAGCTCCGGGTTGCTGATCTGGTTGAACGGCTCAAGGGCGCGGGCGATTTCCTCGCTGCTCATGCCGATGCCGGTATCGCGCACCACAAGCTGAATGGCGCCGTCTTCATCGAGATTGGCCGTCACGATGACCTGCCCGCCGGGCTTGGTGAACTTGACCGCGTTCGACAGCAGATTGAGAAGGATCTGATGCAGGTTGCGTTTGTCTGCCAGCAGCGTTGGCAGCCCTTCTGAAACGCTTGAGCGGATAATCACCCGTTCGCGGTTGGCATGGGGCTGCATCAGGCTGACCGACTGCTTGATGATCTCCTTCAGATCGACGCTGACGAATTCCGGGTCCTGCTTGCCGGCCTCGATTTTCGACAGATCGAGAAGATCGTTGATGAGGCTCAAAAGGTGTTCGCCGCTGGCATGAATGTCATCGACATAGCCGCGATAGCGCTCACTGGGCAAGGGACCGATTTTCTCCTCCCGCATGACTTCTGCGAAACCGATGATGGCATTGAGGGGGGTGCGCAGTTCATGGCTGGTCCTGGCGAGAAACTCCGACTTGAGCGAGTTGGCCTGTTCGGCCTGCTCCTTGGCCTTGCGCAATTCGCGTTCGGTTGTCTTCCATTGCGTGATGTCGCGGATCACCGCGCACAGGCGTCCGCCCGTGTCCTGCCTGGCCACCGGCAGTCTGCCAAGGGTCAGGAACAGCGGGATCTCGCCGCCCATCTTTTCCACCGCCACGACTTCGCGGCCATCGTTCAGAATGCTCGCCATATCGCCACTGCCCAGGCTTTTCAGATAGGCATTGACGATGCGAACGCTCGACTTTGCCATCAGGCTGGTCAGTTTGCGCCCGACGATATCGCCGGCGGCGAACCCGAAAATGGTTTCCGCCCCGGCATTGGCGGTCTCGATGCGCCCGCGCCCGTCGAGGGTCAAAATGCCGTCGGTCACGGTATCGAGAATGGCCCGCAGGTCGGCGTCCTGCCGGTTTGCCGGCGGCGGTGATTTTGCTTTCGCGCGCGGCAGCGCTTTTTCCAGCAGCACCTGCACCGCCTCGCCGCCGGCCCATTGCACCGGCGCGATGGTCGCCGTCAGCTTTCGGGTTTCGTCCGTCCCGTCCGCCGCCTTGAGGGTCAGGGTTTTCCGCCTTTTCGCGTTTTTCCGCGCAAGACCGCGCGAATTATGCGCCTGTTTCAGAGATTTTCCGGCTCCCTCAAACAGCGCGAACAGGTCTGCATCCTGTATCATTTTCTTTGCCGAACGATGTCCCAGCATGCGGGCCGCCGCGCGGTTGGCATAGAGCAGTTTGAACTTCCGGTGAACGAGGACCGCCGCCGGGGTCTGATCGAACATCAAGCGCAATTGCTCCAGCGGGTCGGGGGCGGCCGGGGCCTCGCGATCGTCGGCCTGCGCGCCGGCGGCGGGCGCATCGCGGTTCTCGCACGACTCGCGCAAGGTGCGCGCGATCGACGCCAAAGCCACCCTGTCTTCCGCATCGAGGGCTTCCTGGTCCGCCAGGTCCGCGGCCCCATCGGCGCTGTGCGCGGATGCGGGCGGGCGGGCGCGCGCGCCAATGCCGCGATATCCGGCAAACCTGCCATGGGCATCAAGCACCGGCACCGCGCTCCAGCAAAGGCTTACAGACGGCGACGCCCCCGACCAGTGCAGCGTGGCGCGAAACGGCAATTGCCGCGCCATCGCATCGGCGAGGTCCACCTCGATGCCATCGTCGCAGCGCAACGGCAGGTCCGACCATGGCCGGCCAACCCATTGCGCGGCGGGCGACAAACCCAGATCGTCGAAATCCTTCGACAGTTCGCTGATCCGCAGGTCCGCGTCGAGTTCGAAGGTAAAGTCCGCCGCGGCGGCCGCGAAATCGCTCAACCGCGCGACCGTCTCGTTCAGATCAACCTCGTAGCGGCGGCGTTCGGTAATATCGTCGAAGATCGCCAGCACGGCATTTTCGCGCGCCTCGTCATCGTTCAGCCGCGAGGCGGTGACCCGGTGGACACGCTCGCCCTGAAGGGTGTGTACGGCGCACGATTCGCTGACCAGCCCGGCTTTCAGCGTCCGTTCGATAAACCGGCGCGCCGTATCCTCATCGCCCAGGATCGCGGCCAGACTGTCCAGGTCCCGCGCGCCCGCCTTATCGCAAAACAGCCCGGCGGCCGCGTCATTGGCCAGCAGCAGCGCGCCATCGCCGCCGAACACCGCGAGGGGATAGGGAATGCGGTTGAAAACGGCGGGGGTAATGTCGCTTGCAACGCCGCTGCTATCGGCGCGCGCGCCCGCCACCACAAGCAGGCCATTGCGCCTGTCGCGCAACGCAAAGAGCGAGCAGCGGCAACGGACTTTCCTGCCCTTTTCCACGGAGGGAAAGCAAAACAGTTCCTCAAGCGTCTCCCCATCGTTGAGGGAGCGGGCCAGTTCGCCCATGCGCACAACACCCGACTCCGCGCGCGCGAAGCGCCGGTCCAGCAGATCGAGAATGCCCTCAGCGCCCCAGAACGCCACCCCGGCATCGTTGGCCCACACCACCCGGCACTGGTCCGGGTCCCAAAGCCAGGCGGCCTCGTCCGCGCGCGAGAGATCGTTCAGCAGCGCAGTATCGTAGTGGCTCATTGTCCAGCTCTTGGCCATCCGGCTCCATGCCCAAAATCAGCGATATCAGTTTATCCGACGGGCCCGAACAGCGCAAAGGCCCGTGCGCGCCATAGTGAACAGCCCGGATTTCAGCGCCTCAGCCCGTTTCGCCGGCGCCGGCGCTCTGGGCGGCGGCCAGCAATTCGGCGGCAATTTCACGCGCTTCGTCGGGCTCGAAATCCAGCGGCAGATCGATGCCTTCACCGGAAAGATATATTCTGACCATGCCCTGATCGGTCGGCCCGATCTGCAGTTCGGCGGCAATATCGGACTGTTTGTTGATGCCCATGCAAAGCCTCGTATCGCAGCACCGCGCCGGCGCGCCGCGCGGGCGGGCCGGCGTCATTTTTCGCTGGCCCATACATATCACGCATTGGCGGCTTGAAAACGCCGCGGGTTCCGCTTAATTTCACCCCGGCCAACCAGACGGCTTGTGCAGCTGTAGCTCAGTTGGTTAGAGCGCCTGATTGTGGATCAGGAGGTCCCCCGTTCAATTCGGGGCAGCTGTACCATTCTTTTGGCTTCTTCACGACAGCGCATCCCACAGCCGGCTGGCGTGGCTGGGAAACGCGAAATCGGCGGCCTCGGGAAGGTTGGCCCGGCGCAGCCGGTCCAGGCCCTCGCGCCAGTTTACCGGGCTTGGCAGGATCCACAATTGCATCATATAACGCGGCGCCTTTGTCGGCACCTCGCCCTTGTGCAGGATTCTTGAAGGTTCAAACAGCAGCGCCTGGCCGGCGCGCAGGCCGGCGGCCTGGGGCCTGAACGCGATGGCGTTCTTTTCCGCCAATGCGCCAAGATCGCCCAGACGCGCAGTCGTTGAACAAAACGTATATCCGGTCCGCGCGATGGCATCGGACGTTTCGCGGTCCACGAAATAGGAATCCCCCCCGGTTTCCCGCGATCCGGTGAAATATATCAGAACCTTGCACCACCGGCTCGGACCCTTGTCGCAGTGCCACAGAAACGAGCGCTTCCTCGAGGTGCTCACCGGGGCGCATTCGACCCCATACATGTAGGGCACGTATTCGCTGCCGAAATATTCACGCAGGCACGCATCGAGCCGCTGGTCGAACAGCGTTGCAAGGATTTCATCGAAAAAAGCGTCATCGTCGATCCTCAGCAGCGCCTTGTGATCTTCCCCCCGGCGGTATTCGATCTTGTCCATATGGCGCTTGATGCGGGCCAGCAGCGAGGCCGCCTTGCGCGCGGAGAAAACATCGAGCCGCTCAAAGCCTTTTTCGAGAAACGGCGCATGCGTGGCAACGACCGGATTGACGCACGCGGCCCGGCACCTGGCGGTGTACTCGCGAAACCCGGCCCTCTCGTCGAACCGCTCGACGGTTTTCCACACCCGCGCCGGCATGCCGTTCACGGTTGCGCGCGTCGTGCTGGTCTTCGGTCTGCGAAAAAGTCCAAGCATTGCCGGACAATCCCACAATTGGCCCGTCGGGTCCACACTCGATGACGCAACCGCGCAACCCGGCGGGCCGCGGCGTTCAGTTCAAAATGCCGGGGCGCCCCACATCCTCGATCACCGCGGTATCAGCGCGGCGCTGCTCTGCGCGATCGAAATTCAGATCCTTGTTGCGCCTGCGGTCGGGACCGAAATATCCGCCTTTGGTCCGCACATAGGTATGCGGATTCTCGATCAACGAGACCACGCGCCTGTAAATGTCGGCCGGACGAAACGGCTTGGCGAGAAACTCCTCCGCGCCGCAATTGATCGCCTGGGTCACCGCGCGGCGGCTGCTGTCGCCGGAGACCATCACGATGGGCATGACATTGTGACGGGAATCCGGCGACTGGCGCACCATGTGGACGAAATCCAGCCCGTTCTTGTCCGGCATGTTGAAATCAACGAAAGCCAGATCGATATTCTGCGTTTTCAGCACTTCAAGCGCCTCGAACACCTCGTAGCACTCAAACACCGAGCGGAGGCCGAAGCCGCGCAGGATCGTCCGCAAGATGGTGGCAAAATGCGGATTGTCGTCCAGAATCAGAACAGTCAGTGAAGAAAGGTCATATTGCCGCATGGACTCTGTCTCCGTCGTTTGTCCGAAAGCAGTGTCCCGACATATCCTAGATTGATTCGATCCTTTTGCGGGGTACCAATCTCACCGCCCGCATCCGGGGGCCGCCCGATGCCGGACTGGCCGTGCCGGATTGTTCCCGCCGGCCCATTGTCCGGCCCCGGGGTTGGCGCTGGCGCGCCCGAATCGGCGCCATTCATTCATCAAGTA
>JALURZ010000145.1 GCA_027058735.1 Hyphomicrobiales bacterium | reverse complement strand
GGAACGCATCGCTGAAGAGATGCGTCCCGGTGCTCAAGCCCCGGCCGGTCGCCTGTAAGGCCGGCACCCGGTGGAACGCAAAGGCCAAACGGTGCCTGCCGTTCGTGATCAATCCGGGCAACATCCAGCGTCCTGGCATTGTACCGGTTCGCTAGAGTTTTCCGACACCCAGGCGGAGGGAGGAACTGTTCATATTGTCCTCCCTCCGCACAGTCTCAACTGAGGCGCTTCGGCGTCTCTTTTTTTTTTGCCGTCCCGCGAAGAGCCGGTGAACCTTTTTCGCGTTCAGGGCGTCCAATTCATTGGAGGAAAAGAAATTGGGCAGTATCATGAAGCATGAACCAGACCACGAGCGACGAGGATCTGATCCGGCGCGTGAGCGCCAGGGACGGGCCGGCCCTGCAAAGTCTGTTCGCACGGCACAATGTGCGGATCTATCGGTTCATCATGCGCATGATCCGCAACGAAGCCCAGGCGGAGGAACTGGTCAACGAGGTTTTTCTGGAGGTGTGGCGTCATGCCGGCCGGTTTGCGGGCAAATCCGCGGTGTCAACCTGGATGCTGTCCATCGCGCGCAACAAGACCATCAGCGTGATGCGCAAGCGCTCCGACGCACCCCTAGACGACAAAGTCGCCGAGGCGCTCGAGGATACTGGCGACACGCCCGAAACGGCCGCACTCAAACAGGACAAGGCGGGCATCATGCGCGAGTCCATCAACCGCCTTTCGCGCGAACATCGCGAAGTGATCGACCTTGTATATTATCATGAGAAATCCATTCGCGAGGTGGCCGCCATCGTCGGCGCGCCGGAAAACACGGTGAAAACGCGCATGTTTCACGCGCGCAGGAAACTGTCCCAACAATTGCGCAAATCAGGCATTGACAGAGGCTGGCCATGAACCCGACGAACAGGATTGACGCTGAACGCAGCGAGATTGAAATGCTGCTGCCGTGGTACGTGACCGGCAGGCTGGAACAGGAGGACCGGCGCCGGGTCGAGGCCGCGCTGGGGAACGATCCGGAACTGTCACGGCAACTGGAGCTGTTGCGCGACGAGCAGCACGCCGCCATCGAAGGCAATGAGCGGCTCGGTGCGCCCTCCTCCGGCGCCCTGGAGCGCCTCATGCGCGCGGTCGAAGACGAAGCCCCCGGGTTCAGCCGCACCGGCGCCGGAAAACAGGGCATGTGGCGAAAACTGGCCGGCTTCCTGTCTGCGCCCTCGGGCCCCGCCGCGCGCTGGGCGGGCGCGGCGGCGGTGCTCGTCATTATCGTTCAGGCGGTGGCGCTGGGCACCCTGCTGAGTGAGCGGTCAACACCGCCTGGCACCTATCAGACCGCATCAGGCGGCAACCAGCAGGCCGCCGGCGTTGGCACATTCGTGTTGGCGCGCTTCGCCAGCGACGTCACCGCCGGCGCCGTTGCCGCGCATCTCGCTGAAAAGGGCGCGGTCATTGTCGATGGGCCAAAACCCGGCGGGCTCTACAGGATCAGACTGTCGCGCGAAGCGCTGGAGGGGCGCGATCGCGAGCGCGCAATGGATGCCTTCCGCGCAGACGGCAGGATCGTTACATTCATGACGCCAACGCGTTAGGCTAAAATATGTGCGAAAAATTTGAAATTTTTCCGGCCGCATCCTATGTATTGGGAAGTTTTCTTTCGCAAGTCCTGTTTGCATGAAGCTCCGATGAGATTATTGATTCATCTTTCCTTTGCTTTTGTATTCCTCCTTGCAGGTCTTTTCCCGGGCGGAACTTATACCACGGCCCTGGCCTACCAATCACCACTGCCTCCAGAGGAGCAATCGGCCGGTTTGTCTGCCACGGCCGCCCTGTTTCGTGCGAGCGGGTCCGGCATTGGCGCGGTGGCGGCTGTGGAACGGCGCATCAGGCTTGCCCAGCGGACCAATGTAACACGGGTGCCGGGTAAGAGCGGTGGCGGTGGCGGTGCCGGCATCGGTATCGGCATTTTGCTTAACGTGGCGCCGCTGATTCTAAACCGGTCGAACGCGGACGCCAAACCGAAGCCGGTCTCCGGCAAGAAGCAACCGGCAAACAAGAAAAAGACCGTTGTCGGCAAACCTCCGGCCGGGAAAAAAGCCCGCAAGACGCCCAAACGCAGGAAAGTCCGCAAACCCGCTCGCGCCCTCACCGTGAAGGCCCCGCAGCGGCCCGATGAAGTCGTGGTCATGATCAAGACCGCGGGCAAGCCCGGGATTGAAGCCCAACTCGCCCGCCGCTACAGGCTGGATGTTCTTGACGGCCTGTCCATCGGCCTGCTCGGCATGCGGGTGCAAAGATTCCGGGTTCGCGGACGCCGCAATCTGTCGGGCGTCGTGCGCGCGCTGAAGCGCGACAGGCGCGTTTTCCAGGCGCAGCCGAATTTTCTGTACCGGCTCTCCGGCACCCATGGCGCAACAGCGGGCGGCGACATGCAATACGCCCTGGACCGGCTGAATGTGCGATCGGCCAACACCATTTCAAAGGGGCGCGACATCGTGGTCGCCGTCATCGATGCGGGTGTCGATAGCCGGCATCCGGCCCTGGCCGGTGCGGTGGTCAAACAATATAATGCCGCGACGGATTTCGCCTTCAACTCCGAGGCCCACGGCACCGGCGTCGCCGGCATCATCGCGGGGCGCGGCGACATGCAGGGCGTTGCCCCGTTGTCCCGGATACTGGCGGTAAACGCGTTTTACCGGAACAAGAAAATAAGGTCGCTGGAGACCAGCACCTTCATCTTGCTGCGCGCGATCGACTATGCCTTCTCGAACGGCGCGCGGATCATGAATCTGAGCTTCACCGGCCCCGCCGACCCCGCGCTTGAAAGAATTATCGCCGCCGCCCATGCCAAGAATACGATCCTCGTCGCGGCCGCCGGCAATGGCGGCCCCAGGGCGGGCGCGGCCTATCCGGCCGCCTATGACGAAGTCATCGCCGTGACCGCGACCGATCGGCACGACCGGCTCTATGCCAAGGCCAACCGGGGCAAATACCTCACGCTCGCCGCCCCGGGGGTCGATGTGCTCGCGCCATCGCCCGGCGCCGCCTATGAATTCCAGTCCGGCACATCGTTCGCCGCCGCCCATGTCAGCGGGCTGATCGCCTTGCTGCTTGAGCGCAACCCGCAACTGAAAGACGGCGAGATCAGAAAAACCATCACCGCGACGGCCCGCGATCTGGGCGCGCGCGGCCGCGACCCGGTCTATGGCGCGGGACGGGCCGATGCCTATACATCGCTGATGGTGCTGGAGAAAAATCGCCCGGCCCCGGCCACGGTCTACCGCGCCTCCCGGTAGTCCGGAAAATTCATCAGCTCTTTTTCTTCCTGTCCGCCGTCTTTCCGGCATCCCTGGCGTCGCGCGCCGGTTCTGGCGGCAATGTGCCGCGGCGCAAATCCCGGGTCAGCGAACGGCTCGCGCCCGGGGTCATATAGGACCGGTAGACCTGCAGGTTCTCCATGACCTTCTGCACATAGTCGCGGGTCTCGTCGAAAGGAATGCTCTCGATCCAGTCGACGGGATCGACTTCGGGCGAGCGCGGATCGCCGAAGGTCTTTGCCCATTTCAGGGTCCGGCCCGGCCCCGCATTATAGGACGCCAGGGCCATGATGAACGAGCCTCCGTGGTTGTCCAGAAGATCGCGCAGATGGGCGGTCCCGATCTGCAGATTGTAGGCTGGTTCGCCGGTCAGCCTGGCGCGGCGGTAGCGCTGTTTGTGCTGGCGCGCCACGAGCCGCGCGGTTCGCGGCATGAGCTGCATCAACCCGCGCGCGCCGGCCCAGCTTCTGGCCTTGGCGTTGAACTCGCTTTCCTGGCGGATCAGGCTGTGGATCAGGGTTGCCTCGACCGGTTCGTTCAACTGCGTGAAGCTGGGCAGGATATCGCCGGGATAGGCCATCGTGCCCATGTAGAATCCGCGCGCTTCGGCCCGCTTGGCGATCCGCAGGCTCACATGGGGCAATTTCAGTTCGCGCGCCAGCCTTGCTAGCAGCACCAGTTCCTCGTGAGAATCGGAGCGGTCGGATCTGGCGAACAGGAACGCGGCGGCCAGACCGCGGCGCTCCGCCTTCGCAAGCATCCGCGCCATCCGCGCCGGTTCACGCGTTTCAAACGCCTGTTTCGCGGCCTCGCCGACGGACACGGGCTTGCGCTTTTCCGTCCCCCCCTCCGCGACGATATCGAGCGCCAGTTGCCCGTAAAAGGTTCTGGCGTGCCGCGCCGCGCCGGCAAAACTCGCCCGTGCGCTCTGCGGCAGGCCGAGCTTGCTCAACGCGCGGCCGAGCCAGTATTGCGCCCGCGCGACGGAGCGCGGCTTGCTAACCACCTCGCGCAGGGCGACGAAATGCCCGTAGGCCAGAGCGGGCTGGGCAAGATGGACGAGCGCAATCCAGCCCGCCAGGAATTCCGCCTGCGCCAGATACAGGCCCCGCTTCAGCCCATGCACCGCGGCCAGCGCATAGGCCTGTTCCGGCCTGCCCGCACCCAACGCCTCGCGGGCGAGAACGCGCCGCTCCTTCCACCAGGCGGACTGTTGCGCCGGCGTGCCGTTTATGGTCGTGGCCCTGAGCGCGATGGCGAGAGCCTTCGCGTTGTTATTCTTCATGCGCCAGTAGCGCGAACGCGCATAGGCGAGCGCCGGGGTGGATCTGAGCGCCGCGGGAACGCCCTTGAGGCGGCGCGGCGCACGGCGCGAGCGCAGCAGAAACGATGCCTGCGCCAGCGTCAGCGCGCGCAGATCCTTGTCCTTGAGCCATTTCGACATGCGCAACAGGGCGCGCGGATCATTGACATAGGTCAGATAGGCGGCCCGCGCGCGCTGATCGTCCGCGCGCAGCCATTTTCCCATGTCCTTGCGCAGGATCGTTTCCAGCCCGCCGCCAAGACGCCGCGTGGTCCAGGCGCGCCGCAACCACATTTTCGCCGATTTTTCATCGCCCTGGCGCTTATGGGCACGTGCAAGTGCGGCCATGCCGGCGCCCGTCTCCGGCGGCCTGTCCTTGAAATAGGCGAGTGTCTCAAGCGCGGACCCCGGGCGAAAATATTGTGCGGCCTCGGCGCGGGCGAGCAGCCGGTCACGCCGCGGCCAGTCGGGATTTTGCTCCAGAAAGGCATTGATTTCCGCAGATGTCGCCGTCGCGCCGGTGTGCTGAAGAACGAGCCAGCCGATCAGCTTTTCAGCGCCTTCGAGCCCCGATTTCCTCGCGCGCGCGCGCGCCGCCTCGAACCTGCCCTTGCCCGCCAGATCGATCGCGGAACCGAGCAGGCCGCCCGGCGTTGAAAGATCGACCTTGCCCGCCCGCTGCGCCGTGCGCCGCCGCTTCGCCCCGGTCCGGCGCCGGGTCGTCCGTTTTGCCGTCTTGCGGCTTTTCGCGGATTTGGAAAAATTGACGGCCGATTTCGCCTTGGCGTTGCTCTTTTGCTGGGCGAAGAGCGGATCGGCGGCGCCAAAACCCAGAAACGCGCTCAGCAGGCCGGCGCACAGCACACCCAGCAGTCTGCCCGCGCGGCTCTGGTATTTCGGCTGCAAAATGGCCAACGAATTCCCCTGTATGCGCCACGGGGCCGCGAGACTCATATCGATCCGTGAATGCCGAACGCCAAGGATGCGGTCTTTTTGCATCGGGATCAAGGGGTGATGGATCATTTCATCGCGCGCCTTGACTCACCTCGCGAATTGCGAATACCGTTCGCCCACTGCTTGAGGTGTCCTTGGGAGCAATCGCTTTCGGGGATGAAACGGGAAGCCGGTGAGCCCTGACGAAAATCAGGTCAATTCCGGCGCTGCCCCCGCAACGGTAAGCGAGTTGCGGCGGATCAACATGCCACTGCGTTGTCGACGTGGGAAGGCGATCCGCCAGGTACAAACGCCACTCGCGAGCCCGGAGACCGGCCTCAAGCCGTTGGTTGGCATTGCGGGGGGGCGATGCTGCGGCCGACAGGTTTCGCGCCTTGTTTGGGTCCGGACTTTTTTCCTCCGCAACTGCTGTTGAGCAACCTTTGTCTGCGCGCGGGTGAGCGTGCCGGAGGACAGAAATCATGTACAAGAGCAGCATTCCCGCGGCAGCCCTGCTGCTGTTGGGATCGCCGTCGGTGTTCGCCATCGAGCTTGATCCCATCATCGTCACCCCCACCCGCACCGCGCAGACGGCGGATGAAACGTTGTCGTCGGTCTCGGTCATCACGCGCGCGGACATCGAACGCAGGCAGACCCGGTCTGTCCAGGGCGCCCTGCGCGGCCTGCCCGGCGTCACCGTCACCAACAATGGCGGGGCCGGCAAATCGACATCGGTTTTCCTGCGCGGCGCGGAATCCGATCAGGTGCTGGTGCTGATCGACGGCATCAAGGTCGGCTCCGCCACCCTGGGAACGACCTCTTTCGAGCACATTCCCATCGAACAGGTCGAACGCATCGAAGTGGTGCGCGGGCCGCGCTCCAGCCTGTACGGGTCGGAGGCCATCGGCGGGGTCATCCAGATTTTCACCCGCAAGGGCGCTCAGGATGGCACCTTGCGGCCGTTCGCCAGCATCGGCGCGGGCAGCTATGGCACAGCCAAAGGCACGCTGGGCCTGTCGGGGGGCACGCCTGAGGCCTGGTTCAGCGTCAGCGCCAGCGGCATCAATACCGGCGGCATCAACGCGTGCACCGGCAAACCGGCTCCCAACGGCGCAGGCTGTTTTACCATCGAGCCGGACACGGACGGGTATGAGAATATTTCCGGATCGGCGCGCGCCGGTTTCAGCATCGACAACTGGCTGAGCGCGGAGATCAACGCGCTGCGCGCCGAGGGCGAAACCGAATTCGACGGCACCTTTCAAAACGAGACGGATTTCATCCAGCAGGCGATCGGCGGCAAGGTGCGCATCACGCCGTTCGATTTCTGGGCCACTACCGTTGCGGGCGGACGCAGCGACGACAAAACCAGAAATTTCAAGGACGGAGCTTTCGCGTCGAAATTCAACACCATGCGCTACACCGCGTCGCTCCAGAACGACCTGACCATCCTCGATGATCATGTGGTGACGCTTGGGTTCGACTATCAGCAGGACAGGATCGCCAGTTCGACCGCCTATCCGGTCACCTCGCGCACCAATAGCGGTATTTTCGCACAATATCAGGGCGCGTTGTCCCTGTTCGACTGGCAGCTTGCCCTGCGCGAGGACGACAACCAGCAATTCGGCAAAAACACCACCGGCAATGCCGCCCTGGGCTTCACGCTGAACGAGTATTTCCGGGTGGTCGGGTCCTATGGCACAGCCTTCAAGGCGCCGACATTCAACGAACTGTATTTTCCGTTTTTCGGCAATCCCAACCTCGATCCCGAATCCTCGCGCAGCTATGAAATCGGCGCAAGCGGCAATACGCCCTGGGGCCGCTGGGCGCTCAACGCCTATGAAACGCGCATCGTCGATCTGATCGCGTTCGACGCCACGACTTTCCTGGCAGCGAACATCCAGAAAGCCCGCATCAAGGGCATCGAGGCGACCTTCACCACCCAAATCGACGACTGGACGGCCAGCGCCAGCCTGACGCTTCTCGATCCTGAGAACCGCTCAAGCGGTCCCAACCGGGGCAATGTGCTGCCGCGGCGCGCCAGGGAGACCTACAGCCTCGATGTAGACCGCCAAATTGGCGATTTCAGTGTCGGTGCGACGCTGTTTGCCGCCGGTAAACGCTATGACGATCTTGCCAATATGCGTAAGCTGGGCGGCTATGTTACGGTTGACCTGCGCGCCGAATATATCGTGACGGAAGGCTTGAAAGTGCAGGCGAGGGTCGAAAACCTGTTTGACGAGGACTATGAAACCGCTGCATTTTTCAACCAGCCGGGACGAAACTTTTTCTTGACCCTGCGTTACCAACGCTGATGTCCATGGAGGACCATGAAATGCTGACACTCTCAAGCCGAAACCAACTGGCCATTGGGGCGGCCCTGGTGGCGCTGATGGTTATGACGCGCGGATATCATTTCGCCACGTTGCTCAATTTGCCCGGCGCCTCCTGGGCGGTTTTCTTTCTCGCCGGGGTGTATCTGCGCAGGGTCTGGGTTCTGCCCGCCCTGCTGGCGCTCGCCTGGAGCCTCGACTTCGCGGCCTTCAAGTGGGGCGGCGCCAGCAATTTCTGTCTGACGCCGGCCTATCTGTTCCTGCTGCCGGCCTACGGCTCCTTGTGGTTCGCCGGGCGCTGGTATGCCAGACAATACCGGTTCGAATGGCGCACCTTGCTACCCCTCACGATGGCGGCCCTTGGGGGCGCGGTTGCGTGCGAGCTGTTCTCAAGCGGCGGGTTCTATTTCTTCTCAGGCCGTTTCGCGAACCCGACCATGGCCGAATTCGGCGCGCGCGAGATAGAGTATTTCCCGCAATATCTGCAGTCGCTGGCGTTTTATGTCGGCCTTGCCGCGGTCGTCCATGCCGGGTTCGTGATGCTGCGCGGCGGCATCGGCTCGCGCGGCGCAACCGCCGGATAGCGGTATGGCCGCGGCCGGGCGGGAGCAGCGCCACCGCAGCCGCATGAAGCGAAAAAAGGCGGCCGTGGACGCTGCGATCGCCCGCTTGGATGATGAGCGCGGCCTGTTGCTGGTGCTCACCGGCAACGGCAAGGGCAAATCCAGTTCGGCCTTCGGCATGGTCGCGCGCGCCGGGCCAGCACGTCGTCATAACGGGGTGCGGCGCGCCGGACGCCCTGTGCGAGGCCGCCGATACGCTCAGCGAACTGCGCGATATCAAGCACGCCTTTCGCGCCGGCGTGAAGGCGCAAAAGGGGATCGACCTATGAGGTCCTGCCCGGCCCTGTTCATCTGCGCGCCCGCATCGGGCCAGGGCAAGACGACGCTCACCGCCGCGCTGGCCCGCCATCACCGTGATCGCGGTGAGCGCGTGCGCGTATTCAAGGCCGGGCCCGATTTTCTCGATCCGCTGATCCTGGAGCGCGCGTCCGCCAGTCCGGTCTATCAGCTCGACCTGTGGATGGGCGATGAGGCCCATTGCCGCCAGCTTTTGTATGACGCGGCGGGCGAGGCCGATCTCATTTTGATCGAAGGGGCGATGGGCCTGTTTGACGGCGACCCGTCGAGCGGCGATCTGGCCGCGCGTTTCGCTATTCCGGTACTCACCCTGATTGACGCCTGCGCCATGGCCCAGACCTTCGGCGCGGTGGCCCACGGGCTGGCGACGTACCGCGAGGATGTGCCCTTCGCCGGCGTCTTCGCCAATCGTGTCGCCGGCGAGGGGCACTTTGAGATGCTGGCCGAAAGCCTGCCTCCGGGTCTCTCCTGCCTTGGCTGGCTCCCCGGCGATCCGGCCATCGCCCTGCCCGAGCGCCATCTCGGTCTGGTGCAGGCGGACGAAATCAGTGATCTCGACAGCCGGATCGCGAAGGCGGCGGCTGCCTTGAACGGTGTGGATGAGGCCGCCATCGCCCCGGCGTCCTTCACCGCGCCCGGGACACGGCCGAAAATTCCGACTTTTCTGGAAGGCGTGCGCGTCGCGGTGGCGCGCGATCCCGCCTTTTCGTTCCTCTATCGCGCCAATCTCGATGTCCTGCGCCAACTGGGCGCTGTGCTGAGCTACTTTTCCCCCCTTGCAGACCGCGCCCTGCCCGATACGGACGCGCTTTATCTGCCGGGGGGCTATCCCGAACTGCATCTCGATGCGCTGGCGGGCAACGAGGCGATGAAAAAGGCCGTTCGCGCCCACCACGAAGCGGGCAAGCCCATTGTCGCGGAATGCGGCGGGCTTTTGTATCTGCTGGAGAGCCTGGCGGATGCACGCGGCCACTGCGCGCCCATGGCCGGACTGCTGCCCGGCAGGGCCGCCGTGCAGGAGCGCCTCGCCAATCTGGGCCTGCACCGCGCGCGCCTGCCCGAAGGCGAATTGCGCGGCCATACGTTTCACCACTCGGTCATGGAGGGCGGGCCGCAGCCCGTTACCCGCACGCGCGCCGCGCGCCATCATGGCACGCGCGAGCCGGTCTACCGCGACAAGCGGCTGACCGCCACCTATATGCATTTCTATTTCCCCTCCGGGCCTGAGACCGCCGCGCGATTGTTCCTGCCATGAGCCGTTTTTCCGATGCCGGGATCGCCGCTGCCCATCGCACCCTGCCCGAGATGGACCTCGCATCGATCGCCTGCGCGATCCAGAATATGTGGCTTGCCGCACGCGCGGAAGGCCTTGGCCTGGGCTGGGTATCGCTGTTCGATCCGCAGGCACTGGCGCAATTGCTGAAGATGCCCGAAGGGGCGAAACCCGTGGCGATCCTGTGTCTGGGGCATGTGGAGAAATTCTACGCAGCCCCGATGCTCGAACTGGAGGGCTGGACCAAAAGACGCCCGTTGAAAAACCTGGTGTTCGAGAACTACTGGGACACGGCCCCATGAGCCGCGCCATGCGCAGCGGACCGCACCGCATCGTCTGCCTGACCGAAGAGACCACCGAAACGCTCTATCTGCTGGGCGAACAGGACCGGATCGTCGGCATTTCGGGCTATACGGTGCGCCCGCCCGAGGCGCGCCGGGAAAAACCGCGAATATCCGCCTTCACCAGCGCGAAGATCGGCAAAATCCTGGATCTGAAGCCCGATCTGGTGCTGGGGTTTTCCGACATGCAGGCCGATATCGCCGCCGACCTGGTGCGCGCCGGTGTCGCTGTGCATATCTTCAATCAGCGCACGGTGGCGGGCATCTTCGACATGATCCACCTGCTCGGGGCGATGATCGGCTGTGCGGAGAAAACCGCGGCCCTGATCGGTGATCTGCGCGCCGGCCTTGCCGCCATCGAGAAATCCGCAGGGACCCATCCCCGCCGCCCGCGCATCTATTTCGAGGAATGGAACGACCCGCTGATCTCCGGCATCGGCTGGGTTTCCGATCTGATTTGCGTTGCCGGCGGCGAGGACTGCTTTGGCGATCTGGCGAAAGCGCCCGGTGCGAAAGAACGCATCATCGCCGATCCGGCGGACGTCATCGCGCGCCAGCCCGACATCATCATCGGGTCGTGGTGCGGCAAGCGTTTCCGGCCTGAGAAGGTCCGCGAGCGGCCCGGCTGGTCCGCTATCCCGGCGGTTCGCGATGACCGGCTTTTCGAGATCAAGTCCTGTGATATTCTCCAGCCCGGACCAGCGGCGCTGAGCGACGGCGTGCGCCAGATCCATGGCCTTGTACGAGACTGGGCGGCGAGCCAATGATGATGACAGCCATACTCGCCCTGGCGGCGGTGCTGCTGGACTGGGTCTTCGGCGAACCGCGCCGGTGGCATCCGCTGGCCGGCTTCGGCACTATGGCTGACCGGGTTGAAACGGCCTTGCGCAGATCCACCAGAAACACCCGCCACGCCGGCATTCTGGCGGTTTTCCTGCTGCTCGTTCCCATTGCCGCCGCCAGG
>JALURZ010000144.1 GCA_027058735.1 Hyphomicrobiales bacterium | reverse complement strand
CAATCTCGCTGGACGCCTGCAAGGCCGCCTGTCTGGGCGACAAGCAGTGCCGCGCCTTCACGTATGACGAAAAGGCGCGCTGGTGCTTCCTGAAATCCGGGTACGGCGATCTTTCGGCTGCCGCGGGGGCCACGGCGGGGCGCATTGCCGTTTCGCCCAAACCCGATCCGGCCCTTGCCGGCATCCGTGAGGCGGAGCTTGCATTCCTGCCCAAACCCTATTTCGACGAAGCCGAGACCCTGGCGTCGGGTCTTTCGGCGCAGTTCAATCCGGCGGCGAGCAACCTGGCCGCCCTGCTGAGTGCCGGTGACGAGGCCCTGCGTGCGCGCGATTTCCGCGGCGCCGTGCGCGCCTATGGCGAGGCGCTGGTGCTGGCGGGCGGCACTCACGATCTGTGGATGCGCCTGGCAATCGCGTCGGGTTCGCTGAAACCGAAACTCCATGCGGCGCGCCAGCGCGCGATCAGGCAGGCGACGGGGGCGGCCATCAATGCCTATCTGTCCGCCAGGCTGCCCGAACAACGCGCCCGCGCCCTCTCGGTGCTGGGCCATACATTCCGCCTGCGGGCGCATTGGCGCCCGGCGATCCGCGCATTGCGGGCCAGCCTTGCCCTGGTCGAAGACGAAAATGTCCGCAAGACCTACGAGCAGATCGTGACAGAGCGCGGCTTTCGCATCGTTTCGCACCAGGTTGACGCCGACAGTGTGCGGCCGCGTATCTGCATCGTCCTGTCCGATCCGATCCCGATGAAGAACCCCGCATTGTCGTCATTCGTGGCGGTCGAAGGCGAGAGTGGCCTGGCCGTGAATGCCGAAGACCGCCAGCTCTGCATCGAGGGCGTTAAGCATGGTCAGCGCTATCGCGTCACGGTGCGCGCCGGACTGCCCGCCAGGGATGGCGAGAAGCTGGAAAAGAGCGCCGAACTCAACATTTACGTGCGTGACCGCGCGCCCTGGGTCGGGTTTGCGGGCAAGTCCTATGTGCTGCCCCGCGGCGCCGGCGCGACGATCCCGATCGTTTCGGTCAACACGCGCCGTGCCAGGGCCGCGATTTACCGGATCGGCGAGCGCGCTCTGGCGGCGTCCATGCGCACTGGTGTGTTCCTGCGTCAGTTGTCGCCCGGCGACATGAGGAAAATCGCCGATGAAACCGGCGAGCGGGTATGGCGCGGCGTGATCGAGATCGACAGTCGCCTCAACGTCAATGTGACCACCGCGATCCCCGTCACGGACGTCATCAAATCCCTCCAGCCCGGTGTCTATGTGCTGACGGCGCGCGCCCAAAACGACAGGAAAAACGAGTGGGGCGCAAGAGCGAGCCAGTGGTTCATCATTTCCGATCTGGGCCTGAGCGTGCTGAAGGGAGCCGACGGCCTTCACGCCGTGGTCCGCTCGCTGAGCACGGCCCGGGTCATCGAGGGTGCGCGCGTTCGCCTGATCGCCGCCAATGACACGGTGCTGGGAACCGGCAGGACGGGTGCGAACGGCTATATCCATTTCAAGGCGGGACTGACGCGCGCCAGCGGCGGCAACCGGCCGCGCGTTCTGGTCGCGCAGACCGGCGAGGGCGACTATGCGTTCCTCGATCTGGAAAAGGCGGCCTTCGATCTGAGCGACCGCGGTGTCGATGGCCGCGCGGCTCCCGGTGAAGTGGACGTGTTCCTGACGACCGAGCGCGGGGTCTACCGGCCCGGCGAGACCGTCCACATCACCGCCCTGGCGCGCGACCGGAAGGCGGCCGCCATGGACAAACTGCCCCTGACCCTGCGGGTTGAACGCCCCGACGGCGTTGAGTTCTCCCGCACCGTGTTGATGGACCAGGGGCAGGGCGGCTACAACCATGCGCTGCGCCTGAACACTGGCGCCATGCGCGGTTCCTGGCGGTTGAGCCTGTATGCGGACCCGAAAGGAAAAGCGCTGGCGGGCCGCTCGATCCTTGTGGAGGACTTCGAGCCTGAACGCCTCGCCTTCGATCTGGAGATGCCCGAAACGCCGCTCAGGGCCGGCGGCGCGGCGACGGTCAAGGTGGCCGCCCGCTACCTTTATGGCGCGCCGGCGGGCGGTCTGTCGCTTGCGGGCGATATCCGCGTGAAGGCGGTGCGGTCCGGTTCCGGCGCGTTTGCCGGATATCAGTTCGGGCTGGCGGACGAAGACGCCTTTTCGGTGCGCGAGCCGCTGGATATCACGGTGCGGACCGATCGTGAGGGGCTGGCCAGCTTCGCTGTCATGGTGCCGAAGCTGCCCGCCACCAACCGGCTCTATGAAGCGAGCGTGATCGCGCGCCTGCGCGATGTCAATGGCCGCGCGGTGGAGCGCAAGCTGTCGCGCCTCGTGGAGCCGGACGGTCCGCGCATCGGTATCCGGCCCCTGTTCAAGGACGGCACCGTCGATGAGAATTCGTCCGCCGGGTTCGAGGTCGTCGCGTTTGCCCGCGACGGGACCCGTCTGGACATCGACCGGCTCAACTGGACGCTGGAGAAGATCGAGACGTCGTTTCAGTGGTACCGTTTCAACGGGTCGTGGAACTATGAGCCGGTAACCTCCAGCCAGCGGGTCGGCGCCGGCATGCTCGATCTTTCCGCTTCATCCGCGGCCACGTTGTCGGTGCCGGTAAAATGGGGCCGCTACCGTCTGCGGGTTCAGGCGGGGGAGGGCGGCGCGACCGCGACATCCATCGACTTCAGCGCCGGCTGGGCATCGGCCGGCATGGCGCAGGAAACCCCGGACTTTCTCAATCTGTCCCTCGACAGGAAATCCTACAAGGCGGGAGAGACCGCGCGGCTGCGCATCAAGCCGCGATTCGCCGGGCGCGCGCTTGTCGCGGTCGTGGACACGCATCTTCTATCCATCAAGGAGGTCGAGGTGCCGGAGGCCGGCGCGACGGTCGATCTGAAAATCACCAGCGACTGGGGCCCGGGCGCCTATGTCACCGCCACGCTGTTTCGGCCCATGGACAGGAAGGCCGGGCGGATGCCCGCGCGGGCGCTTGGCGTCAAATGGCTGAAAGTCGATCCCGGGACCCGCAAGCTGGACGTGGCGCTGGATTTGCCCGCCCGGATGCGCCCGCGGCGCACCCTGTCGGTGCCGGTTCGCATCAATGGCCTGAAACCGGGCACCCAAGCCTATGTCGCGGTGGCCGCGGTCGATGTGGGGATCCTCAATCTCACCGGCTATGAGGCCCCGGCTCCGGGCCGGTGGTATTTCGGCCAGCGCCGCCTTGGCATGGAAATTCGCGATCTCTACGGGCAGTTGATCGAACAGATGCAAGGTGCGCCAGGGCGGATCCGCTCCGGCGGCGATGCGGCAGGCCGGCGCCTCGGCGCGCCGCCGCCGGTCGACAGTCTTGTGGCCTATCATTCGGGCATCGTGCGCGTCGGCGCCGATGGCGGGGCGATCGTGTCGTTCGATATTCCCGAATTCAACGGCACCGTGCGCGTCATGGCGATGGCCTGGTCGCGCGACGGGGTGGGCGAGGCCAGCGGCGATGTCGTGGTGCGCGATCCCGTGGTGGTGAGCGCCAGCCTGCCGCGCTATCTGGCGCCCGGCGACACATCGCGGCTGCTGCTGGAGATCGCCAATGTGGATGGTGAGGCGGGCGCGTATAGCCTGCGGGTCGCCGATGATGGCGGCGTGGCCATAGCGCCCGGCGACGGGTCCCGGTCGATGACGCTGAACAGAGGCGAACGCCGCGTCGTCGCGATCCCGCTCACCGCGCGAAAAATCGGTACGACGGCGCTGCGGGTCACCCTGGGCCGGCCGGATGGCGAGGAAACCGTCAAGGACCTGACGCTGGCGATCCGCTCTTCAGACCCGGTGGTGGTGCGCCGCCGGATCGTGCGGCTCAATGCCCGCGATGGCCGCCTGACCATGGACACCAGCGTGCTCGCCGGCCTCGTGGCCGGCACGGGATCGGCAACGGTTTCGGTTTCGGCGGCGCCCGGCATCGATATCCCCGGCCTGCTCACCTCCCTTGACCGCTATCCTTACGGCTGCGCTGAACAGATTACCAGCCGGGCGCTGCCGCTGGTCTACCTCGATGATATCGCCAGGGCGGCCGGGATGGGCGATGAGGAGGCGGTGCGCAAGCGGGTCAGGGAGGCGATTTCAGGTGTGCTCGCCAACCAGTCGTCCAGCGGCGGATTCGGCCTGTGGGCTCCAGGCAGCGGCGATATGTGGCTCGACGCCTATGTCACCGATTTTCTGACCCGTGCCCGCGAGAAGGGCTATGCCGTACCTGATTTGGCGCTGCAAACGGCCCTCGACAATCTCGCCAACCAGATCGCCTATGCGTCCGACTTCAGCCGCGGGGGCGAGGGAATCGCGTATGGCCTCTATGTGCTCGCGCGCAATGGCCGCGCGGCCATCGGCGATCTGCGCTATTATGCGGAAGCCAAGCTCGATGCCTTCGCCGGCCCGCTGCCCAAGGCCCAGATCGGGGCGGCCCTGGCGCTTTACGGCGACCGGAAGCGGGCTTCGCGGGTGTTCGGCATCGCCTTGAGCGGCCTTGAATTCGCGCCCGGCGCGACAGGGTGGCGCCCGGACTATGGCTCGGCGATGCGCGATGGCGCGGCGATCCTGACACTGGCGGCCGAAACCCGGCAGAGCGGTGTCGATCTGGCGAAACTGGCGGGAAGGATTTCTGAAGCGCGGGGGGGCGCGCCCCATACCAGCACCCAGGAAAACGCCTGGCTGCTGCTGGCCGCCAATGCCATGGCGCAAAGGGCCAGGGGGCTGTCGCTGATGGTCGATGCCAGCGCGGTGTCGGGCTCGTATTTCCGCAAGTTCACCCGTGCGCGTCTGGCGCAGAGCCCGGTCGTGATCGAAAACCGGGGGGCGGAGCCGATCGATGCGGTGATTACCACGCGCGGAGTGCCTGAAGGCGATGCGCCGGCGGGCGGCAACGGGTTTGCGATCGAGCGCACCTATTTCACCCATGACGGCAAGCCGGCCGATATCTCGGCCGTGGTGCAGAACGACCGGTTCATCGTCGTGCTGAGGGTCAAGGCGGACCCGCAAAATGCCGGGCGTCTGCTGGTGGTCGATCCGCTTCCCGCCGGGTTCGAGATCGAAAACCCCAACCTGACCGCCAGCGGCAATGTGTCGGGGCTGAACTGGCTGGGGATCAAGCGGCGCGCGATCCATACCGAAGCGCGCGCGGACAGGTTCATCGCGGCCATCGACCGCAAACGCAGCGATCCGGCCGAGTTTCGCCTGGCCTATTCGGTGCGTGCGGTCTCTCCGGGCCGTTTTCATCATCCCGCCGCCAGCGTCGAGGACATGTATCGCCCGGCGCTGCGCGCGCGCACCGCGACCGGCCGCCTTGAGGTGGTCGGCCCGGTTCGCTGAGCGGCCCGGACCGGGAGCCCACGATATGCCGGGACGGTCTCGCCAGACGCCGCGCCGCCGGCCCCGGCTGCGGGCTGCGGTGCTGGCGGTGTTCGCCAGCGCGATGCTGCTGGCGGTTGGCCTGATACAGCCGGCCGTGCGTCTGGTGGCCGGAATGGAGGCCGCGCTGCCGCCCGTGCCGCGCCCGGGCGATCTGGAAACCTCAACCCTGGTGCTCGATCGCGACGGCAGCTTGCTGCGGCCCTTCACCACCGCCGCTGGCCGCTGGCGTCTGGCGGTCTCCGGCGAGGCTGTCGATCCGCGCCTTGTCAGGATGCTGATCGGATATGAGGACCGGCGGTTTTATGCCCATGACGGCGTGGACTACCGTGCCCTTGCGCGGGCCGCCTTTCAGATCGTGCGCCATCGCCGCATCGTGTCCGGCGGCTCCACTCTCACCATGCAGGTCGCGCGGCTGCTCGATCATCGATCGACACGGACCGTGGCCGGAAAGCTGCGCCAGATCCTGTATGCGCGCAAGATCGAGCGCCAGCTCTCCAAGCAGGAGATCTTGAACCTGTATTTCGTGCTGGCGCCCTATGGCGGCAATCTGGAAGGGATCCGCGCCGCCTCTCTGGCCTATTTCGGCAAGGAGCCCGGACGCCTGACGAGCGCGCAGGCGGCGATGCTTGTCGCCATCCCCCAGGCGCCTGAACTGCGCCGCCCCGAACGCGCGCCCGCCCGCGTCAGGCAGGCGCGCGACCGGGTGCTGGACCGCCTCGCGCGCGTCCGCGTGCTGAGCGCCGATGAGGCCCGCGCGGCGATGGGCGAGCCGGTGCGATCGCGCCGCCGCGATTTTCCGAAATTCGCCGCCCATCTCGCCCGCCGCGCCCGTCTCGAAGCCCCGGGACGCGAACACAGGCTGACCATAAGGCGCAGCCTCCAGGCATCTCTGGAGCGCCTTTCCGCGGCGCGCATCGCCGCGCTCGGGCCGGGCCTGTCGGCCGCCATTCTGGTGGCCGATCACCGCACCGGCGAAATCCTGGCGTCGGTCGGCTCGGCCGGCCTTCTCGATAGCACCCGCAACGGATTCGTCGATATGACACTGGCTGTGCGCTCGCCCGGCTCCGCGCTCAAGCCGTTTATCTACGCCCTCGCCTTTGAAGCGGGCCTCGCCCATCCCGAAAGCCTGATCGAGGACCGTCCGACCGGCTTTTCCGGCTATGTGCCGGTCAATTTCGATGGCCGCTATCTTGGCAGTGTGACCATCCGCGAGGCGCTGACCCGCTCGCTCAATGTGCCCGCTGTGCTGGTGCTTGACGCGGTGGGGCCGAGCCGGTTGTTTTCGCGGCTCGAGCGGGCGGGGGCAAGGCTGACCCTGCCCGATGGCGCCGCCGCCGGGCTGGCGATCGGGCTTGGCGGCGTCGGCGTGTCGCTGCGCGGGCTGGTCAGCGCCTATGGGGCGATCGCGCGCGGCGGCTCGGGCCTGGCCCTGCGCACGCGTGCGGGCCGGATGCCGGATGAGGGGTCGCGGGTGCTGGAACCGGCGGCGGCCTGGTATGTGGGCGATATCCTGCGCTCGACCCCGCCGCCGGCAAACGGGTCGGCCGGGCAGATCGCCTTCAAGACCGGCACGTCCTATGGCTATCGCGATGCCTGGGCCATCGGGTTTGACGGGGCGCATGTGATCGGGGTGTGGGTCGGCCGTCCGGACGCCCGGCCCGTGCCCGGGCTTTCGGGCATCGAGACGGCGGCGCCGCTGCTGTTTGAAGCGTTCGACAGGCTCGGCGCGCGGCGCACCGCCGCGCCGCCGCCGCCAAACGGCGTCTTGAGGGCGCCGGGCGCCGATCTGCCGCCGCCCCTGCGCCGGTTCCGCCATCCGCGCAAGGGTCCGGTTGCGCGCGACCGCGCGCCTGAAATCGCCTATCCGCGAGATGGGGTTCGCGTCGATCTGGGTTTGAAGGGCGAGCGGGCCCCGGCCCCGCTTGCGATCAAGCTGCGCAATGGCGAAGCGCCTTTCACCTGGCTGGTCAACGGGCGGCCCGTTTCCAGAGGGTCATATAGCCGCTCCGTGCGCTGGGTCGCGGATGGCCCGGGCTTTGTGACGATTGCGGTCGTGGATGCCGCCGGGCGGTCGGACCGGGTCAGTATTTTCGTCGAATAGGCCCCCCTTCGCCATATTGTGGAAATACGTCGATCAGCCGCTTTCTTGAATCCGACGGGCGATATAGGATTTCCCGCGATTGGACAACGAACAACAATAACAAGGAACAGCCATGGCTGGGGATGGTGCGCTCGAATGGCACAAGGTCGCGAACAAGGCGGAAATTCTGAATGATGAGCCCCTGGGGGTCGAGGTCGAAGAGCAGTTTATCGGTCTCTATCTGGTCGATGGCGAAATTTACGCCATGGACAATGTCTGCTCCCATGAATTCGCGATCTTGACCGACGGCTTTATGGAGGATGAATGTATCGAATGCCCGATCCATCAGGCGCTGTTCGATGTGCGCACGGGCAAGGCCAGGAGCGCGCCGGCCGAGGTCGATCTGAAGACCTATCCGGTCCGGGTCGAGGGCGAGGATGTGTTCGTCGGCCTGCCCGCAAAATGACCCGCCGCCGCGCCCGTGGTGATCGGTGATGGGCGCGACCGCGCCGGTTGTCGTCGCCGGCGCCGGCCAGGCGGGAAGCTGGGCGGTCAAGACCCTGCGCGATGAGGGCTATGGGGGCCCGCTGGTGCTGGTCGGCGAGGAACAGCACCCGCCCTATGAGCGCCCGCCCCTGTCCAAGCAGGTGCTGCTGGGCGACGATCCGCCCGAGAGCACGATTCTGCTCGACCACGACATGCTGGGCGAACTGGACGTCGAGTTCCGGGCGCGCACGCGGATCACCGCCCTCGACCGGGAACGCCGCATCCTGGGTCTCGAGGATGGATCGACGCTGGCCTATGACCGGCTGATGATCACCACCGGCGCGCGGGTGCGCCGGCTCGAACTGCCCGGCGCGGCGGAAGCGCCGATCATGTATCTGCGCACGATCGAAGACAGTCTGGCCATTGCGCGCAAGGCCGCGAAAGGGGTGCGCTGCGTCGTCATCGGCGGCGGGCTGATCGGGCTGGAGGCGGCCGCCGCTGTGAGCGAGCTGGGGTGCCGGGTCGCCGTCGTCGAGGCGGGCGAGCGGCTGATGGCCCGCGTCGTGGGGCCGCGAACGAGCGCCTATTTCGCAGACCTTCATCGCACCCGCGGCATCGAGCTTGTGCTTGGCGACAGCCCTGTGCGTCTTGAGCAGGCGGGCGGCTCCACCCGGGTGATCCTCGCCAGCGGGGCGGGCCTTGACGCCGATCTCATCGTTGTCGGCATCGGCGTTGTTCCCAATGCGGAATTCGCCGCTGACGCCGGTCTCAAGGTGGATAACGGTCTGTGGGTCGATGAATGCGGGCGTACCGAGGACCCCCGTATTTTCGCCGCCGGCGATGTGACCGCCCATCACAACCCGGTGCTTGGGCGCCGGGTGCGGCTGGAAACCTGGCAGAACGCCCAGAACCAGGCGATCGCGGCGGCAAGGACCCTGGCCGGCAGTGAGCACGCCCTCAGCGACATTCCCTGGGGCTGGTCCAACCAGTTCAAGGTCAACCTGCAGATACTGGGTGTGGCGGGGCACTGGGACGATGCGGTGCTGCGCGGCGATCCGCAGGGCGGGTCGTTCAGCCTGTTTTATTTCGACCAGGGCGCGATGTGCGGTGTCGATGCCATCAACGCGCCGCGCGATATCGCGGTGGCGCGGCGTCTCATGAGCCGGAACATCCCGGTCGATCGCACCCGGCTGGGCGACCGGGCCGTGCCTTTGAAGGATCTGCTCAAAGGTTAGGCGGGCGAGAAAAAACCGCTCAGATGCACCGCCCGCCATCGATCGGCAGGCAGACGCCGGTCAGAAGTTCCGCTTCATCGCAGGCCAGAAACAGCGCCGCATTGGCCAGATCCGTCGGTGTCGACAACCGGCCCAGGGGCACGGTGGAGACGAACTGGTCATACATTTCCTTGGTGACCTCGCCGCCGAGAAACTCCGCCAGCATCGGCGTATCCCCGGCTACGGGGCACAGCGCATTGACGCGAATCCCGTCCGTCGCGAGTTCAATGGCCATGGCCTTGGTGAGCGCGGCGGCGGCGCCCTTGGAGCCGTTGTACCAGACCAGCCCCGGGCGCGGCCGGATGCCCGCGGTGGAGGCCATGTTGATCATGACCCCGCCGCCGCGCGCGCGAAACACCGGAACGGCATGGCGCGCGGCGAGATACAGACTTTTCACATTGACCGCGAAAATCCTGTCGAAGGTGTCCTCGTCCACCTCCAGCATGGGGCCGTTGCGCTGGGGCATGCCGGCATTGTTTACCAGAATGTCGAGCCCGCCGAACGCGGAAACCGCCGCCTCGATCATGGCCGCGACCTGGGCATCATCGGCGACATCCGCATGGACATAGCGCGCCGTCGCGCCGGTCTCGCCAATGCTGGCAGCGACCTTTTCGCCGCTCTCGTCGTTGATATCGCAGAGCAGGACACTTGCGCCTTCGGCCGCGAACCGCCGCGCGATGGCCTCTCCGAACCCCGATGCCGCGCCGGTTACGATCGCGGTTTTGTCCTTCAATCTCATGATATGTCCCGTTTGTTGACTTTTCCTACACTTCGCCGTGGCAGGATTGACACTACGCGATCATGATCAAGGTTGGTTCACTATGACACAATCGATGCTGGAAAAGACCCGAAAATTGTCGGGCCTGCATCGCGATGGGCTGGCGCGGGACGCACGGGCGAGCCGCAAGACGCGCCGGCGAGCCGCAAAAGACCCGCCGCGCGCCTCTTTCGATGAGCGGCTCGCGGCCGCGCGGCCCGCCGAAATTCTCGGGTCCGTGGTGGCGCAAGATGCGGGCGCGCCCCATGCGCCCCGGGATGTAACCCTCGCCGTGCAGCGCAGCTTCGCCATGGCCAGGGCCGACTGGGAAGCGTTTCAGGACCGGCACGCCTGCACCGCGTTTCAGCGTCATGACTGGCTTTCGGCCTGGCATGAGACGCTGGGCAAGGCTGTGGGCATCGAACTGCTGCTCGTCTTTGTCCATGACCGCGACGCGGTGTTGCGGATGATCCTGCCGCTGGGGATCGAGCAGGGCGTTTTCGGCCGCGCCCTGGTCTGGCTGGGGGCGCCGGTCTGCGACTACAACGCGCCGCTGGTCGATGCGGATTTCGCCCGGCGGCTCACCCCGCACGCCCTGGAGCGCCTGTGGCGCCAAGTCCTGGCGCAGGCCGGCGATATCGACTATGTCCACCTGACCCGCCAGCCTGAGGTGATTGGCGCTCTCGCCAATCCGTTTTCGGCGCTGTGCCGGGAGTGGGAACCGTTCAGCGCCCACACCATGGCGATGAGCGGCGCATGGGAAGACTTTTATGCCGCACGGCGCGCGGCAAAGACCAGACGCCGCCAGCGCGAGAAGGACCGCAGGCTGCGGCGCATGGGCGCGGTGGAATTCGTGTGGCCGGAAAATGCGGAAGAGCGCAGAAACCTGGCGCTGGAGATCCTTAAGCTCAAGCGCGAGCAGTTAATCGCCAGCGGCAGCACCAACCCGTTCGCGCCGCGTGAGCTGGATGAGTTTTTCGCTAATGTGGCGGCGGCGCCGGCCGCGGCGGGCGTGGTGCGGCTGGCCGCGCTGAAGCTGGATGGTGACGTCATCGCGGCCGTTTTCGGACTGGAGCATAAGGGATGTTTTTATTATGTCGTCACGGTTTACCGGTCGGGCGAATTCTCACGCTGCTCGCCGGGCAATATTCTGCTGCACCACCTTCTGGAGCGCGGTTTTGCGGCCGGGCTGACGTCATTCGACTTTACGATCGGCGATGAAAGCTACAAGAAGGAATGGTCGGACCGGAGCCAGCGGCTCGGCGTCCTGCTGTCTCCGCGCACGGCGCGCGGCGCCATCGCGGTGTTCCTGATCCGCCATGCCCGCGCCCTCAAGGGCTTCATCAAGGCGCGCCCGCGCCTGTATCATCTGGCCCGCCGCGCCCTGCGCCTCAAGCGCTCACTGATCGCCTG
>JALURZ010000143.1 GCA_027058735.1 Hyphomicrobiales bacterium | reverse complement strand
CGCCGATCGAGTGGTCCTCTTCTTTCGACCCGTCGCGCGCATCCGTACCGAACGAACTCGTCAACACGCCGTCATAGTCCGTGCGCGAGCCGCCGACGTCCACCGCCAGGCTGGTTGCCCAGAGTGATGTGTCATAGACGGAAGTGAGAGGGGGCGCGGCCGCCGTCGATGCGGGTTTTTTCCCGGCCTCTTTCTTCTTTTTGTCCGCCTCCGCCTTGCGCAATCTCTTCTCTTCGGTCTGAACCGTCTTGTCCGTCGTGGCGCCGCCGAAGAATGCGGACTTGTAGCTCTTCAGGACGTCAATGACCTTCCGGGCCTTGTCCTGCTGTTTCTTGCTGCCGAATTGTTTCGCCGCGGCGAGATCGTTTTCCGCGCTCCGGATCGTCTTGTCGAAGCGTTCTCTCATCTTTTGCCGCTTCTGCGCCCTGGTGCCGGGACCATCGTTGATCCTGTGAAGCCGCCTGTTGAGCTTGGAGGCGACATCAGGGCGAAGCTTGCTGAGAACGTTGGTGTGCGCCTGATTGGGGACCGGGTCCGCGCCCGCGTGAGCCGGCCGGATATCCGCAAAACTGGCAAGCATTGACACCACCGCCGAGACCAGAGCCAGCCGGGCGAGTGCGAATCTGGGCGTTGCGAGACCGGACCCCGGTTTCACGGGCCCCACCAGCAAAACCGTTGTCTGGCGGATGCGGGCCAGCGCGCGCCTCATGCTCATGATCGAATGCGGCATATCGCCCCCCAATATTCAGTTCCAGTTCAGCCCCAATCCCTGTCATGCAGACCGGCGGTCCGCTGCACCGGCAGGCCGGCAAGGAAAAATGGTTAACGCAATGTTAACACAGGCGCGCCACGACTAAAAAGTTGCAATGCCCTGATTGGCGCAATTTTTCACGAACTGTTGCAAATATGGAACAGTCAAGAAAAAGCGATCCGGCGCGCAGGCTCTAGGCCCGCCGCGACATGGCGAACAGCACCGCGAGCGCGATATTGAGGGCGGCGGCGCCGGCGGTGAACAGCGCGGCATGGTCCCAGGCGCCGAGACGCTCGACGGCCAGCGCGAGCGCGGGCGGCCCCAGCACCTGGCCGATGGCCGATCCCTGCAGCATCAGCCCGGTGACGCTGGCCACCAGGGTGGGTCTGGGCGCAACCACGGGCGCGCTTGAAACCAGAGTGCCCGGCGTCAGCCCGCCGATCGCGGAAAACGACAGCGCAAAAGCATAGCGCAGTTCGAAAGGCAGCGCGCCTGCATAGACACCGAAGGCCGAGAGCCCCATGCCGAGGCTGGATATGATGAGGAGCTTTCGCCGGGTCCAGCCGCGCGCCAGCAGCCAGCCGGATGCCGCGTTGCCGGCGACATTGACAATGACGACAAGCGCGCCGAGCACGGCGGCGAGCGGCAGCGCGAGCGCGTATTGATCGATCATCATCAGCGGCAGGAACGCGGTAACGGCGATGAACTGGGCCGCATAGGCGGCGAACATCGCGGCCACCAGCAGCGGCCCCGGCGTGCGCAGCAGCACCCCCAGATCGGCGAGGCCCGGCCGCGGCCCCTCGCGGGAGGGTGCGGGCCTGCGCCCGATGACGATCCACACAACCAGCGCCCAGCCGGCGATCAGCCCCGCATTGGCGAGCCACAGGCCGCGCCAGCCGGTCTGGGCGATGAACAGCGGCGAGATCAGCAGCATCAGCCCCATGCCGGCCGGCATATAGGCACCCCACAGGCCAAGCGCCTTGTCGCGGTCGCCAACGGCGCAGCTTGCCACGATCAGGGGCGTCGCCGCGACCACCGCCAGGATGAACCCGAACCCTTCGACGGTGCGGCTGGCCAGCAGCAGGCCCGGCGTCTGCGCAAAGGCGCCCAGCGCACTGGCCGCGCCGGACAGCACCATGCCGGCAACCGCGACACGCAATGGGCCGAGCCGATCGGCCAGGATGCCCAGGGTCACGCCGCAAAGGCCTGTAACGAGGGAAAAGATGGCGACGACCCAGCCGCCGCCGATCAGCCCCAGATCCAGCTCGCGGGAAATCGCCGGCAGACCGGCTGGCACCTTGCCGATCTGAAAGGCCGAAAACACGCCGATCAGGATCAGGATCGACACCCGCCACCAGTTGGTTGCCGGCGCCGGCGCGCTCACCACATGGTCCGCGGCAGGAACAGCGCAACCCCCGGCAGCAGCACCAGCACCAGAAGGCGGATGATGTCGACGATCCAGAACGGGGTGACGCCGCGAAAGATGGTGCCGGTCGTGACATCCCCCAGCACGCCCTTAAGGACGAACACGTTGAGACCCACCGGCGGGGTTATCAGGCTGATCTCGGTCACCACCACGACGATGATGCCGAACCACACCGGATCGAACCCGAGGCTGGTGACAAGCGGAAAGAAGATCGGCACCGTCAGCAGCATCATCGACAGGCTTTCGAATATGCAGCCAAGCACGATATAGACCGCCAGAATCATGAAGATCACGGCGAGCGGGGAGAGGCTCCAGTAGGTCACCAGCGCCAGCAGGGCCGACGGCAGGCCGGCGAGATTGATGAAATTGGAGAAAATCCAGGCGCCGATCAGAACCGCGAACAGGCTGGCGGTCGTATGGGCGGTTTCCTTCAGCACTTCGAGGGTGTCGCGGAGGCTGAGCGCACCGCGGAACAGGGCAATGAGGAACGCCCCCATCGCCCCCATGCCGGCGGCCTCGGTCGGCGAGAAGGTTAGGTTGAGGGGGCGAAAGTTGAACACCCCGTAGAGCCCGCCGATGACCACGAAAAACAGCAGCAGCACCGCCCACACCCCGCGCAGCGCGGAAAGGCGCTCAGACCAGCTTGACCGTTCGCCGGCCGGACCCGCCTGCGGCCGGCGCGCCACGGTGAAGCGCACCGCGGCAAGGTAGAAAAATATGCCCAGCAGCCCCGGAACAATGCCGGCCATGAACAGTTTGCCGATACTGGTTTCGGTCAGCAGCCCGTAGATCACCAGAATGACGCTCGGCGGAATCAGAATGCCGAGGGTGGCACCCGCCGCGATCGAGGCGGTGGACAGCGAATCGGCATAGCCATATTTGCGCATCTGCGGCATGGCGACCTTGGACATGGTGGCCGCGGTCGCCAGCGACGATCCGCAGATCGCGGAGAACCCGCCGCAGGCAACGATGGTGGCCATCGCGAGACCGCCGCGCAGATGCCCCAGAAAGGCATAGGACGCCCGGTACAATTCCCGCGACAGCCCCCCCTTGTTGACGAACAGGCCCATCAGGATGAACAGCGGCACGACGGACAGGCCATAGTCCTGGGCGGTGTCTATGACCAGCCGCCCGGCCATCGAAATGGCGGCCCTGGCGGAGGTTTCGTAGGAATAGCCGACGATGCCGATCACGCCCATGGCGATGGCGATCGGCATGCGCAGAAGGGCCAGTACGAGAACCGCCGCAAAACCGATGATCGAGATCGTCATGGGTTCAATCCAGCGACAGCGGCGTGTGGGTTTCGCGCTCGACCAGTTTCGGCGCGACGATCTGCAACAACCCGCGCACCAGCAGCGCGGCGGCGGTGATGAAGGTGGCCAGGGCGATAAAATAGGCGATATAGAACTGCGGGATATTCAGATATTCCGTGACATCGCCATATTCGCGCGCGCGTGCGGCAAGCTGCCAGACCCGCACGGCCGGCCACAGCAGGGCGGCGCCGGAAACCAGATCGACCGCAATATCGCGGAGCCGGGCGGCCAGGCCGGAAAAAAACGGATCCAGAAGATCGACCACGATGTGCTCGCCGCGCCAGGTGATGATCGGCAGCGATGCAAATACGATGATCGCCATGAACAGCCGGGTCAGTTCGGTGGCCGCCTCGATCGGATTGTTGATGGTGCTGCGCAGGACGACATCGGAAAATGTCATGGTCATGAGCGCGAACAGGGTTATCGCGGCCAGCAGCGACGGCAGCCGTGACAGGCGCTTCAACAAACTTTCGTCCGTGGCCTGATTGTCGCTGCTCATCGTCTGGTGCCCCCGCCAACCCCTGCGCGCGTCTGGGTGCTCCGGCATCCTGCCGTACGCGGCCCGACGATACAATGATTCTGACAGCCCTCACCCGGCCGCCGCGGGCACAACACCGATCGGTGTAGAAAAGGGGCGCACGATGCCATGCGCCCCTCCGAGCGGTGTTGCCGCGCGCTTAGGCGAACGCGCCTGCCTATTGGGCCGCCATGTCCTTGGCGATAAAGTCGACGGCCGCCTGCGCGTCGATACCCTTCTTGGCGACTTCCGCGATCACCTTGGCCTTGATGTCCGCCGCGATCTTGGCATAGGCGGCCTGATCGGCGGCGTTGGCGATGGTGATCGAGTTGTCCGCGGCCGCCTTGGTCACGTCACGGCCGATCGCGTCGATTTCGTCCCATACCTTGCCGGCCATGCGCGACGCGGCCTCGCCGAACACGGTCATCAGCGCCTTGCGGTCTCTTTCGGGCAGCGCATTGAACCTGTCATTGTTCATGATCAGCGCGAACGACCCACGATAAAAACCGCCGGGCATTTCATAGACGTTCTTGGCCACTTCCGTCAGCTTGAAGCCCTTGCGGCCCTCATAGGGCATCATGACGCCGTCGGCCGCCTTGGAGGCGAGGGTCTCATACACTTTCGGTGCCGGCACGCGAATGCCGGTGGCGCCCAGCGCCTTGCCCACATCGCCCGAGACGCCGCCGCCCAGACGCAGCTTCATGCCCTTGATTTCAGACAGCCTGGTCACCTTCTTGTTGGAGTGCAGGATGCCGCGGCCATGGGTCATCAGGCCGATCAGCTTGACGCCCTTGTGTTCATTGGCCTTGGCGAGAAACTTTTCATAGGCGCGCCAGTAGGTGACGGACGCCGCTTCCGCACTGCCCTTGTAGCCGGGGATTTCGATCAGCTTGGTGGCGACGAAGCGGCCGGGATTATAGCCGTGGAAAATCCATGTTATGTCGGCGGCGCCATCCTGGATCAGGTCGAACTGCGCTGGAGGCGAGGCCAGCTTGTACTTGATTTCGGCGGTTACCCGGCCCTCGGTCGCCTCTTCGATCATCTTGATCAGCCGTGGCCACATCAAGGCATTGATGCCGTGCGAGGGCGGCGCCCAGCTCGAAATGCGCAAGGTTTCCACCGCGGATACGGACATCGCCGATAGGGATAGCCCCAAAGCGCCGGCAACCACGACCGCTGCAAGTTTCCTGATTATCCTCATGTCCTTTTCTCCCTGTTTTCCTGCCTGTCCGGCAAAAGACATCGCGCTCAGCCAATTCAGCCCGAAATCACTTTGTCGCGGGTCTGACGAGATGCTGGCCTAGCTGTAAATTAGTTTCAACTGCAACTATATCGCAGCCCTTGCCCCGGCGCAACAGGGCTGCATCATAGCGCCAAATCCGGGCGAAAGATGGCGGGAGGCCCCTTCAGCGGGCGGCGTTCGCCAGCATGTCGCGCACGGCCGCAAGGACCACCTTGCCCATGGCGTTGCGGGGCAGGGCGTCGACGAACAGGATTTGGCGCGGGTGCTTGAACCGGGCGAGGGTGTCGTCAAGGGCGCGGCGGATTTGCCGTTCGCTCAGATGCGGGTCCGCGCGCACGACGGCGGCGGCCGGCACCTCGCCCCATTTTTCGTCCGCCAGACCGGTGACGGCGGCCTCGCCCACGCCGTCAATGGCGCACAGGGCGCGCTCGATTTCGGCCGGGTAGATATTCTCGCTGCCCGAAATGATGAGGTGGGATCTGCGGCCCTGAAACACCAGATTGCCGCCCTCATCGAAGTGCCCGACATCGCCAGTGCGCAGCCAGCCCTCATGGAACGCATCGCCATCGGCTTCCGGGGTGTTCCAGTATCCATCCATGACGTGATCGCCCATCACCTCGATTTCGCCGTCGCACCCGGGTTTGACGATCTGCGCGCCACCCTCATCGCACAGCCGGAGTTGCGATAGCAGCGCCGCGCGCCCGGTAGCGCGGGGATTGGTGCGGCCTTCGCCCGGGCGCTGATAGGCCGCGATCGGGCAGGTCTCGGTCGATCCGTAGACCTGTACGACCGAAACCCCGCGCGCTTCATAGGCCGCGATCAGATCGAGCGGTACGACGGTGGAGCCGGTGGTGAGCATGCGCAGGGATGACAGATCGGCCGCCTCCCAACCGGGCTGCGCCATCAGCGCCTGCATGGTTGCGGGCACCAGAACCATCAGATCGGGCCTGATGCGCGCGATGGCGCCGAGCACCGCGGCGGCATCGAATTTCGCATGCAGATGCACCGTTGCGCCGGCGAACAGCGCCGGGGTCAGTTGAATATTGAGCCCGCCCACATGAAACAGCGGCAGGGCGGCCAGCACTTTGTCGCCGGGGCGCATGTCATGCATGTCGAGACTGTTGAGCGCGTTCACCAGCAGGGCCCGCTGGCTCAGCACAACCCCTTTTGGCAGGCCCGTCGCGCCGGAGGTGTAGACGATGAGCACCGGATCGCCGAGCCGTCCGCGCGGCTCTTTGTCCAAGGGGCCATCGCCCGTTTCCGGTCCGCCTTCGACCGGTGACGGCGTGCAGCCATCCAGTTCGGCGCAGATTTTTTCAGCGACCTCGCGGTGATGCGTATCGTGGAACAGCAGTCCCGGCGCGCAATCGGCCAGAATTTCCGCCAGTTCGCGCGGCGCGAGGCGCCAGTTGAGCGGCACCAGGACGGCGCCCAGCCGGGCGCAGGCGAACAGCAGTGCGATCTCGCCAGGCGTATTGAACCCGAGATAGGCGATGCGCCCGCCGCGCGCGACGCCGTGGTCTTCGCTCAGCCGGTGCGCCAGACCACAGGCCCAGCGCTCGAGCCGTTCATAGCTGAGCGGACCGTCATTTTCAAAAACCAGCGCCGCGCGCTCAGGCGAAAACACCGCGTGGCGCCGCAGCCAGGCGCCGATATTGGTCGCGCCGGCCGATCTATCCATCGTCGCTCTCGCCTGCTTCATAAAGCGCCTCGCGGCCGATCCGGTCGAGGCAGAGCTCGGCGGTCCACGGCAGCATCAGCGATCCGCAGCGGCTGTCGCGGTAGAGGCGCTCCAGCGGCAGGGACCGCAGGATGGACTGCCCGCCACAGGTGCGGATCGCCAGCCGGCACAGCGCGTTGGCGTTTTCCATCACCGTGTGATTGGTGGCATAGGCGCGCAGGACCTGTTCCTTGGTGGGGGAATGACGCGCTTCGGATATGGCCTGGAACCACAGCGCCTTGGTATTTTCCAGCATGATATGCATCTCCGCCACCGCGATCTGCTTGGTGGGATACATGCGCCGCCTGACCGGCGGCAGGCCGGGAATTTCGCCGCGCAGATAGCGGACGGTGAAATCATAGGCCGCCTGGGCGATGCCCATATAGGTGGGCGACAGGGTCAGGAACATGTGCGGCCAGGCGGTGGCGGCCTGAAAATACACCCCCTGGGGCATCAGTTCCGCATCGCGCCCGATGCGCACATTGTCGAACAGCAAGGTGCGCGAGACGGTGCCGCGCATGCCCAGCGGATCCCAGTCGCCAACCACACTCACGCCCCTGGCGTCCGCCGGAATGGCCAGATAAAGGGTGTCGCGGCGCGACGGCTCCTTGCCCTTGCGCAGTTGTGTGCACAACACGCCGTAGTAGTCCGCATGGCCGGCAAGCGAGGCGAAAATCTTCTTGCCGTTGACCACATAGTCCTCGCCATCGGCCTCCGCGGTGGTTGAAAACGCCTGAAAGCCGGCGGCCGCCGCGCCGCCTTCGGAAAACGGCTGGGAATAGACCGCGCCGTCCTTGAGGATGCGCTCATAGTGGATGGCGCGGCGTTGTTCGTGGGTGCGCCGCTGCTGCTTGCTCATGTCCAGATCGTCCGACAGGGCGCCTGACCACAGGCACGAACATACATGCATGTTGAAGGTCAGCGCGGTGGAGCCGCAATAACGCCCGATCTCGGCCGCCGTCAGGCAATAGGCGCGAAAGCCCGCCCCCTCGCCGCCGTCGCCCGCCGGCACGCAGATGCCGAGCAGGCCGGCGTCATGGAGGTCGCGATAATTTTCGCTGGGAAAGATCGCATCCCTGTCCCATTTGTCCGCGCGCGGCGCGAACAGCCGCGCGCCCAGATCGCGTGCGCGCGCCGTGAGGTCGATTTCCTGTTCGCTCAGCCGCCAGGCGTCGGGCGCAAACATGGGCGCATCGGCCGGGGTTTGGGGTTTACTCATCGTCAATCTCCTTGAGAAAATCGCACAAAGCGGCGTTGAACGCCGCCGGCTGTTCAAACGGGATCAGGTGGCCTGAATTCGCGATCTCGACAAAACGCGCCGCTGGAATCAAGGATGCCATTCGCCGCATCATGGGCGCCGGGGCGATGCGGTCCAGTTCACCGGCCATGACCAGCGTGGGCACGGCGATATGCCCCAGATTGGCGCGCTGATCGAAGGTCGTGATCAGGGCGGTGATGGCGCGGTAGGTCTCAGCTGGAACCTCGCTCATGCACCTGCGCGCCAGGGCGAGCCCGTCGCGGTCGGGCTGCCGGCCGGTCGAAGCCGCGATCATGGCGTCGGCCATCTCGCTCATGGTCCTGCCCTCATCAAGCGGTTTCACGCGCTCTTCGACGAACTGTTTCTGGAACGCGCCGTCCTTGTTGCCGAATGCCGGGCTGGTGGCCGCCAGAACAAGGCCCGCCAGGCGCTCAGGAATATCGGCGGCCATCTGCTGGGCCACCATGGCGCCGAAGGAATGGCCCACCAGCACCGCGCGGTCGATGCCCGCTTCGCTCATGTCGCGGGCCAGGTGCGCGGCATAGCCCGAAAACGACGGGTCGGCTGGAAGCGGCGTGCCGCCATAGCCCGGCGCATTCCAGCAATAGACCCGGCGGGACTTGCAAAAAGCCTTTTCCTGCGCTGCCCAGCCGCGCGCGGAGGCCCCCATGCCGGCAAGAAAGACCAGCGCTGGGCTCATGCAAATTTGTCCCAGAGAACCTTGCCGTCCGCAACCACCGCCTCGCCGTCAAGCGCAATGGTGCAGCCGCGCACCGGCAGGTCGAAATGGCCTTGCGTGTAGCGCCCGGCAAACTCGTTTGCGCCGGTGGAAAACAGAAAATTGCCGGCATAGGCGCGCAGTTCGGTGCCGTTGAAGTCGCGCCGATCGAAAAACGTCATCGCCTCGTAGCGCGCCGCCTCGTTCATGCCCCAGCCCACATGGGAGACCGCATAGGCGTTGTTGTCGTCCCATACCGCCCAGTAACGGCGCATCAGTTCTGCATCCGTGCCCTCGCCCTCGATTTTGGTGACGAAATCATTCTCGATGGTCAGCGTCACCGGGGCTTCCAGATAGCGCTTGAAGGTGAGATTGACATCGCCCGCGTCGAGAACCAGCACGCCATTGGTGCTTTTCGCCGCCGGAAACGCCACCACGATGCCGCCGGGCCAGTGGGCCAGCGTGCCGGGCTTGGCCGTATAGCCCCAGATGCCGACCACCGGCGCATCCCTCATGGCGACCTTAAGATCGCTGCCCGCGCGCGATGTGACCGTCATGGTGGTGGATTTGCGCAAGCGCTTCGCCGCCGCCTTGATCGGCGCCTCCAGCGCCTCCTCGCAGGCGAGGCGCGCCAGAATTTCGGGATGCTCGTTGGAAACGGTGAGCACGCGCGCGCCGCTTTTCAGGATTTCCGGCAGTTCGGGCGCGTGCATCAGCCCCTCGATGGTCAGATCGATGATGACGGGCGCGCTCTTGAGCGCGGCCAGAATGCCCTCATGATTCTGGATGGCCAGCGACGCGCCGGTGGAGCGCACAGGCGCCGGCGCCGATTGCGCCGGGGTCACCGCCACCACGTGGAACGGCTTTGCCGCAAGGCGCATCAGCGCCAGTTCGGCGATTTCGACATTGAGCGGGCGCGACCCGGTTTCAGACAGGATCGCCACCGCATCCCCCGCCTTGATATCGCACAGCGCGAAGGTGTTGAGGAAGGCTTCAATCCAGTGATGGTCTATGCGTTCGCGCATGGGTCCTGCTTCAAATGGCGGTTTCAGGTTTGGCCGCATTTTGATGTATCGTGACCAAAAAGGCCACAGTCACGAAAGCGATAAAACGCCATGTCCCCGCCGCATCCCGAAAAACTATTGCGCCCGGCCCGGCTGCCGGAAAAACCTCCCTGGCCCGACTGGAGCGATGCTGAATGCGCCGATGTTCTCAAATCGTTCGATCTGCGCACTCTGTCGCCGGACTTTTACGAAAATCCGTACCCGGTCTACCGGGTCCTGCGCGAAAACGATCCTGTGCATCGCTGCCCGGACGGGTCGTGGATCCTCACCCGGTACGACGATCTCCTCGCGGTCTATCGCGATGCGGCGCGCTTCAGTTCCGACAAGAAGAAGGAGTTCGGGCCCAAATACGGCGACAGCCCGCTGCTCGAGCATCACACCACCAGTCTCGTGTTCAACGATCCGCCGCTGCACACGCGCGTGCGCCGGCTCATTGTCGGCGCGCTGACCCCGCGCGCCATCGCCGACACCGAACCGGGGCTGGTGCGCCTGGTCGGCGGCCTGCTGGACGCCATGGCGGACAAGGGCGATTGCGACCTGATCGAGGATTTCGCGTCCGCCATCCCGATCGAGATCATCGGCAATCTGCTGGGGGTGCCCCATGCCGAACGCGGACCGTTACGCGACTGGTCGCTGGCCATATTGGGGGCGCTGGAGCCGGTGCTGAGCGCGGAGCAGGAAGCGCGGGGCAACCGCAGCGTCGTTGAAATGCTGGATTATCTCAAAGGCCTCGTCGCGGAGCGCCGGCGCAAACCGCGCGATCCCGAGACAGACGTGCTGACGCGGCTGATCATCGGCGAAGAGGACGGCGAGAAACTCACCGAGACCGAGTTGTTGCAGAACTGCATCTTCATTCTCAATGCCGGCCACGAGACCACGACAAACCTGATCGGCAACGGGCTGTATGCGCTGATGGAATGGCCCGAAGAGCGCGCCCGGCTGATCGCCGAGCCGGACCTGATCGACTCGGCCATCGAGGAGTTCCTGCGTTTTGAAAGCTCCAACCAGCTGGGCAACCGCATGACCACCACGGATGTGGAGATCGGCGGCGTCGCGATGGGGCCCGACACCCGCATCACCCTGTGCATCGGGGCGGCCAACCGCGATCCCGACCAGTTCCGCGATCCCGAGCGCCTCGACATATCGCGAAAACCCAACCGCCATCTGGCGTTCGGCGGCGGCCCCCACACCTGCGCCGGCCTGTCGCTTGCGCGCCTCGAGGGGCGCATCGCCATTTCGAGGTTTCTGGAGCGCTTTCCGGATTATGCGCTCGCCGGCGCGCCAACGCGTGGCGGCCGGGCGCGGTTTCGGGGTTTTTTGAAAATTCCGGTGCGGGTGAAATGAAGGACGGTGGTGCGTTACGCCTGACGGCTAACGCACCCTACGCCAAAACAAACCGTAGGGTGCGAGAGCGCAGCGTATCGCAT
>JALURZ010000142.1 GCA_027058735.1 Hyphomicrobiales bacterium | reverse complement strand
GAATCGAGACGCTCGAGCAGCAACCGCGCCGCTTCCCGCAGGCGGAGATTGCCGTTGTACTCCTCCCTGTGCTCGTCATGAACGAAGAGAAAGATCCGCGGGCGTTCATCGTGGTCGACCGCGGTAACGCGCGACCGGCGGCCGGCGACAGCCGGGCCGCCGGAAAAGGGGGGCGGATGATCTACTACTTTGACCGCAACGGGCACTACATCGGGGCATCATCGGAAGGAAATCCGCCGGCGGAGGCCGCCGGATGGGCGGAGTTCGGGCCGGCGCATGCCGGCCAGGTCTGGAACGGCGAGGAATGGACGGAGCCGCGCCGGCTTTCCTGGCTGCGCCGGCTGCTCGGTTGGTGGCGGACATGAACGCCGGGGCACGAGTGGCGACGGTCGCCGGCCTGGTCATCGCGGCGGCGGAGATCGGCCTTCGCGTGGTAACGCTGCTGGAGATAAGGCAAGCGGCCATCGAGGCGCGCGCCATGCTGCGAACGCTGCCGGCGCGCATCAATGCCTGGCCGCTGCGCCGGCGCGCCTGGCTGGCCTGGCGCGTCTTGCGCGGCCGCATGCCAGGGCTGGAGGCGATGAAATGAGGACGAGGAACGGGCCAAACGTGGCGCGCGCTTACCTGGACGTGGCCGAGGACAAGAGCCGGCCGGATGGCGAGCGCATCCAGGCATTGATAGAGGCGGTTCGCGTGATGGTCACGCGGCATGAAGTGGATTTCACAATGTTGCAGGCGCAACTGGACAGGGGGCACGAAATATGAGCGAGAAAGGCGAGAACATGGCGCCATGCCTGATCTGTGGGCATCCGGTGCAATACAAGGAAAGCGCGCGCGGGCGCATCACGGCCGTGTGCAAGTGGCAGGACGGCGGATGCGGCGGCCAGGTGCAGGCCATCATGCCGGACGCCATCCGGGCATTGAAGGCGCACATGGCGAAACATGCGAAGCCGGCCGCCAAGGACGAACCAAAGCCGGCGGCCAAGGATGAAGGCAAGGGCGGATCGTCGCTGGGCTTCCTGGACGCGCTGGCAGGGGGTGACAAATGAGCGGGAGCAACGGGCCGGCCGATCCGGCCGCGCTGGAGGCATTGAAGGCCGAGGCCATCGAGGCGGAGCAACAGCCAGTCGAGGACATCGAGGAAGCCGCGCCGGATACGCTGGGCGCGGAAGCATGCGGCATGCTGGCGGGCGTGGCCTTTGACCTGGTGGCGACGAGACGCGGCGAGCATTGGCGGCTATCGGAGCAAGAGCGCCAGCTTATCGGGGAGAACCTGGACGCCGTGCTGGCCAAGTATCTGCCAGGCGTGAACATGGGGCCGGAGGCATCGCTTGCCGTGGTGCTGGCGGCCGTTGTCATGCCAAGGCTAAGGGCAGACATGCAGGCGCAGGGCCAGGAAGCGGATGCCAAGGCGGGGGAGGCCGATGCGGCTTGAGCGCGCGGACATCCGCTTGGTGTTCGCGGCATCCGGTCACGGCAAAAGCCACGCCATCAAGAAATGGATGCGCGGCCAGCGGCGGGTCATGGTCTGGGACGTGATGGCGGAATATCCAGGCACGGCCATTGACAGCCGCGCCGCGCTGGTAGACGCGGTCAGCCGCGCGCGCTTCCGCGTGGCATTTCGGCCGGATTTCGCGCGTGGCCTGGCGGCCGATTTCGATTTCTTTTGCCGCGCGGCTTTTGCAGCCGGCCGGTGCATGGTGATTGTCGAGGAATTGAACCAGGTGACGACGCCAAGCTATGCGCCGCCGGCCTGGCGAAACATCACGAGCCGGGGCCGGCATCGCGGCCTGGTGGTCTGCGCCGCGTCGCAGCGGCCGGCCGGCTGCGACAAGGACGCCATCGGCAACGCGACGGAAATCTGGGCCGGCCGGCTACCCTATGAGCGCGACCGCAAGGCGCTGGAGCCGCAACTGGGCCGCGAGCGCTGCGCGCGGCTGATTTCCTTGCCTCAAGGCAAGTTCGAAGTGTGGAAAGCCTAAGCTATAGGCCGGAACGTCAATGCGCCGTTTCTGGTAGAATGAAAGGACGCCGGGCGGCAGACGTGGCCGGCGCAAACCATCAACGGGGGCAAGACATGAACGCCAAGAACAAGGCAATCCTGACCACTGCTGCCATTGCGCTGGCTGCCATCGCGGCCGTGGAGCGCATCCCGCAGCTTCGCAAGATCGTCAAGGGCGCCTAAGCGCCGACAACCGAACAAGAGACAAGGGGGCAAAACATGGCCGACAGCATTTTTCCGAAGGCGGAGCGCATTGACCGCAGCGTCGCCAAGGTGACGGCGGCGGGCGGCGCGGTTTCGCGTATCCCGCTGAACAAGGACAGCCTGGTGGCAGAGCATGCGCTGCTTGTGAACGTGTCGCAGACGTTCGCTGGCGCGCCGACTTCCTTTGAAGCCGGCCGGGCCATCAAGGCGCTGCGCGTCGAGACGGACAAGGGCACGTTGGTTCGCGCGTCGGGCGCTGCGCTGTATGAGTTGGCGCGGCTGACCGAAGGCGCGGGCCGCGAAACGTCCACGCTGGGCACGACGAGCACGGCGCAATTCCTGCTGGACGTGCACTACGAGAACGACGACGCCAAGCGCGACCTGGCGACAGCCATCGAGGCGCACAAGATGAGCCAGTTCGATCTGGTCATTGAGTGGGCCGACGATGCCGACAACTGCTTCATTGGCGGCACGACGCCGGGCGCGGCTTCCTACACCTGCGAGGTGGTGAGCCGCGACTATCCCGACCTGAAGGACGTGGGCGAGTTCGAGGACACGGCGCATTTCGGCACGGGCCAGTTCGCGCACCTGGTCGAGGAACAGGTTGCCGAGGGCACGACCGCCGGCAAACAGCCGGCCATCCGCCTGATGGTTGGCGGCAACACGCGCTTCATCGGCCTGGTGGCCGAGGATGTGTCGGGCGGCTCCTATGTCGGCCGGGTGGACAATCTCATCACGGACGTGTCGCTGGTCATCGGTGGCCGCGAGCGCCGCAAGGTTCCGTTCCAATATCTCCGGCACGACAACGCGGCCAAGCGCGGCTACAACGTCAACGGCGTGGCCTTCATGGACTGGGGCGACGATGAGCTGGGCTTCCTGAACCTGGAGGACGCGGCCGAGGCGTTGCTGGAAGTGACCACGGCCAGCGTGTCGGGCGTGACCAACTGGCGCATCCGCGTGGTGCAGGACTACACGCGCTAAGGCCGACACGGGCGGCAGAGAGCAAGAGGCGGCGGCCATAGTCGCCGCCTCTTTTGGTTCAAAGGGGGCAACATGGGCTTTTTCTCTCATGTGGCGCACGTGGTGAGCCACGTTGTTCACAATCCGGCCAGGGCCGTGGCAAAGGTCGCGCACAATCCGGCGCGCGCGGTGCTGAACAAGCACATCCGCACGTCCAAGCTATACAAGAACGTGGCGCGGCCGGTCATCAAGGTGGGCACGGCGGCGGCTGTCGGCGCTGCCACTGGCGGCGTGGGGCTGGCCGCTGGTGGGCTGACGTTCGCTGGCTTTTCGGCGGCAGGAGCGGCGGCCGGAGCATTGACGAGCGCGGCATCCGGCGGCCTGACGAGCCGGGCCTTTTCGCCAGTCAAGGATGCGGCCTTGCCGGCCGCGTCTGGCCTGATCGCGGGCAACGTGGCGCGCGGCGCCGGTTGGGCGAAGAACGCGCAAAACCTCAAGCGCGGCTTGTTTTCGTTCAAGAACCTGAAAGGCCAGGTGCACGCGATGAAGGTTGCCAAAGCCAGGAGGGCGCAAGCGCAGCGGCAGGCGGCGCAGGTGCGGCTTGAGCAACAGCGCATCGCCAAAATCCGAGCCGAAATCCAGCGCATACAGGCGCAGACAGCGCAAGCGCAGCGCATTGCGGCCAAGCCCGCGCCGAAGGCGGCCGGCAAGGCAGACACGCCGGCAGCGGCCGGCAAGGCCGGGCATGGCGCAACGCTGACGATGGCGACGGCCGGTGCGCTGACATCCGGGCCGATGGGCGCGGGCATCGGCGCAATGGTCGGCATGTATCTGGACAACAAAGCCAAGGGGGCAACGGCATGAACAACACGGGCGGATGGTTTGACAGCTTCTCAAACTTTGTCGGCAAGATCGGCCAGGCAGCAAGCCAGGTCGGTCAGACGGTCGGCAATTTCATCACGCAGCGCTATCAGCTTGAAGCGCAGAAGGCGCAGGCGCAGGCGCAGCTTGCGGCGCTGAAAGCGCAGGCGCGTGCAGCGTCGCGCGTCCAGGCGCAGCCGGTGGCATTGAGCAACGCGCAGCGCGCGCAGGCCGCGCGGCAGGCGCCGGCGTCCGTGGCCGGCATCCCGATGGACGTTCTGGTCTTGGGCGTGGGCGGCTTCATGCTTTACAAGCTGCTCAAGTGAGGCGGCCATGAGCATCTTCACGGCATTGTTCGGTGATCCGGCCGCGCAGCAAGCGCGCATTGACGTGGCCTATCAGGCAGCCGTCGCGCGGCTGCAACAGGCGCGCAAGGCCGGCAACCGGCCGGCGGAATTGGCGGCGCTAGCCGAAATGCGCCGGCTTTCGGCCAAGGGCCGGGCGCAGGCGGCCAAGCACGTGGCCGTGGCGAACGCCGGCACGGCCGTGGGCCAGGCCGTGGGCAGCGTCGGGCATGCCATTGGGAACGTGCTGACGAGCAAGCCGGTTCTGATCGCTGCCGCTGCCGTGGCCGGCGTGTATCTGCTGGGCAAGGCGGTGGACTGATGAAACCGGCGGGCTGGCTGGCGCTGGCCGCCTTGCTGGCGCTGATTTCAGGGGGTGCATGGAAATTGACGCGAGGGCTACGCAATAACAACCCTGGCAACATCCGCGACGACGGGCGCACGCCGTGGCTGGGCCTGGACAATCCGCGCGGTGATGGCGCATTTCTGCGCTTTGTTTCGCCAGAGTATGGCATCAGGGCGCTGGCGCGGCTGCTGCTGGCTTATCAGGACAGGCACGGCATCAACACGATCCGGGGCATCATTTCGCGCTATGCGCCGGCCAGCGAGAACGACACGGCCGCCTACATCGCCAGCGTATCGCAGCACGTCGGGGCCAGCCCGGACGCGCCGCTGGACTTGCACAATCCTGGCACGCTGCGCGCCATCATCGAGGCCATCATCCGCCACGAGAACGGCATCCAGCCCTATGACGTGGCGACCATCAACAACGGCATGGCAATGGCGGGGGTGGCGGCATGACGCCGGCGGAAATCATCCTCACATGCCTGGGCCTGCTGTGCGGCGGGGTGGGGGCGCTTGGCGTCTGGATACTCAACGACATCCGCAACGTGCTGCACAAGCAAATCGCCAAGGTTGAGGACATAGACATCCGCGTGGTGCGCCTGGAAGAACGAACGAGGGAGGCGCATGCATGACGGGCCTGGAAATCCTGGCGGCGTTCGCGCCGGCTTTGTCCACGGCGGTGCAGGCTGCGGCGCGCCATTTCTTTGGCAGCGCCGGTCGGCCGAAATCCATGCAGCCGGCAGAATGGATTGAAATGATGAAGGCCGACACGGAGCGCTTGAAGGTGCTGGCGAGCCTGGACGGCGAGGGGGCGCCGGCTGGGGTGCAGGTCATCCGCGCATTGGTTCGGCCGGTGACGGCCACGGCGGTGACGGCGGCCTATATCTGGGCGCAGTTATCGCCGGACATTGACGCCAAGGGGCTGGAGAGCGCGGCGGCATCGGTGTGGTTCTATCTGTTCGGAGAGCGGACGCTGATCCGCATCAAGGGGGTGTGACATGCCAAAATGGTTTATCAGGGGCGTTTTGGTTTCGGTGGTCGCGGCCGTCGCGGCCGACTTCATCATGGACAGGCTGCGGCCGGAACCGCGTGAGCGCCGCTTCCGCGCGCGCCGCGTGGCCGTGATTGGCGCAAGGGGGTAAGACATGGCGCAACAGGTGATATCCAACAGGCATGGCAGCCTAAGCTATGGCACGGCCGCGAGCGTATCCGCTGGCGCAACGGTGACGCTGTGCGATTTCTCCGCGCCGGAAGGGGCGGACATCCTGGGCATCAGTCTGGGCCTGGGCATCAGCGACGTGACGGCCTGGAACGCTTGCGTTTTCACGCTGTATCGCAACGGCGCCAAGGTGCTGACCATTGCCGACCAAATCTCCGACCTGCTGCGGCCGGAGTTCATCCCGCTGGAGGTCAAGGCCAAGGACAAGTTGCGCCTGGATTTCTCCAATGGCTTCACGGGGAACCTGGACGCGGCCGCGCTGCTTCGCATTGAGGTGATACGGTGAGCGTGTTCGAGCCTCCAGCCAGCGGCGCGCTGCCCATCATTGACCTGGGCGCCGCGACATCCGATCAGGTATTGCTGCCGGGGCAAAAGGGCGTCATCAACTTCTCCGCTGCCATATCCATCCCGCTGCACGTCGCTTGCGGCGATGGGCAAATCTACAAAATGTTTTTTGACTGCCAACCGCCAAGCGCCGCTACCGGAAACTTATCGCTAACCCCAAACAATTCACACGCAACGGCAGATATTTATTTCTTGGAAAACTATGCGAATAATGGCGCATCAACTGGGGCTGGGAATTATTGGAAGGCAATGTTGCTCACCCCGTCCCATATAAAGGCGGGGGTTGAGGCAACATTTTTTACCTCAACCACACATAAGCATTGGGTTTCCATTTCTCACGCAAGCAACTTCACCTCAACGGAGTATGCTTCTGTCATCACGGGTTTTTGGAACGATGCAACAACCGCTTGGACAAGCCTTGGCACACTGAATTACAACGGGGCCGCTTTTACTGCAGCCATAACCGGCCAAATCGTCATCGAGCGCATCATCTGATGGCCGCCATCCGCTATCTCCGCGACCTCTCGCTGTGGTTTCTGGCCGTGGCCGCCGGGCCGCTGGCCTACTGGCTGCTTCCGCGCGACATGGGCGCGCGCGTGGGGCGCGGCTGGGGCCGCTTCCGCTGGCGCTGGGCGGATGCCATCTGGGGCAACGAAATGGACGGCCTGACGGGAGATGCCGGCTATATCCGCGACCACGTGATGGCCGAGCCGCTTGCATATCGAGCCGCGCCAGTCTGGGGCTGGCCGGTGGTCGCCGCCATCAATGCCGTGCGCCGCATCCGCCGGCGGTTCCCGTCATTCTGGTGGACGTGCGTCCGCAACCCGGCAAACAACCTCGCGCGGCACATCGGGCCGTCGGGCGTGATAACGCACATCCAGCGCCGGGGCTGCCTGACGCTGTTCGAGACGAACAGCGGTCACGGCCTGCGCCGGGGCTTTTTCCTCTACACGCCGCGCGCGCGCATCATGCTCAAACTGGGATACAAGCTGTGGCCGGATGCCTATGAGGTGGGCGACGTGTTCGACGGCGCGCTGGCCTTCTCCATCCAGCGCGGCAGGGGCTAGACGACGCGCAAGTGCCGCATCGGTAGCGGCTGCTGCATTTCGGCCTTCACAACCTTGCATACGTAGGCCGGCGAACACGCGCCGAAGCGTGCCGCGATTTCGCGCGCCAGCGGGCGCGGGCCCAATCCGCGCGCGTAGCCGTCCAGGATGGCCTGGCGCTTGGCGTCGGCCTTGCGTTCCCGCAACAGTCGCCGGCCAGTCTTGAGCATGTCGCGGGCAACGGTGGCCGAACCTTCCGGCGCCAGCCGTCGCAGCGCATGCGCCGACAGCTTGCGCCGGCGCGCAATGCGCGCCATGAGCATGCAGCGGGCGCGGTAGTCGCTGCGCGCCTGGACGATCCGGGCGCGGATTTCCTCCGCGTGCTGCCGCTGGGCTTCGCGTGCCGCGATGGCTTCGCGGATGGCCGCGAGCGTGGTTTCATAGACGGCGGCCAGGGCTTCCAGTTGATCGTCGGGGATGGTCTGGAGTATGGACAGGCCACCGGTGATGGCTTCAATCTTGGTTTTTGAAATATCGCGCATGTTTCCTCCCGTTCACCTGGTGTTATGGCGCTGGATTATCGGCACGCATGAGCGAGGATTGACCGGGGGCGGGAGGATGCGCCATGCGTGGCAATCATCGAGGCGATGAGGCGCGCCAGGCGTGCCAGAAACAGGCGAAAGCGCAACGTCGCATAATGTATATTTTTGCCTGCCTCTTGGTGAACAGGTGACGATGCCGTGCCCTCCGAAGGGGGAGCGGCCAACAAGAACGCGGCCGACAAAACAATGCCGGCCGCAATCTTTCGCAGCATATCGAGGAACACGCGCGCGGGCGCCTCGCCGCCTTTGGTCTGCCGCAATCGCAACACGTGGCACGTGAGCAAGACTTCCTCCGGCGGCAAGCCGGCCAGTTCCGCCAGCTTGAGCGCCGTCGCATCATCAGGGATAACATGCTTTGTTCGGTAATGATGGACGGCCGTCAATCCAAGCCGGCGGGCAAGTTCCCGATCCGAACGGATGCCGTTCTTTTTTTTCGCCATGTCCAGCATTTCGGGGACGGTCAAGGTTTTCATTTCACTTCCTCCTGCACGATGCGGCCGCCGCAAGACTGAAAGCACGCATCAAACGCCGAAGCGCATGCGCTGGTGTCCACGTTTTCAAAGCACTGTTGCTTGAAGCATGTGGACTTCATGCAGGCCGCCGGGGTGGAGGAATACTTGAGGCACGCTTCATAATCGGCCTGGGCCTTCATTTCGCACTGCTTGGCCTTGGCATCCGCTTCCTGGAGACATTGGTTATAGGCGTTGTTCGCCAGTTCATTCTGCTTCTGGATGCACTGCGATTGTTGCTTGTGGCACTGAGCAACGCATGCCTTTCCGGCTTCGCTTTCCGGAGCCACGTAGGTGGTTTTTACGGTTGAGCAACCGGCCAGGATGATGATTGAGCATGCAATGATTGTCTTTTTCATGGTGAACCTCCCATCAGAAATTGCGGGCGAGCATAAGCTATAGCTAACCCGTAGGCCGATTTATAGACGCTGACCTAAGCATGTGCAATGACATTGTGCATTTTCTCTTGCAATGCGTAATGGCGTCGCGCATTATTCGCGGGTGAACGGGGGTGAACGCCGCGCCGGCTTCCTTCCTCCCTCCCATCCTGGCGCGGCGTTCCCGTTCACCATCAGGACAACCAGGGAGGGGGGAAGGGAGGAAGCATGAGCGCATTGATACTAACCATGCAGGACAGCCTGGAGCGCCAGCGCGCGCGCCGGGTGGAGCAAATCGGCATTGACGAGTTCCGCGAGGCCGGGGCGGTCTGGGGCTACTTGTCGCGGGCGCAAAGGCTGGGGGCGGCGACGGCGGCGCGTGTGCCGTTGGCAGTAAGCGAAAGCCTAGTCCTCTGGGTGAAATACTGGCCGGAGATAAAGGGCGGCCTGGTCTGGGCCGGCTACGACCTGAACAACCTCCGCCGCGCAGCGATGGGCTGCGAGTGCTAGGGAGGGAACGCATGGACATTGACGCCAAGGAAAAGGAAATCATGGACGCGCTGAACATGCTGAGGCGCGAAACGCAGCCAGGCCCGCAGTCCAATGAATATGCAATTCACTATTTCTTCTCGGTCATCAGAAACGGAGTGCAAGACATTGCGAAAGAGGCAAGGGCCGAAGCGGAGGCGCGCGAGTATCTCCAGGAACGGATGGGCGTGGAATGAACGCGCCAGCAAAAAGAGCCGGCTTTGCCTATGAGGACAAGCAAGCCCTGGTGAGTGACATCGCTTGCGCTGGCCGCATGCTGGCATCCATCAAGGACGGCATGCAGCAAATCGTGGTCAATCCTGGAGACGATTGCGGCCTGCTGATCGCCGTCCATGAGGCGCTGGCGGAAGCCTACGCCGCAACCCGGACGGCCTACAGGTCGGCCAAGATGGTCATGGGAGATGATGCGGCCGCTTGACGGCCTGAAGGCCGAGGCGCGCGGCTACTTTTCGCCGGTGCTGCGCAGGCGCGCCATGCGGGCGCTGGAGCGCGCGCGCTGGGCTTTGTTGCATGTGCCGATTGCCATGCGGGCCAAGGCTGAGGCGCAAATCCTGGCCGAGTTCCATGCGGCGGCGGATGATCCGATGCCGGCGGCCAAGTGGGCCGCGCTGGAGCGGGCGGCCGGCCGCTTTTCGTTTTCCAATCGCGGGCCGGGCGGGCTGCGGATGGCTGATGATGATGCGGCCATTGAGGAGGCGGCCGACAGGTGCAGCCGGGCCGTTGGGCGGGCCGTGGCCGGCGCGCTGAAAGAGGAAGCGGAGCGGCTGGGCATCGGCACGCTTCCGGACGAGGACGAGGCCGACGCCATCATAGAGCGCTTGCACGCGGTTTGCGAAATGGGATGCAGGGCGGAGGGCATCGAGCCGCCGGAAATCCCGGCGCGAGCAACCGGGCCTAAGCTAAGGGAGGCGCGCCGCGCGGCCATCGAGCGGATGCGCTGCGAACGCTGGTGGCGGCGTAAGCTAAGGCGGGCGCATGCGCGATGGGTCGAGAACATTGCGCGCACGCACGGCTTTGTTGGCCGCAATGTCGGCGCGCCTTATGTAAGCCCGGCCGCGTTCGAGGCATGGCAAGGCATGCGTTCGAGGAACCGCGCCATCCTGGGCGACCTGGTGGCCGTGAATGAGGCCACGGGCGGACAGGTGGAGCTGCTGGATTGCGTCGAGGCGTCGCTGTCCAACCCCAAGAACCGGCGCAACGAAATGATGACGCGCATCCGCGGCCTGGAGGAATACAGCACGCGGCAGGGCATGGCCGCGCATTTCTGGACGCTGACAACGCCATCGCGCTTCCACGTATGGACAGAGCGCAAGGGACAAGTTTTCCGCAACAAGAAATATGACGGCAGCACGCCGCGCGACGCACAAGCCTGGCTTATGGGCGTCTGGGCGCGCGCGCGGGCGCAGTTCGGGCGCGATGGCCTTGCCGTGCGCGGGCTAAGGATTGCCGAACCGCATCACGATGGCTGCCCGCATTGGCATCTGCTGGTGTTTGGGCCGGCGGAAGCACTGGAACGTGCGGCCAGAGTGCTGCGCGCTTATGCGCTGGCTGATGATGGGAAAGAACCAGGGGCCGATGAGCGCCGGTTCGTTGTCGAGCGGGTGGATACAGAACGGCGAAGCGCCGTGGGATATGTCGCCAAATATGTGTCCAAGCACTTGGATGCAAAAGGAATGATTGAAAAAGAGGACAATGATAGCGGCGAGATAATCTTGCCGGCCGAGGACGGAGGAGTGCCGGAAATCATCCAGCGCGTGGTGGCCTGGGCGAGCGTCTGGGGCATCCGACAGTTTCAGTTTTTCCAGGCGGGGCCGGCCGGCATCTGGCGTGAGTTACGGCGCATGGACAGGCCGGCCGAAGGTGAGCCGGTGGCCGAAGCATGGCGGGCGGCGAACGCCGAGGACTTCGGAGGCATGGGCCGCGCCGATTGGTGCGAGTTCATGCGGGCGCTGGAGCGCGAGCCGGTGCACCTGGTCATTGACGATAGCGAGCGCGGCGCATACGGCGAGCCGGTGCGGTGCGTGGTGGGCATCGAGTGCGGCGGCCGCACGTATAGGACGCGCGAGCCGTGGCGGATAATGACAAAACGGGAAGCGAAACGGGCCGCTTGGACTTGTGTCAATAAC
>JALURZ010000141.1:2674-3918 GCA_027058735.1 Hyphomicrobiales bacterium | reverse complement strand
GGCATTGCGCGGAACGGCGCGGGGTGCGCGGTGACCCATCGCGTTTTGCAGGATCCGCGCCTTGGCGCCGAGATCAGGGGCAAGGTTGATCGCCCCATCGCCGATGACCAGGACGGTGCCGCGGGGGATCATTGTTGTTGCGCTCCCCGGGCGTGTGCGCCGCCGCCGGCCTGTCCGGCGACCGTCTTGCCGGATTTGCCGTAGATCAGCGCGAAGGCCTGTTCCAAAACACCGTCGCGCGCCCTGCGGGCAGCTTCGACGGCACACGAGACATCGGTCATGAATTCCCGTTCGCGTACGATCAGCGGATGATCGCGCGCCAGCGCCTGGCGGTTGCGGGTCACCGCATGGGCGAGCACGGCGATACCGCGCATCCAGGGATTGAAGGTTTCGGAAAACACATACCGGCTCACGCGCATCGGGTGCGCCGCCTTCATCAGTTCGGCTGACCACGGGTTGGCGAAAGCCTGAACCCAGGGGCTGACGAAGGATCTATAGTACCACTCGTTGACTTCCGAAGTGGCGCGGACCCTCTCGAACGCCCTGTCCTCACCGGGAGCCTTCAGGTCCTCCACCTTTCGCTCCTCGAAGCGCACATCATGTTGCGACCTGTCGCAACCGGAAGCGCCGCGGGGGCGGTCGATCTTCATTTCATAGAGGCCTGGTTCCAGCGCCTCGATCGCCTCGAGACTTTCCAGAATGGCCCGGTGTTCCAGGCGCGCGACGCTGGCCGAAACGAACAGCCCCAGATGGCCCACATGGGGATTGATCAGATAGACGATCCGCTGTCCGGCCTCTATTAGATCATCCGTGTCCTCATAAACCGCCGGGATCCAGCCCAGCGCCTGATAAGGCGGCGTGATATTGTCGCCATGGGACGCGAAGATCACGAGCGGATTGCGGATGCGCCGCAGATCGGCGGTGCAGCCCTCGCAGATACGCAACTCACCGCGCTCAAGCCTGTTGCCGATGAACAGGTTTTCGACGATGGCCACGATCTCCTCGCGGCTCAGCGCGTAAAATCCGTTCCACCAGCGCTCGAATTCCAGAAACCGCTCGCTTTCGGTATCGACCCCGTTGAACAGGCCCGCATATTTTTGCCAGATCGCCTTTTCCGGCTGAAGGTTCTCGAAATTCTGCACCAGCCAGGCGCCATCGAAGCGCCCGCCTCGGTGAGGCAGAGACTGGAACGAAACCGCCGGGGCTTCGACGACTTCGAAGAGGCGAGCCGCCACGATCCCTAG
>JALURZ010000141.1:0-2664 GCA_027058735.1 Hyphomicrobiales bacterium | reverse complement strand
AAGGTCTGAAATTAAATGCTCAAGCCAGGCTCCGCCGGCAAGGCCGCCGCCGACGCGCAAGCGCTTGGTGCCGGATTCTCCCACCCAATAGGACAGCGGCGAGCCATTGAGCACCACCGGCCCGCTCAGCCCCTCGCAGTCGGCCGACAGCAATGTCACCGCCCACCCGGCCTGACAATTGCCGTAGAGGACCGGCGGCTCGCCGGGATGGCGCGCGGCGACTTCGCCGACGAAACGCCGCAGCGCGTGATGAACATCGCCCAGCGTTTGCGCCGGTTCGGGCTCGGGATAGAAAATCACAAAGTAGACCGGGTGACCCTCATGCAGCGCCATGCCAACCTCGGAGTCCCGCTTGAACCCGCCGATGCCGGGTCCGTGCCCGGCGCGCGGGTCCACGACGATGACCGGCGGCTTGTCGGCATCGACACGGTCGTCCCAGCAGTCGTCCCCAACCTCGGTAATGCGCAGCAGCGCGTAGTTCGCCGGCTCATCGAAGCGCCGCGCATCCAGGATCGTCTCGTATTTGAAGTCGAGCAGCGGCGGCAGGCCGGCGCGCTCGTGCCCGATCATGTTATTTGCGCGCTGGCGCAATATGTCGAGAAACAGGACGCCGCGCTGCCAGGCATCGACAGCGTAGGGCCAGATGTCATCGCCCGGCGCCGCCGGCGTTTTGCTGCGGTTTACCGGAGATTTCGAGGCCCGCGCGGGGGTGCGTTTCGCGGTGGTTTCCGCCTGGGCGCCGCTGTCCTCGCGCTTCGCGCCCGCGGCCCGACCGGTTGCCGGCGCCGTCATCTTGCCTCACTCCCCGCTCCGCGGTCCGCATTATGAAACCCGTTGAAATTGCTCATCGAACGTTCCTTTGCTATGCGGCGCGCCCGGGCCGGTAGTGAATTTCCGCAGGTGCGTTGGCGCGCTCCCATCTGGCGATGTAGTCACGGGTCAGCGGCACCGCGTCGCGCCTTCGGGCAACCTGCATCTGGAACACGAAGTGATCCCCATGGCGGAATGCGGCTTCGCCGAGGGTGAGATAGAATTCCCACATCCGGCAGAAACGTTCATCGAACTGTTCGGCGATCTGCGCGCGATTGGCCTCGAAACGCCGGCGCCAGGCGCGCAGCGTGTCGGCGTAGTGGAGCCGCAGGATCTCGATGTCGGTGACCCACAAACCGCTGCTCTCGACTGCCGCCAGCACTTCGCAAAGCGCCGGCGAATAGCCGCCGGGAAAGATATATTTGCGGATCCACGAACAGGTCGCGGACGGGCCGGCCATCCGGCCGATTGCGTGGATCACCCCGACGCCATCGTCGCTCAACAGACGCTTCACCGTGGCGAAGAATTCGCGATAGTGATTGACGCCCACATGCTCGAACATGCCGACCGAAACGATGCGCTCATAGGTTCCGGTTTCCTCGCGATAATCGCGCAGATGAAAGCGGACCCTGTCCGCCAGCCCCGCCTTCGCGGTGATCTCGTTTGCGACCTTGAGCTGTTGTTGCGACAACGTGAGCCCGGTCACCTGCCCGCCTCCGGCGCGGGCCAGAAAGCGGGCCATCCCGCCCCATCCCGAACCGATGTCGAGAATTCGCTGGCCCGGCTCCAGCAGCAGTTTTGCGGCCAGATGGCGCTGCTTGTTCGCCTGCGCGGTCTCGAGGTCCTCATCCGGGCTCTGGAAATAGGCGCAGGAATACTGCCGCTCCTGATCGAGGAACAGACCGTATAACCGGTCCGGCAGATCGTAGTGATGGGCCGCGTTGGTCCGCGACCGGCTGAGCGGATTATATTGCTGAACCCGGCGCAGGCCCCTGCAAATCCGGTCATGAAGCCCATGCAGCGGAAGGGTCCGGCAATATTCCAGATTGGCCGCCGCGATATCGAGCAGGGCTGAAAGCGTCCCCTTTTCGATGGTCAAGGTGGCGTCCATATAGGCTTCGCCGAGATACAGATCGGGATTGACGAACAGCTTGTAGTGCAGGGCGCGATCGTGGAGCCGCACTGTCACTTCTGGCCCTGGACGTCCTGCGAAAACATGCGAACGGCCGTCGGCGTCGATGACTTCAAGGGTGCCGACGCGAATGATGCGCTCAAGCAGTCGGGACAGCAGCATGTCGTGTTCCTTTTCCTTTCGGGGCGCGTCAGCAGTTCCGGGTCCGCGGACCGGCTTCGGCTCGCGTGACGAAAAAGTTGTAAAGCGGCCCGAAAACGAGCGCGATGTACCAGCCATAGGCGATTGATTCGACCAGCCCGAGAAAGAAGCTGGGCCAGCTGATCCACACGAAACCCGGCAGCAGCGGCGCCCAGACCGGGTTCATGGCCAGGGCCGGAAACCACAGATCGAACAGCACGCACAGCACGAAGGTCAGGGCGAAAAACGATCCCAGCGCGGTGCCCAGCGCCAGGACCGGTATGCGCGCGATGCGGCGCACGGGCAGCGGCGTGCCGGCGGTGCCGCGTTGATCAGGGGTGGCGGTCATTTCACGCATGGGAATGCTCCAGATTTTTCGGTGTATCCTCGCCGGTGCCCACATATTGATCCGGCGCGGCTTCAAAAATCTCGCGGCAATCGCGCGAGCAGAAATAATAGACATGGCCGGCATACACGCTGGGCTTCGCCTTTTCGGTGGCCAGCCCCCTGCCGCAAACAGGGTCGGTGTCCCTGGCCGGGGG
>JALURZ010000140.1 GCA_027058735.1 Hyphomicrobiales bacterium | reverse complement strand
CATGCGCAATGAGATGATCGCCGAGCAGGTGCGCCGCCACCCGGACCGGTTTCTGGGGTTCTGCGGCTATGTCGACACCGCGCGCGCGGAGTGGGTCGGGGAGGCGCAGTTTTCCGCCGAGCGCGCCGCCGATGAGGTGGATTTCTGGCTGTCCAACGGTTTCACCGGCGTTGGCGAGGTGCTGGGCATGCTGCCGAGCAAGCGCCGCGATCTGTCGATCGATGAAAACATGCGCCTGCTCTATCCGATCATGGAGGTGATCCGAAAACATGAAGCGCCCGTGCTGTTTCACACCGGATGCATCGCCTATCAGAACACCTGCCGGCTACGCGCGGTGGATCCGATCCTGCTCGATGATATCGCCCTCGACTTCCCCGAAGTGCCGATCATCGTCGGCCATGGTGGCGTGCAGACGGGCTGGTACAGGGCCCAGCCGGAAAACGCGCTGATGGTGGCGGCGCGCCATCCCAATGTGTATCTCGAACTCTCCCAATGCCAGCAGGAACAGATCGAACGCGCGCTGTTCGACCCCAATATCGGTCCCGACAAGCTTTTGTTCGGATCGGACTGGGGCGCGTCCATCGCCTACAAATATTATGGCCGCGAAAAAAAGACCTATGCCGCGACCACGTGGGGCGATCCGCCGACCGAACTGCCCCTGCACATGGACTGGAACCTGCGCCAGGTCCATGCCATCGACATGTCCGAGGACGACCGCGCCAAAATTCTCGGTCTCAACATGGCGCGCCTGTGCAAAGTGGATGTCAAGGCGCTGATGCGCCGGAAAGAAGAGCGCTATGGCGATCAGATTGCCTGGGACGAGCTGCGCCTGAAATGGCGGCCCAGCGCGTGAGGCGCCATCGTCATTCATTGAAAACATGGCCCTGAGATCGTAGACCAATGGGGGGTGAGCGAAATCCGGGCGGATGTGTATGGCGGCGCGCAAAGAGAAATACCGGCGGCGGCAGCGCGAGGTTTTCGACGCCGCCGCGGCCCTGTTCGCCGAAAAAGGCTACCACGGCGCGTCGACCTCGGACATTGCCGCGCGCCTCGGCATCAAGCAGGGCAGTCTGTATTATTATTTCGAGTCCAAGGAAGAAGCGCTGGAACAGGTCTGTCTGTTCGGCGTGGCCGGCTTCGTGCAGCGGATGGACGAAATTCTGGCCGCCGACACGAGCCTGAGCGACAAGGTCCGCGCCACCGTGCACGGGCATCTCGGCACGTTGCGCGAGCGGCGTGAATACATGATCGTTTTCCTGGAAGACCGCGACAAGCTGCCGCGAGAGCGCCGCCGCAGGATCACCGACCAGGCGCATGAATACGAGCGCAAGGTTGAGCGTCTGTTTGCGCTGGGTGTCGCGGAAAACCGGTTTGCCGCCGGTCTCGATTGCCGCCTCGCCGCGCTGGCGCTGATCGGCCTGTGCAATTCGGTTGCCGGTTGGCACGACACGCAGCCCCGCATGGCTCTGGGGGCAATTGCCGATGCCTATGCGGACCTGATCCTTCATGGTGTGACGGTGCGCCCGTCCTGAGCCCGCAGCACCCCCGGGACATCGGCCCGGCAAACACCCGTTGCATTGATGCGTTCTGCCGCCTATAACCCACATCGCAACGAGAGCCGGCCGGCGGGGCATGCCGTGGTGGTTCAAAAATAAGCGTAGCGGGATCTGGCGCGCGCGCCTTTTCCCCCCAATATCAGGAGATACGCAAATGCCCAAGATGAAGTCGAAGAGCGGCGCCAAGAAACGGTTCCGTCTCACCGCGTCGGGAAAGGTGCGCGCCAATCAGGCCGGCAAGCAGCACGGCATGATCAAGCGCACCAACAAGCAGATCCGCAACAAGCGGGGCACGACCATTCTCTCGCCCCAGGATGCGAGACTCATCAGGCAGGTTCTTCCCTATGGCTGAGCCTGGCGCATCGTCTGCTTTTTGATTCGATCACACGATACGGAGAGAGCGAATGTCCCGCGTCACCAGAGGCGTCACCAAGCACGCCCGCCACCGCAAGGTCATCAAGAACGCCAAGGGCTATTATGGCCGCCGCAAGAACACCTTTCGCGCCGCCAACCAGGCGGTGGAGAAGGCCGGCCAATATGCCTATCGCGACCGGCGCCAGCGCAAGCGCAATTTCCGCGCCCTGTGGATCCAGCGCATCAACGCGGCCGCACGTCTCAACGGGCTGACCTATGGCCGATTTATCAACGGCCTCGGCCGGGCCGGTATCACGGTCGACCGCAAGGTGCTGGCCGACCTCGCGGTGCATGAACCCGACGCCTTCAAGGCGCTGGTCGAAAAGGCCCGGACCGCCCTCGCCTGATCTGCCCACGGCGCTGCCCTTTCGTGAATTGCTGGATGCGGCCGCGCCTTTGTCGAAGCGAGCCTTGCGCCCATGTCCGATGTCGAGAAACTCAAGAAAGACCTGATCTCAGCCGTCGAAGCGGCGCGCGATGAGGCGGCCCTTGAAGCCGTGCGCATTGCAGCGCTTGGCAGGAAGGGTAAGATTACCGAGCAACTCAAGGGCCTCGGCGCCATGAGCGCGGAGGAACGCAAGGTCGCGGGCCCGGCGCTCAATGGCCTGAAGCAGGCCGTGGGCGCGGCGATCGAGGCGCGCAAGGCCGCCCTTGAAGATGCCGCACTCGATGCGCGTCTGGCGGGTGAAACAGTTGACGTCACGCTCCCGGTGCGGCCCCGGCACGAAGGCACCATTCATCCGGTCAGCCAGGTGCTCGATGAAACCATCGCGATCTTCGCCGATATGGGTTTCCATGTCGCCGAAGGCCCGCATATCGAGGATGATTTTCACAATTTCACCGCCCTCAACATGCCACCGGAGCATCCCGCGCGCCAGGAACACGACACGTTTTACTTCAACGAGAAGCCCGATGGCAGCCGCATGCTGTTGCGCACCCATACCAGCCCGGTGCAGATCCGCACCATGATGGACCAGCGCCCGCCGATCCGCATCATCGCGCCGGGGCGCACCTTTCGCTGCGACTCAGACCAGACCCACACGCCGATGTTTCACCAGATCGAGGGGCTGGTGATCGACGAAACCACCCATCTTGGCCATCTCAAATGGTGCCTGGAGGAGTTCTGCAAGGCGTTTTTCGAGATCGACAATCTGAAGATGCGGTTTCGCGCCTCGCATTTTCCGTTCACCGAACCGTCCATGGAAGTCGATATCGGCTGCAGTTTCGAAGGCGGCGCGATCAAAATCGGCGCCGGCGATGACTGGCTCGAGATTCTCGGCTCCGGCATGGTCCACCCCAATGTGCTTGCCCATTGCAACGTCGATCCGGACCGCTATCAGGGTTTTGCCTTCGGCATGGGCCTCGACCGGCTGGCGATGCTGAAATACGGCATTCCCGATCTGCGCGCCTTTTTCGAGGCCGATCTGCGCTGGCTGCGCCACTATGGCTTCCGCGCGCTGCAGGTGCCGACGCTTGGCGGGGGCCTGACATGAAGTTCACACTTGGCTGGCTGCGGGATCATCTGGACACCGATGCGCCGCTCGATGAGATCACCGATGCGCTGACCGATGTCGGCCTTGAACTGGAAGCCCTGATCGATCCGGGCGCAGCCCTGAGCGCCTTTTCCGTTGCCAGGGTGCGCGAGGCGCGCGCCCATCCCAATGCCGACAGGCTGAAGGTCTGCGATGTGGAAACCGCTGACGGGCTGGTGCAGGTGGTCTGCGGCGCGCCCAATGCGCGCACCGGCATGCTCGGTATTTTCGCCCCCGCCGGCACCCGCATCCCCGGCACCGGCCTCGATCTCAAACCCGGCACGATCCGCGGCGAGGCGTCCAACGGCATGTTGTGTTCGCAGCGTGAACTGGAGCTTTCCGACGACCATGAGGGCATCATCGACCTGGAGGGCGATTGGGAGGTCGGCACCCCGGCCGCGCTCGCGCTTGGCCTGGT
>JALURZ010000139.1 GCA_027058735.1 Hyphomicrobiales bacterium | reverse complement strand
TGACCAGCTTTTCATAGGCCTCGCCATGGCGGCGGGCGGCATCGCGCGAGCGTTTGAGCGTTGCCTCATCGAACATCGGGGACGTCCTTCCCGGGGTATGCGTTAACCGAACGATCGTTCGGTTAAGCTAGCAATCCGGCATTGCCACCGTCAAGCCACCTTGGGCCATGACCCAGGTCAGGGGCGCGAAATCTCGAATATCTGTTTTCGAACCGGGCGGGCGGAAACGCCATTGAAACGCCCAAGCATTTCCGCAAAACGGGTGATTTTCGTGTTGACCTCCGCGCAATCGAGGCCCGGAAACCGGTGCCGGTTATGCGCCCGCCCCGCCTTGTGGCCGGGGATGAGCCCCTGGAGGAACTTGTGCGCCTTGCGCCGGCGCGCGCTGAACGCTCCGGAAAACCTGCGCCCGGCGCGGCCCCCGCCGGCCTCGTCCTTCAGGGCGGCGCTCAGATGATCCGCGATGCGTTGCGATGCCAGCGGCCCGTCGGTGGCGGCCAGGATGCCGGCCAGGATTTTGCGCTGCGCGCCGGTTTGCGGCAATCCGACCGCGCCATCGAGACAGTTGCGCATCATGGCGAAGAGATCGTCCGGGGTTTCGGCCGCGTGGCTCAACCGGTCGGAGAGTGCGGGCGGGCGCGCCTCGACCCCGTGCGGCTGAAAGCTGATGGCCGGACGGTCCAGCAAAAAGGCCTCGATGGCGGTCGAACAGCCGTTGTGAACCGTGACGCCGGAGGCCAGCAGCCACGGCAGCACCGCGCCTTCGTGAAGCACTTCTATGTTGTCGTGCGCCTGCGCGGCCGCCCGCCAGGCGTCGTGGTCCTCCGCAGGATGCGGGCGCACGACGATCTTGCGGTCTTCAAACGCATCGGCAAGCCGCGGCAGCAGGTCGCGGAAAATGCCGAACATCTGCTGGCGGTGGCGCAGGGCGGAATCCATGTCCGGTGTCGGTTCATAGCGCCCCTTGGCGTCAGGCCGGCCCGGGCCGGTGGTCTGGGAACGCACCTTGTGATTGACGCTGCCGAAATTGGAATTGAGCAGAATGAACCGGCCGAAGCGGTCCTGGAGGCGTTTGACGTCCTGGAGATGGAGGCCGCGCAGTTCACGCCGGCACAGATCGCTGCGCGGATTGCCGGTGACATGGACCGGCGCGCCCGCATAGCCCGGCGCGCCCTCGATCAGTGCTTTGTTTTCAGGCCCCCAGGCAAAAAACCGCTCCACTTGGCCAACCACTTTCGCGTCAACGCGACGGGCATAGTAAAGCTCGCGGCTGAAGGTCAGCAATCCTTCTTCGTCCCAGGCGGCGATGCGGTGGCCGAGCGCCTTGAGAATCTCGACCATGCGCAGCGATGAGGTGCGGATATCCTTGGCGACATAGACCGAGCGCGGCAGATGATGGATATTGGCGTGGATCTCATGGCGCGCGCCGACAATGGTGCTGTGCCCGTGTTCGGCCAGAAAACACGCCAGCAGCAATTTGGCGTCGAATTCCCTCGCCTGGATTTCAGAGGGCAGAATGATGGCTAGCGGGCGCAAACGGGTACAACATGTGATGTTAGCAGGGGCGTCCGGCGCGCTGGCGCGCCTGTGCACGGGGCCTGCATACCAGCTACGCGAACTGCCGGACAAGCGCCAAATGCGGGTTCAGGCGGCGCCGCAGCCGTTGTCGCGCTGGCGCGGGGGCGACGGCGCGCACAAAGAGCTGGCAAGCTCCATCACCTGCGCGCCCAGGCGCCACAGATTGTGGCCGGGTTCAAACAGCACGTAGTGATGGTTCTGCAACGTGGTCAGCAGCCGGTGGGCGGTCGAGGGGGGCAGATCGACCTGTTCGGCCAGCATCTTGAGTGTCAGCCCCTGGCGGCGCGCGGACAATGCCTCGAGAATAGACAGGGCGCGGCGCACCGATTGAACTTCGCCGGTAAATGCAAGCTTGCTGTGGTGTGATGACATGGGGCCAGAATCCAGATACAGCGGCCCGATCGGCCCGTTTCCCACAGGGTCCGACCGCGCCACAGGGTCGCGTCTATTGATACATGAATCGGATCATGCGGCAATGATGCGTTCGGCGGATGCCCGGATCGCGGAAATATTTTCCGCATACTGACCGCCCTTGAAGGCGGCCGAGCCGGCGACCAGCACATTGGCGCCGGCCTGCGCGACCGCGCCGGCGGTCGCCGGGCCGATGCCGCCATCGACCTCCAGGTCGATCGGGCGCGACCCGATCATGGCGCGGACGCGCTTGACCTTGTCGCACATTTCGCCAATGAAGGCCTGGCCACCGAAACCCGGATTGACCGTCATCACCAACACCAGGTCCACCTTGTCGATGACATATTCGATCGCGCTTTCCGGCGTTGAGGGATTGAGCGCGACGCCGCATTTCCTGCCCAGCCCCCGGATCACCTGCAGCGAACGATCGAGATGCGCGCCCGCCTCGGCGTGGATGGTAATGATGTCGGAGCCCGCTTTTGCGAACGCTTCCAGGTATGGCTCGCATGGCGAGATCATCAGATGCACATCGAGAGGCTTGTTCGTGTGCGGGCGAATGGCGGCGACCACGTCCGGGCCGATGGTGATATTCGGCACGAAATGGCCGTCCATCACATCCACGTGCACCCAGTCGCACCCCGCCTCGTCGATGGCGCGGATCTCTTCGCCAAGCTTCGCGAAATCCGCGGACAGAATGGACGGGGCGATTGTGATCTCGCCGGTCATCGGCTGGTCCCTGATTGCAGCGGTTGCGGCCTGTCTTAGCACTGCGCGCGCCCTGCTGGCAAAGCCTCGCGTCGCGGCGCGCGAAATAACCGCCCCGGCCGGGGTCCGGCCCGATCGCTCGGAGCCGGGCCTCACGGGCCGCTCCCGGAAGGATCGGGGCGCGCGGCGCCAATCATGCCGATATCCCCGTATTCGCCGCCGTGCTTGACGATCGCCTCAACCAACACGGATATGTTCTCCCCGGTCCGGGGGCGCGGGCGAGCGGCTGAATGGCACAAAATAGAGTTTGGCCGCATCGCGCGGTTGACCGGGCGGCGCCGGTGATGCTCGTATGCGGGCATCAGGCGCGCTCGTCGCGCCAGCAGGGGAACACAGACATGGAAGCCGGTATTTTTTGCAGCGCCATCGTGCCCCATACGCCGCGCATGGCCGTGGAGGGCACCGCGCCTGATTTTCTCAAGGGCGTGATTGAGGGGGCGAAGGCGTTTGGCGAAGCGCTGCGGGCGCGAAAGCCCGACGTCATCGTGCTGGTGTCGTCGCACTGGGTGTGCACCTTCAACTGGTATGCCACGACCCACCCGCGCCATCGCGGCCACTGCGTCGCCGATGAGTGCCCCGATCTGATCCCCGGGCTGGCCTATGACCGTCCCGGCGACCCGGACCTTGCCGAAGCCATCATCGCGCAGGCCCGCGCCGGCGATATCGCCTTCAACGAAAACAGCACCGAGCACTATGTCTGGGACTACGGGGCCTATGTGCCGCTGCACTATCTCGATCCGGCACAAAACGTGCCGGTGGTTCTGCTGCCCGTCTGCCTGGCGTCCGATTTCGACGAATGCGCCGCGGTCGGCGCCGCCGTTGAACGCGCGGCGCAATCGCTTGGACGCCGGGTCGCCTTTATCGCCAGCAGCGCCCTTGCCCACAAGGTGGTACGCGGGCCGGACAAATGGCCAGGCAAGGACCATCAGGCGCTGGACCGCGACTTCATCGCCCAGTTGTGCCGCGGCGAAATCGCGGACGCGCGCGCCGGCCTGCCGGACTATGCGCGCGGCGCCGTGGTCGAAATGGGGGCACGCCCGATCGCCACGGTGCTGGGCGGGCTGGATGCAGGCGCGCGCACCTGTTCGGGTGAGCAATTCGGCGCCTACGGGCAATCGTCGGGCAGTGGAAACGCCTGTGTCGCCATCTGGCGGAGCGGGGCATGAGAAAACAGGACAAACGGATGACCAAAACAGCCGAAGACTATTTCAGGATTTACGAGGAATTGATCGGCTTCACGCCGCCGCGCATCCAGCACCGGGTCAAACTGGGGCTCGAAGCCGACCCGGAACTGCTGGACATGATCGAACGCCTGCGCGAACGCGCCATGTATCCCGACAGTCTCGATACCAGGACGGCCCAGCTCATCTTGTTCGGCATCCTGTTGAGCCATGTGGCGCCGGCATCAGAGTATCATGCGCGCGGTGCGGTCAATGCGGGGGCGACGCGCGAGGAGCTTCATGCGGTGGCCGCATTGGCGTTCCTGTTTCGCGGCCTGCCGGCGTTCAATATCGCGGCTGAAGTCATAAACAAGATTTTCGGGGAACCGGGCAAACAGAAATCCTAACAACAACAGAGGACCAAAATGAGCCTTGCACAGACCGAGGAGGCCGCACCGGGGCCCCGCGACCGCCTCAATTTCATCGCCGGGGAATTTGTCGCGGGAAGCGGCGAGCCATTTGAAAACCGCTCCCCCGTCGATGGCCGGCTGCTGGGCGTCGTGGCCCATGCGGGCGAGGACGATGTCGAGCGCGCGGTGAGTGCTGCGCGCGACGCGCTGAGCGGCGATTGGGCGGGCCTCACCATCGATCAGCGCGTCGAGATACTCCACAATATTGCCGATGGCATCACCGCGCGGTTCGATGCGTTTCTCGACGCCGAAGTGGCCGACACGGGCAAGCCGCGCTCGCTCGCCTCGCACATCGACATTCCGCGCGGCGCCGCCAATTTCCGCATTTTCGCCGATGTCATCAAGAATGCGGGCAGCGAGTTTTTCACCATGGCGACGCCTGACGGGAGCGGCGCGATCAACTACGCGCTGCGCAGTCCCAAAGGGGTGATCGGCGTTATCTGCCCGTGGAACCTGCCGCTGCTGCTGATGACCTGGAAGGTGGGTCCCGCACTCGCCGCCGGCAATACGGTGGTGGTCAAGCCGTCGGAAGAAACCCCCTCCACGGCGACGCTGCTGGGCGAGGTCATGAACGCGGCCGGCGTGCCCAAAGGCGTCTACAACGTGGTGCACGGGTTCGGACCCGGGTCGACCGGTGAATTCCTCACCCGTCATCCCGGCATCGACGCCATCACCTTTACCGGCGAGACCGTGACCGGCGAAGCGATCATGCGCGAGGCCGCGCGCGGGGTGCGCGACATATCGTTCGAGCTGGGCGGCAAGAATGCCGCTCTGGTGTTTGCGGATTGCGACATGGACAAGGCCGTCGAGGGCACCTTGCGTTCAGCCTTCGCCAATTGCGGCCAGGTCTGTCTCGGCACCGAACGGCTCTATGTGGAGCGGCCGGTCTTCGATGAATTCACTGCCCGCCTCAAGGCCGGCGCGCAGGCGCTTAAATTAGGCGCGCCGGAACATGCGGACACAGGCATGGGCCCGCTCATCAGCGCCGTTCACCGCGACAAGGTGCTGGGATATTATGAGCGTGCGGCCAGGGAGGGCGCGCGGACCGTCACCGGGGGCGGGGTGCCGGAAATGGCGCCGCCGCTGAACGGCGGGTTCTGGGTCGAGCCCACCATCTGGACCGGGCTGCCGGAAACCTCGCCCGTCATCCGTGAAGAGATATTCGGCCCCTGCTGCCATATCGCCCCGTTCGACACGGAAGACGAGGCGGTGGCGCTCGCCAATGACACGGATTATGGCCTCGCCGGGGTCGTGTGGACGGAGAATCTTACCCGCGCCCACCGGGTCGCGCCCAAATTGCGCGCCGGCATCATCTGGATCAATTGCTGGTTCCTGCGCGATCTGCGCACGCCGTTCGGCGGTATGGGAAAATCCGGCATCGGCCGCGAAGGCGGCCTCCATTCGCTGGAATTTTACACCGAAACCAGCAATGTCTGCGTGAAGCTGTAGCGCTCACTCATGTGAGCACCAGCGCCAGCGACGCGACCACCAGCGCCGCCATCGCCAGATTGAAGCCGCGCAAGGCTGCAGGCGAGGTGAGCCAGCGCCCGATTTGCGCGCCGAACAGGCACCAGATACTGACGCAGACAAAGGTTATGGGTGGAAAAAAGCTCGCCATGACCGCCGCCTCGCCCATCAGGTTGCCGCCAATGGTGGTGAAGGCGGTGATGGAACTCAAGGCGACCAGCCACGCTTTGGGATTGAGCCACTGGAACGCCGCCGCCTGCAAGAACGTGAACGGGCGGCCTGTATCCGCACCCTCTTTGGCCGGGCTGGCGGTCGCGATCTTGTAGGCGAGAAACAGCAGATAGCCTGAGCCTGCCCATTTCAGGGCGGTATGAATTTGCGGGTAGGCCAGAAAAATATCCCCAAACCCGAGGCCCAGCAGCATCAACAGGACGGGAAAACCGAAGGTCACGCCGAGCAGATGCGGCAGCGTGCGGCGGTAGCCGAAATTGGCGCCCGACGCCGTGACCATGATGTTGTTGGGTCCCGGAGAAATGGATGCCGCAAGGGCGAACCACAAAAACGCGATCAAATTGTCCATCAACAGCAACCCGGCAAATAGGACAGCAGTCTTGACCTATTTCACGGAGTTTGGAAAGAGTGATTTTCCGGACCGGACGGATTTGGCCCGCCCGCGGGGGTCGCCCGGCGTCATTGGCGATCACGATTGAGCGCGCGAAGCATATGCCTCATGATGGTGCGGTGTCGAGCAGGCGAACATTCATGGGCAGTGTCATTTCGTTCCTTTTCGTGGCGGCGGGAGCCTACGGGCTGGTCGTGCTGCTGGTTTATCTCGGCCAGGCGCGGCTGCTTTATTTTCCGAACATGCCCTCGCGCGCCCTTGGACCCGCCCCCGACAGCTTGGGCCTTGCCTATGAAACCGTCGATATCGCCACCGAAGACGGCGTCAGGATCAATGGCTGGTATGTGCCGGCGGAGACTCCGCGCGGCGTGGTGCTGTTTTTTCACGGCAATGCGGGCAATATTTCCCATCGGCTGGATTCGCTGAAGATTTTCAACGATCTGAACCTGTCGACGCTGATCATCGATTATCGCGGCTATGGCGCGAGCGAAGGCACGGTGTCCGAAGCGGGCACCTATCGCGACGCCGAAGCGGCGTGGCGGTATCTGACGGTCACGCGCGACATCAAGCCCGAACGGATCATCGTGTTCGGGCGCTCCCTTGGCGCGGCCATCGCCGCCTATCTGGCCGGCCGCCAGCGGCCCGGGGCGCTGATCGTCGAAAGCGGGTTCGTATCGGTGCCCGATCTCGCCGCCGGGCTCTATCCGTGGCTTCCGGTGCGGCTGCTGGCGCGGTTCCGGTATCCGACAGGCGAATATCTGCGCGCGGTGCGCTCACCGGTGCTGGTAATCCACAGCCGCGATGATGAAATCATCCCCTTTGCCCAGGGCCGGTCGCTTTTCCGGCAGGCCCGCGAACCCAAGCAGTTTCTTGAACTGCGCGGCGGCCACAATGACGGGTTTCTGGTCAGTCGTGAACGCTATATGGACGCCATGGAGGCGTTTTTGACCCCGATTTTCGGCAGGTGAGCCAAAGGCCCGTTCACACCTGCGCCAGAGCCGCGGCCTGACGGCGCGCCAGGGCCCCGGCGATGCGGCGGCGCGCGAACGGGCGGATCAGGGTCGTGCGCATGGGCGAGACCTGTTTTTGAACAAGCTCCGCCAGCCGGTCGAGGGCGTCGTCATCGAGTTTTTCGCCGGCAAAAGCCTCGGTGCCCTCGACCAGAAACGGTCTGGTATTGGTGCCGGTGACGCCGACGCTCAGCGTTTCGACCCGGTTTCCCTTCATCGAAAGCCCGACCGCGACACCGGCGAGGGGAAAGTCGATCGACCCGCGCACCCGCATTTTTTCATAGGTAACCGGCAGTGCCGCAGGCTTGAGATGAACCGTTGTCACCAGGTCGCCCGGCGCAAGCGTGAGGTGATCGTCGCCAACGCCGCTGTAAAGCTCGGCAAGCGGGATGCGGCGTTTTTCCTTCGGGCCGGTGATTTCAATGTCCGCCCCCAGCACCAGCAGCACGGCGGCCAGATCGCCGCTGAAAGCCGCATGGCAAACCGTGCCCTTTGGCGCGACGTGGCAGATCGTACCTTCATATTTGAGGCAGAAGTCGTTCGATGAGCGCCACCACTGGCTCTGGTTATAGAACACACAGCGGGTATCGAGACACAGATTGCCGCCCACCGTGCCGGTTTCGCGGTGGCCGGGCGCGGCGATGCTTTCAGCCGCGGTGGACAGCGCCGGGAATGCCTTGGCTATGGTTTCATCTTCCGCCAGTTGCGCCAGGGTCACTCCGGCCCCGATAGCCGCGCCTTTGGCCTCGGCATCAATGGTCTTGAGCCCTTCGATGGCGCTCACATCGATCAAGACCTCCGGCTCGCCCAGTCCGCGCCGGATATTGACCAGAAGATCGGTGCCGCCGGCGATATAGCGCGCATTTTCGCTGCCGCCATGAAGCGCGACCGCCGCAGCGGCCGTTGCCGGGCGCTCAAGCGCGAATCGCGGCAGAACCTCGCTCATGCCGCCCGCCCGCGCGCCTTGTCGATGCGGTCCTTGTGCTGTTTTTTCGCCAGCGCCTCCACCAGCCGGTCAGGCGACACCGGCAGTTCGGTGTAGCGCAGCCCGGTCGCATCCTCGATGGCGTTGACCATGGCGGGAATAAAGCTCGACAGCGACCCCTCGCCGGCTTCCTTCGCGCCGAACGGCCCGTTGGGATCGACGCTTTCCACGATGTGCACCTCGATGGGCGGGGACTCGACGATGCTCGGCACCCGGTAGTCCAGCATGTTGGCGTGCATCGGCATGCCGTTGCGGTAATTGGTTTCTTCGCACAGCGCCTGGCCCATGCCCATCCACACCGATCCCTGCACCTGCCCCTCGACCGCCAGCGGGTTGAGCGCATAGCCGCAGTCATGGGCCACCCAGACTTTTTCGACAGTGACCACGCCGGTGGCCGCATCGACGCTGACCTCGACGACCTGGGCGGCATAGCTGAAGCCCATGGTCGAGCCGACCGCGCCGCCATGGTGCTTGCCACCCTGAAATTCCGGCGGGCAGGTAAAGGTGCCCTTGACCGTGATGGTGCCGGTGTCCACCAGGGCGGCGGCCACCACTTCGGAAAACGGCAGGCCGGGGTCCTGGCCTCCGGCGACCCGGAACACCTCGTGGCCGACCTCGATGTCCCGGGGGCGGGCTTCGAGTTTTTCCGCTGCCGCGGTGACCAGCAGATCGCGCAGTTTGTTGGCCGCCTCAAGGGCCGCATTGCCGACCATCAGGGTCACGCGAGACGAATACGAGCCGTTGTCCTTCGGTGTCACGGCGCTGTCATTGGCGATCACCCGGATACGCTCCACATCGATGCCGCAGACCTCCGCCACCACCTGGGTCACCACGGTTGATGAGCCCTGCCCGATATCGGCGGCCCCGGTGAGAATGGAGACGCCGCCATCGAAATCGAGCTTCAGGTTGATCACCGCATGGGGCTCGCCGGTCCAGTTGACGGTTTTGGCGGCGCCCGAGATATAGTGCGAACAGGCCATGCCGAGCCCGCGGCCCTTCGGCAGTTTGCCGGCGCGTTTTTTCCAGCCGCTGGCCCGCTCCACCGTGTCGATGCACGCATCGAGCCCGTAGCTCATGATCTTGATGCCGTTGCCGGTGGTGGTGGGCACCTTCAGCAGGTTGGCGCGGCGCACATCGAACGGGTCGAGCCCCAGTTCCTTGGTCATCTGGTCCAGCAGGCACTCGAAGGCGTGGCGCACATCGACCGTGCCGTGGCCGCGCATCGCCCCGCAGGGCGGCAGATTGGCATAGACCCGCGCGCCGCTGTATTTGACGTTGGGAATGTCGTAGAGTCCCTGCAGCAGCGCGCCGCCATAAAGGATGGTGACGATGCCATAACCGGCATAGGCGCCGCCAAGCTGCATGGCGTCGCACTCGGTGGCGACGATCCGCCCGTCGCGGGTCATGCCGATCTTCATGCGGATGTCCGTATAGGGGCGGCCGCGATGGGTGATGAAGGTCTCCTCGCGGGTCAGATGCAGCGCCACCTTGCCTTTGGCGGCGCGGGCGAGAAGGCCGCAGATGAGCTCGAAATTGAGGGTCTCCGTGCGCGCGCCGAACCCGCCGCCGACGAACGGCTTGATGACGCGAATGCGGCTCTTGTCCATCTCCAGACACCTCGCCAGCATCAGATGCACATAATAGGGAACCTGCGAACAGGTCCGCATGGTGAGGGCGTCGCGTTCCGCGTCATACTCCGCGATCGAGGCGTGCGGCTCCATGTGAACCTGGCAGACCTCGGCGCAGCGAAAATTTTCCTCGCGCACCAGATCGGCCTTAGCGAAGCCGTCTTCCACATTGCCGAATTCCTGATGGACCTCGCGTTCGAGATTGCCCGGCTTGTCTGAATGAAGCAGCACCGCATCGCCGGCGCGCGCCTCTTTGGCGCTGAAATAGGCGGGCAGTTCCTTCACCTTTAGGGAAATGAGGTCTGCCGCCTTTTTCGCGGTTTCCAGATCGACCGCGGCGATGGCCGCTACCGGCTCGCCGCGATAGCGGACCCGGTCGCGGGCAAGGGGAAACTCATTGCGCGCGATCGGCAAAACGCCATAGGTGAAGGCGCAGTCCTCACCAGTGACCACCGCACGCACGCCGTCCAGAGCCAGCGCCCTGGATATATCGACATTGAGCAAATCGCCATGGGCGTAAGGGGAGCGCAGGATAAAGCCCGCAAGCGCATCAGGCTCATAAAAATCGGCGGAATACTGCGCCCGGCCGGTGGCCTTCTCGATGCCGTCAACCAGCGGCATGGAGCGGCCCGCGACGCGGTTTTTCTTCCGATCATCCGTCATGGCCGCGCTCCCGGGCCGCATGGGACACCGCCTCGATGATTTTGACATAGCCCGTGCAGCGGCAGATGTTGCCGCCAAGCGCGCTGCGGATCTGTTCCTCATCGGGCTTCGGGGTGCGGCGCAGCAGCGCCTCGGAGGCCATGATCATGCCGGGCGTGCAATAGCCGCACTGGGAGCCCAGCTTTTCGTGAAACGCCCTTTGCAGTTCCGACATGCGCCCGTCGCGGCCGAGCGACTCGATGGTCTCGACATGACGCCCCTCGCAGGCGGCGGCCAGGGTGATGCAGGACAGGCGCGCGCGGCCGTCCACCAGCACCGTGCAGGCGCCGCATTCCCCGCCATCGCACCCCTGCTTGGTGCCGGTCAGGCCGCACTGCTCGCGCAGATAGTCCAGCAGCAGCCGGTTGTCGGCCACCGCATCGCCGCGCTCGCGGCCGTTGAGAGTCAAGCTCAGCAATCGCTGCCTGGTCATGGAGCGGCTTCCTCGTGAACCGGCGCGCCATGGCGCATCCGCCGGCTGATCGTTCGTTTCCCCCACCTTATCCGCAACACCGGGCCCGAAACAAGAACTGTTCGCAATTAATCGGACAAAAACGGTAGTTTATTGCATGTTTTCGAGATTATGATCGTGTGTTTGACCGGAAACTTGAGATATATTCACTTTTTCGGGAGGCAATCAGCCAGCCAATATGCAAGCCGGTATTATAATACATAAAACGAGGAGCGAAATCAGCACGACTCAAAGGCCCGGCGGATGCAGGCCCCGCCGGGTGAAAGACCCTGACCGCCAGCAAGAATCCGGCACAACTGTCCGCGAACCGCGCCTACAACCTATGGTTATTTAGATAAAATAAC
>JALURZ010000138.1 GCA_027058735.1 Hyphomicrobiales bacterium | reverse complement strand
ACATGGCGGCCATCGCGCGCGATCCCAATGCGATCAACTCGCGTTTGACATTGGCCGTGACCCTGCATTTCGCGGCACGGTTTCGCGAAGCGCTGCCCCATCTGCGCATATTGCTGAAAGCCTTAGAAACGGACCCGACCGTACACCGGCTGGCCATTCAGGCCGGCAAATGGGCGGGCGACGACAAACTCGTCGAGGAGGCGCTGCGGCTGTTGAAAAAATACAACCCGGAGCAGGCGGAAGCTGCGGAGAATTTTCTGAAACTGAACGTGCCGGCGCCGCCCCGGCGCAATTGACCCGCCCATTGCGGGACCTTCGGTGTGTCCGCACCCGCAGCGCCCGCGCCCGGAACAAAACACCAAACGGCGAAACAATCAGGAATTCGGCGCCGCATTGGGCATGAAAAGCTGGTGGCCCTGCACGCGGTAGGCGGCAATGGCCGATTGGCCTTCCGCGGATGTGATCCAGTCTTGAAACATGCGCGCATGGTCATACCTGACATGCGGATGGCGTTTCCTGCTGACAACCAGCACCCCGTACTGGTTGAACAGCGGCGGGTCGTCACTGACCAGCAACTCCAGGTCCTGCTTGTTCTTGAAGCTCAACCAGGTGCCGCGATCGACCATGGTGTAGACATTGAGCGCCGCGGCCGTATTCAGTGTCGCGCCCATGCCTGAACCGGTACGCCGGTACCACGGCGTCTTGAGCGCCCTGGCATCGACACCGATCAGGCTCCACAGGCTGATTTCCTTTTTATGGGTGCCGCTGTCATCGCCCCGGCTCATGAATGTGGATCCGGTATCGCGGATCGCGCGCAAGGTCTCGGTGATCTTCTTCAGGCCGCGGATTTTCGCTGGATCGTTTTTCGGGCCGACAATGATGAAATCGTTGTACATGACATCGAGGCGCCGATCTGAAAACCCGTCCGCGACGAATTTTTCCTCATCCTTCTTGGCATGGACGAGCAGCGCATCGACATCGCCGCGCCGGCCCAGCTTCAGCGCCTGGCCGGTGCCCACGACGACAAGATCGACGCGGATGCCGGTCTTCTTCGTGAAGCGGGGCAGAAGATCCGCCGCCAGACCGGAATTTTCAAACGATGTGGTGACGGCCAGGCGAAACGAATTCTCCGCGCCCTGACCCTGGCCGGGCCGGGCCGCGACAGCCACGAGCGCCAGACAGGCCAAAGCGAAAAACCCGGCACCATTGCGCCACATGGCCATCTTCCCTTTTGTAATTTCCCCGCTCCGGCGGTATCTTACAGGGATTGCCCGGGTTTTGCCAACCAGGTGTCAACGGGTCGTCTGGCACAGATATTTCCACGCCGAAAGGAGGGTCATCGCGGCGAACAGGACCATGGCGGGAACAAGCAGCAAATTCAGCCACGCCACCAGCGAGCCGAGGCCGAAAACCCGGAGGAAAAGGATCAGCATGGGCGTGAAATAACAGATCGCGGCGATGCCCAGTCCCGCCAGGCCTATGCCCAGCATCTTGTCCTTTTCCATGCGGGCTGTTCTCCTGCGCGTCGCCAAGCCCATGAGTTAGGCGATTTTGCGCCGCCCGGCCAGCACAATTATGCCGGCCGGACGGACATGAATCCGCTTGGCCCTCAGGCGCCGTTCACGCCGCGCGGGCGCCGGTTGTCGTCCAGCGCGACATAGACAAACGTGCCCTCGGTCACCTTGACCTCGTTGCCGGTGCGCCCGCGCCGGGCGGTCGTTTCGATGTGGACGGTAACAGACGTGCCGCCCACCTTCGTGATCGTCACATAGCAACTCACCAGATCGCCCACGAAGACGGGTTCATGAAATTCCATGCCGTCGACGGCGACCGTGACGACGCGGCCGCCAGCCCGCTGGCAGGCAACGATCGCGCCGGCGATATCCATCTGCGACATCAGCCAGCCGCCGAAAATGTCACCGGCCGGATTGGTGTCCGCCGGCATCGCCAGTGTCCGCACGGCCGCTTCACCCCGGCCAATCACCGCGTCTTGCGGCATGTCCCCGCCTCCTCAATGCCCTGGTGCCTCACTCGAGACCATCAGCGAAAAAGCGCGCGGGCGTCAAGCGCAGCACGGCGCCATCGCGGGGTCCGCGCGGGCGCGAAGGCAGTTGGCGTCAATCGGTTGAAATACGCTTTTCGACGCGAAACAGAAGCTCCGTGCCGTTGCGGCTGGCGGGATCGTCCGCCCTCAGCACGATATCCCAGCGCCCCTTGCCGAGGCCAAGCGCATTGCTGCGATAGACGCCGTCCGCATCCTGGCTCAAGACCCGGTGGGCGGCAATCCGCCGGCCGGTATGGTCGCGAACCCTTGCCGTCACGAACAGTCCCGGGATCGCATTGCCCTGGCGATCGACCAGATCCATGACCAGCCTGTCGTCCGGCTGGTCGATGCGGATTTTTCCGCTCCAGCCCTTGGGCGTGCGGATATCCAGATTTTCGGGCCTCGGCCGGCGCAGCGCGATCTGATCGCCGGCATAGATGGCGCGCTGGTTCCAGAACGCGGATTCAAAGGCGGTGTAGTCGGGCCGGGTGTAGTTGGCGACCACAGCCCAGACCGCCGCCCCCGCCAGCCCGGCCGCCACGGTGGGTCCCGCGGCGCGCCGTATCTGGCTGGGAAAGATGCGCATGGCTGTCCTGGCTCCGGCAATGTGTTGTTCCCGTGCCCGCTCAAGGACACAGGCGGCCCGAATGCGCACAAAGATAGCGCACTCATTCTAAATTGCGGCTAAGATCGGGTGTGGCATTTAAGTCAAATTTTACCAAACGGATGATGCCGGCGCCATGGAGGATCAGGAAAAAGCCCGGCTGGCGGCGTGCCTGAAACAGGTGCCGGGCCTTTGTGATCTTGCGGCAAAGCCGCGGCGCGAGATCATCGCCAGCGCGCGGCTGCTGCAGCTTGACACGGGCACCACTGTCTTTGAGCCCGGTGCGCCATGCAATAATTTCCTGCTTTTGTTCGCAGGCACCGTGCGCGTGCATATGACGACGCGGACGGGCCGCGAAATCGTTCTTTATCGCATCGCCCGCGGCGAGAGCTGCATTCTGACAACCTCGTGCCTGATGGCGGACGAAACCTACCAGGCCGCCGCGATCACGGAATCGCCCACACAGGCGCTGGCCCTGCCGAAATCGGTGTTCAACCGGATTCTCAACGAATGCGAAACATTCCGCAGGTTCGTGCTGGCGTCTTATGGCAGCCGGTTTTACGACCTCATGGTGCTTATCCAGGAAATCGCGTTTTCCAATATGCACAAGAGGTTGGCGCAGTTTCTTGTTGACCGGAACTGCGATGGCATCCTCCAGATGACCCATCAGGCCATTGCCGTTGAACTTGGCTCGGCGCGTGAGGTCGTCAGCCGCCTGCTGAAGGAGTTCGAGCGCAAGGGGTGGATCGATCTTGCCCGCGGGCGCATCGTGCTGGCCGATGCGGCGGCGTTGCGCGCCTTTCTGGACCGGGCCCGCAGACAGGATGGAGAAGGGCGCGAAAATATGCATCGAGTGTGACTAAGTTACAGACCGGGATAGTGCGGCGTGCTTTGGTTGTCCCCGATTGACGGGGCGCGCGCCCGTTGCGCCCAAACATTCTGGAGAACGACAATGCAAAAAAATATCGGATCGGCCGACAAGATCATCCGCATCGTCCTCGGCGCCGCCCTGATCGCCTTTGCGCTGTTCGGGCCGGCCACCGGCTATAACTGGGTCGGCTGGATCGGCGTGGTGCCGCTGGTGACCGCGTTTGTCGGCATGTGCCCGCTTTATGCGCTGCTGGGTGTGAAAACCAACGGCTGAATGTCGCGCAGGCGGCGACAGTCCCGAGGAGAGCGGCCGTCTGACGGCCGGAGCCATGCGCCACGATCCGGCGCGCGGCTCCGGCCAATGATGCGGGGGTCGCGCGAGGGGGAGGGGAAACCAGGCAAGATGCGCGCCCCTTCGCGGGGCTTGCCCCGGGTGCCTGCCTCCCGCCCGCCTCGCCGCATGCTTGAAGGAGGCGTGCGCAACGCGCTAGGCTATGCGTCCGTTTCCTCAAACCGGACGGACCGAACGGGCCTGAACCCCAATGAGCGGCGCGCGCAAACATCACTATACGGCCACCATCCGCTGGACCGGCAACCGTGGCGAGGGCACTGCGTCCTACCGCGGCTATGGACGCGAACACGATATTCTGCTTGACGGCAAGGCGCCGCTGCCGGGGGGCGCCGATCCGGCGTTCCGGGGCAGCCGGGAGCGCCTCAACCCCGAAGAAATGCTGGTCTGCGCCCTGTCGGCCTGCCACATGCTGACCTATCTGCATCTTTGTTCGGTTGCCGGCGTCGTTGTGACGGCCTATGAAGACGATGCGTCGGGCATCATGGTTGAGCGCGGCGGCGATGAGGCGGGCCGGTTTGTGAGCGCCACTCTGCGCCCGCGCGTGCGCGTCGCCGACGCGGCCATGGCCGAACAGGCCATGACCCTGCACGATGCCGCGCATGACGAGTGCTTTATCGGCAATTCGGTCAGTTTCGATGTGACCGTGCTGGGCGAGATAACGGTTTCGGATACGTGAAGGGATACCGCTCTTGAATGCTTCACCGTCCATCGATCTGGTCGATCTCGATCCGCAGATCGTCGCGCGCGCGTTTGCCAGCGGCGATTATCCCTTCAGGAAACGCATGAAGACCAAACGCTATGAACGCGAGCTGCGCAGCCTGCAGATCGAACTGCTCAAGATGCAGGACTGGGCGCGGGCCAGCGGCGCGCGGGTCGTCGTCGTGTTCGAGGGCCGCGATGCGGCGGGCAAGGGCGGCACCATCAGCCGTTTCCGCCAGCACCTCAATCCGCGTCATGCGCGCGCGGTCGCCCTGTCGAAGCCGAGCGATGCCGAACGCGGGCAATGGTATTTTCAGCGCTATGTGGCCCATCTGCCAACGGCCGGGGATATCACACTGTTCGACCGCTCCTGGTACAACCGCGCCGGGGTCGAGCGGGTCATGGGCTTTTGCAGCGAGGATCAGGTGTCCCGGTTTTTCGAGGAAGCCCCGGAATTCGAGCACGCCCTGGTGCGCGACGGCATTCACCTGTTCAAGTTCTTCCTCACAATCGGGCGCGAGCAGCAGTTGTACCGGTTTCACCGGCGCCTCACCGATCCCTTGAAAAAGTGGAAGCTGAGCCCCATAGACCTTGCCGCCGTCGACAAGTGGGACGACTATTCAAAGGCCCGCGATGACATGCTGCGCCGCACCCATACCGATCATGCGCCGTGGACGGTGGTACGCGCCAACGACAAACGCCGCGCCCGGCTCAATTGCCTGCGCACCGTGCTGGGCGGTCTCGACTATGCGGACAAGAACGCGGAAATCGTGGGCGTTCCCGACCCGAAAATTGTCCAGAGCGGCGAAGACCCGATCGCGTAGATCATATGGATCAGATGGAGAAATTCACCACGCCGCCATCCACAAGAAGGCTCTGGCCGGTGATGTAGCCGGCCTGGGCGCTGCACAGGAAGGCGCAGGCCTGGCCGAATTCCTCCGCCGTGCCGAAGCGCCTGGCGGGAATGGAGGCCTTGCGCTCGGCGGCGACCTCCTCGGCGGTCTTGTTCTGCAATTCGGCGATCCTGGGCATGCCGGCACGCAGCCGGTCGGTGTCCATCATGCCGGGGAGTAGGCCGTTGATGGTGACGTTCCTGTGGGCAACCGTGCGTGCGATGCCGGCCAGGAAGGCGGTGAGGCCCGCGCGGGCACCAGAGGAGAGATCCAGCCCCACAATGGGCATTTTGACCGACAGGGAGGTGATGTTGACGATGCGCCCGAAGCCGCGCTCGCACATCGGGTCGAGCACGCCCTGTATGAGTTCGATGGGGGTGATCATGTTCATGGTCACGCCGTCGATCATGTCCGCGCGGGTCAGTTCGCGAAAATCGCGATGCGGCGGGCCGCCATTGTTGTTGACCAGAATGTCGGGCCGCGGGCATGCTTTGAGCAGGGCCGCCTGACCGGCCGGCGTGCTCACATCGGCGGCGACGGGAGTGACGGTTATACCGGTCGCGCGGGAAATTTCCTCCGCGGTGGCCGCCAGCGCCGCCTCATCGCGCCCGTTGACGACAATGTCGCACCCGGCCTCGGCCAGCGCCATGGCGCAGCCCTTGCCCAGCCCCCGGCTGGAGGCGCAGATGATGGCTTTTTTTCCCCTGATGCCCAGATCCATGATCACCGTCCCGCCGGCGCTGAAATCAACCCGCATCCACTATATACCGGTTTGCGCGGCGGCCTGATACCGCACAAAAGCAAATTCGCGCAGCAACAGAGCCGAAAGTGAAACGGCGGGCGTTTTTGCGGATGGCGCTACCAGTCCGGGCGCGCCTGTTTGAGGGTTACGGCCAATGCGGGATCGAACATGGGCGCCGATCCCATCATCACCGCCGCCGCGCCGGCATCGAAATAATGCGCCGCGTCCTCCACCCCCGACACACCGCCCACGGCGATGATGTCCAAAGACAGTTTATCGCTGGAAACGATATCGACGGCGGTCTTGACGTTGTCCAGGCTGAAGCCGTGAATGCCGTGGCCCAGGATGCCGGACAGCTCGCGCCCCTCGCCGAACACCGGCAAGCCATCGCCATCGACGACACGGCGCGATATTCCATTGACCATCACGACGCCGGACGCCTTGCCATCGACGGCGCGCAGCACCTGCGCGATCGTGGCGCTGTCAGCGAAATGGCCGAGTTTCAGCAGGACCGGGAGGCCGTCGGCGCCTTTGTGCATGGCCTCGGCGATCTTGCCCGACAGCGCCGCGTCGAGAAAAATATCGCCTTCCGCAGTGCACACATTGGGGCAGGACAGATTGCCCTCCACGACCTGCGCGCCGGCCTCGCGGGCCATGGCGGCCAGTTCGCCGAATTCGCCAATCATCTGCGAGACATCGCCGCCCGGCTCGGGCGAGGCGACCACCGAGACGATCAGCACCTGTCCGGGCCGCAGTGCTGCGCGCGCGCGCGCGACATCCGGCATCCACTCCTCCGGCGCTTTCGAGGGCATGCCGAATGAAACCGAGCTTGTCACCGCCCGCAAATCCGGCGGTGGACCGGTGCGGGCCCTTTGCGCCTCATCGAGCCTGCCGGGATCGATCTGATCGTCCTGCTCGATGGTCACCCAGTTCGGCAGTCCGTAACATTTCCGGTACCGGTTGCGCACGGTCTTGTAGGTCAGGATATCAAAGCCCAGACGCCCGTAGACCTCTATCCAGCGGGAATTCAGCAGCAGACCGGCGGCAATGCCGAGCCGCGAATTCACTTTGAGCCCGAGAAAGTCTTTTTGCGGCGTCGCGGGCAGGTCGGGAAACGGCCCGTCGAAAACCGGGCCATTGTCATAATTCCAGTCATAGCTGCGGTCGATGCGATATGTCATGGGGAACCGTCTGCGCAAGAAAAGTAACCGTATGGTTACTTTATGCAATCGAAGCCCGCCCCGTCAAGCGAATTTCAGTATGACTGGCTGCCGACATAGTTTTCGATCGCCGGCAGGGTGTTGATATAGCGCGATATGGCGCGGATATCCTCGTCGGTGAGAAATTTGTAGCTGTCATTCACCGCTTCGCCCATGGTGCCGCTCGCCGTCTCCCAATCGGGCTTGGTGCCGGTCTTGAGAAAAAACGCAAGCTGGTCGGGCGACCACCCAAGGCCCGAGGCGCGGGCCGGCGTGATGTTGGGAACGGTGTCGCCGTCGGGCCCGTCTTCGGTGCCGGCCATCCACAGGTCCCGGTTCAGTGCGCCGGCGAAATTTCGCGGCGTGTGGCATTCGGCGCAGTGGGCCAGGGCGGTGGCCAGATAGGCGCCGCGGTTCCACTCATCGTCCTTGTCGGCATCGACCACGAATTCCCCCTCATCGAAAAACAACAACTGCCAGAAGCGCATCAGCCATCGCCACGAGAATGGCGCCCTGACATCATGCTCGCGGTTTTTTCTCGTAACCGGCGGCAAGGAAAACAGGTACGCCTTGATGGCCAGGGCGTCGTCGTCGCGCATCAGCGTATAGGAGGTATAGGGAAAGACCGGATAATAGCGCGATCCATCCGGCCTGACGCCTTTTTTCAGGGCGCGCACGAAATCCGCATCGCTCGCAGGGAACATAGCGGTGCGCTTCCTCGCACACGAAGGTGACCGGCATGCGGCCATCGCTCCACAATGCGAGGTCAAACGCCATTCTCGCCAGAACGGAGACCACCACATTGACGATCTCGGATGGCAGGCCCATGAGCTGAACGACCGTTATGGCCTTGCCGTCTACCGGTATCCTGAAGAGGCGCTTGAGCAGGAGCGCGAAGTCGTCCTGCAAGGTCAGGTTGGCGAACATGAAATTGTAGCGCGGGTCGCGGCGGATCGAATCGATGCGCGCGCGAAGTTTCTTGAAGGGCCGCAGGTCCTTCTGCATTTCAAGCCGGCCGGTTTCGGCGTCGATCAGGCCGATGAGGTCGGACATCCGGTAGGGCACGGGCACATCGACAGTGAATTTCGATCGGCGGCCGTTGCCGGGCTGACGCGCGGTTTTCTGCGCGCCCTCCTGGGACGCCGCGAACATGCGTTTGGCGACCGGAATGAAATCGCGCAATATGTCGACCTCGTCGGGGTGGGCCTCGCCGTTGCCGATCAGGATTTCCACGATTTCCTCGAATGTGAGGATCCAGAACGGCAGGTTCAGATTGCCCGGATTGATGAGTTCCGTGGCATCTCCGAAACAATCGCCATATTCGTTATGGGGGTCCAGCATCACCATATGGGCGTTGGGGTGGCTTGCCAGCACCGTGCGCAACACCAGCGCGACCGTGCAGGACTTGCCCGAGCCGGTGGAACCGACAATGGCGAAATGCTTGCTCAGCATTTCATCCACCTTCAATGCCGCGGGGATCGTCGGGTCCTGGCGGATATTGCCGATCTCAATCGCGCTGAAACTGCCGAAATGATAGGCTTTTTCCAGCACCGTTCGAGACGCTTCAAGGACGTCGTCGCCGAGCCTTGGATATACGGAAACGCCGCGTGTGAACGTGCGCAGATAGCCGTCGCTTTCGCGTTTCAGTTCACCGACCAGTTCAACCTCCGCGACGCGCGTCCTCGCCGTCTTGTCATCCAGCGAGTTGTCGGGCACCTTCAGCGAGGTAATCAGGCAAAGAACGACCGCCGTGGTCGTATCAACCGTCAGCAGAGTGCCGATAAACGGCCCCTTGTCCTGGACGGCCGCGCCGGCATCCGCAGGTGCGACCAGAAGGACGCTCGCCTTCGATCCGGAAATCGCGCTGATCGTGCCGATGGCTTTCGCGGGAAGGAGGGTGGAATTTGAGATATTCGAAGAAGTTTGTGTCACAATATCATCCGCCGCTGAAATATTGAAAATTATTTTGCGGCGGAAAAAATGAATAAATTGAAAATATTAAGAAAACCGGATGCTCAACGCAAGGTTGTATGGGGAAATTACTCTGTATATAAAGCGCTCAAATGTTCCGGGTGGGGGTGCGGCGCAGCCGGTCGACGTAGCGGGCCAGCGCGGAGCGTTCATCGGCATCGTCGGTGATCGCTTTGGGCGCCTCGCGCGGGCGCCGCGCTCCGGCGCCTTTGTCCGGGCGCAACGCATCGCGCCAGCGCTCCCGGTCCATGCGGCCGGATGCCGGGTGCGGACCCCGCGGCCGCCGCCACAGAATATAGGCCAGGGCGGCGAGACCAAGCGGCCACCAGATGATAAAGCCGATCACCATGACGGCGATGGAAAGCGGCGTCCATTTGCCCCTTGTCTCCGGGTTCTTCATGGGGGTCCTCGTTTCGGGTTGAAGTCTGCACTACAGGCGCCGTATTTGTCACCATCGGCCCTGATTGCGCGGTTCTGCGCGCTGATCCGGGCCGCGGCGATGATTGCCCGGCGCGGCGCCGGGCGAATTCTGATATGGCCCTGCCGGGCACATTGTTCAAGCGGGATGAGGTGTCATGCCCTTGCCGGTGACACTTGAGGACATTCGCGCCGCCGCGCAGCGCAGCGGCGCATATGCGCGCCACACTCCCGTTCTGCGCGGCGAAGTGCTTGACGAACGGGCGGGGGGCCGCGTGATCCTCAAGCCCGAATGTCTGCAACGCACCGGCTCGTTCAAGTTCCGCGGGGCGTGCAACGCCGTTTTCCAGCTTTGCGATGCGGCCGCGAAAGCCGGCGTCGTGGCGTTTTCGTCGGGCAATCACGCGCAAGGAGTGGCGGCGGCGGCAGCCCTTCGGGGGGTGCCGGCGACCATTGTCATGCCTGCCGATGCGCCTGCGCTCAAGATCGCGCGCACGAAATCCCACGGCGCGGAAATCGTGTTTTATGACCGCGACGGCGAGGATCGCGAGCAGATTGCCAGAACCCTTGCCACGGACCGTGGCGCGGCTCTCATTGCGCCCTTTGACGATCCGGCCGTCATTGCGGGCCAGGGCACATCCGGTCTTGAACTGGCCGAAGACGTCGCCGGCGCGGGTGAAATGCTCGATGCCCTGCTGGTTCCCTGCGGTGGCGGCGGCCTCGTGGCCGGCATCGCGACGGCATTCGCGGCGCTGTCGCCGAAAACGGAGATTTTCGCGGTGGAGCCGGAGGGGTTCGACGATACCGCGCGTTCGCTGGCCTCCGGCGGCCGCGAGCGCAATGTCTCGGCGTCGGGCTCGATCTGCGATGCGCTGCTGTCGCCGACGCCGGGCGAGATGACCTTTGCCATCAACCGGCATCTGCTGGCCGGCGCGTTTCAGGTCAGCGACGAACAGGTCCGCGCCGCCATGGCCTTCGCGTTCACACATTTGAAACTGGTGGTGGAGCCGGGGGGCGCGGCCGCCCTGGCGGCCCTTCTGGCGGGCCGGATCAAATCAGCCGGCAGGACGACCGGCATCGTTCTGTCGGGGGGCAATGCCGACCCGGAGATGTTCGCCGATATCGTTGGCCAGCGATCTTAAATTGTTGAAAACAGAGCTGTTTTATCGGTTTTGCTGAGGGCGGCTATATCCCCGAACGGGGTGTCGTCGCCAACGGCGTCCGCTTCCTGAACCGGCGTCTCGTCCGGCACTTCGGGAGCCTGCGAGGGGCCGAAATCGTCATCATTGAGCATCAGATCCACATCGCTCTGCGCCATTGCGTTGCCGTCCAGTTGCGGTCCGTTCAGCAGATGGTCACTGCCAATGGCGCCTGTTGGTGACGTGCCGGGCCGCAGTTCTTCGCTCACCGGCTTGCCGTCGTCCCAGATTTCGACCATGGCATTGAGCCGTTGTTCCAGAAACCGCACAACCCGCACCACTTTTTCGGTGCGTTGGCCGGTGATATCCTGGAACGAACAGGCGGTATAGATCCCGGTCGCCTGTTCATCGAGCGCCTCGCAATGAGACTCCGGCGCGCCCGCCTCGCGCAGCAGCCAGGCGGTTTCCTGTATTTTCTCCGCGGCGCCCAGAATGGACGACGGCGCGTTTTCCGCCGCCGTCACGATGGCGTCGAACGAAGTAACCCGCCCGACATCGACCAGCGGATCCACCAGCTTCCCCGCGCGCAGATCGAAGCCGGCTGGACCACCCCGGCGGGGCGCGTCCGGCGGTGCCTCGATGAGCAGAAACGACACGAATCCCGCGTCCGCCGTCATCGCCGGAAAAAAGAGCTCGACCGTCGGCGCGAACGTGTAGACCAAGCGCCATTGCCGCTCCCCTGCCGAG
>JALURZ010000137.1 GCA_027058735.1 Hyphomicrobiales bacterium | reverse complement strand
TCAAGCGGGTGCTGATCCGGGGTGAAGGCAAGACGGCCCGGCTTGTCGTTGAACTGGCGGACGGGTCGGCGAAGGGCCGCGCCGATATCTTCGTGGAGGGGCCGCAGGAATATTATTTCGGCCCGCCGGCGCCGGAAGAAACCGCGTCCGGGGCCTCTGTCCGCTACGCCATTCCCATCGACGGGCTGTCGGACAACAGCGCGCTTACAGGCAAGAGCGTGACCCTGACCCTCGTTCACGGCGACAAGCGTTTGCAACAAGACTGGGTGTTGAAATAGTCTTTGGCGGAAATTCGACAGCGAAGGGATCAGTTTCATGGCAATCCAGATCGGCGATACACTGCCCGATGCGACATTCATGACAATGACCGGGGAGGGACCGCAGCCGGTGGCCGGCGCCGATTTGTTCGCCGGCAAGAAAGTCGTGCTGTTCGGCGTGCCCGGCGCCTTCACGCCCACCTGCCACCACAACCATCTGCCCGGCTACATCGAACAGGCCGACGCCATCACGGCGAAAGGCGTCGATACCATCGCCTGCGTCTCCGTCAATGACGCCTTCGTCATGGGCGCCTGGGACGGGCAGTCCGGATCGAACGGCAAAGTGCTGTTTCTGGCCGACGGCAATGGCGATTTTACCCGCGCCGTCGGGCTGCAGCTCGATGCCAGCGGCTTTGGCATGGGTGAGCGCTCGGTGCGCTACTCCATGATTGTCGATGACGGCAAGGTGGTGGCGCTCAATATCGAGCCGGAAGCCGGCCAGGCGGAAGTGAGCGGCGCGGCGGCGGTCCTGAAACAGCTTTAACCCGGACAAGTCTTCAAGTCTTCAGCCACTCACGGCAGATAGGCCGCCATGCCCTGGCGGGCCAGCGCGTCGGCGCGCTCGTTTTCGGGGTGTCCCGCATGGCCCTTGACCCAGTGCCAGGTAATGTCGTGTTCCGATACCAGCGCATCGAGGCGCTGCCACAGATCGGCATTCTTGACGGGCTTCCTGCCGGCGGTGCGCCAGCCGTTGGTCTTCCAGCGCGAAATCCACTGCGAGATGCCGTCCTTGACATAGGTCGAGTCGGTATACAGTTCCACCGCGCTGGGACGCTTGAGCGCTTCCAGCGCCTTGATGGCGGCGAGCAGTTCCATGCGGTTGTTGGTGGTCCGGTCTTCGCCGCCGCACAATTCCTTTTCGCGGCCCCGCCATACCATCAAGACACCCCAGCCGCCGGGACCCGGATTTCCCGAACACGCCCCGTCGGTGAAGATCTGAATGGTCCGGCCCGCTTCGCTCATGGGCGCTCCTATCGGTCCAGACCGTATTCGCGCGATGTTTTCACATCGCGGTGAAACTGAAGTCTGCGGACATATTCCAGCGGGTCCTTGGGCTTGACCAGGGCGCCGGGGGGCGTGTTCAGCCAGTCATAAAGCCGGGTGACAAAAAACCGCATGGCGGCGCCGCGCGCCAGCAGCGGCAAAGCCTCGTATTCCGCATCCTCAAGCCGGCGCACCGTTTCATAGGCCGACAGCAGCGCGCGCGCCTTGGTGATGTTGAACGACCCGTCGCGTTCAAAGCACCAGGCGTTCAGGCAGATCGCGATGTCATAGGCAAAGGCGTCCTGACAGGCGAAATAAAAGTCGATGATCCCCGACAGGCGGTCGTTCAGGAAAAAAACGTTGTCGGGGAACAGATCGGCGTGAATGACCCCTTGCGGCAGGCCGGCGGGCCAGTCTTTCTCTAGACGGTCCAGTTCGCTCCCGATATCGCGGGTCAGCCCGGGCCGGACCGTCTCGGCGCCATCGCGCGCGCGCTCGAATACGCCGCGCCAGTCGCCAACGGACAGCGTATTCTTTCTCACCCCGGCAAAGTCGCGCGCCGCCAGATGCATTTTCGCCAGCGTTTCCCCAAGACCCAGACAATGACGCGGCCCGGCCAGTTTCACCGAAACGCCGTCCAGAAACGTGATCAGTGCCGCCGGCCGTCCGGCGATGGTCGTCAGTGTGTCGCCGGCCCGGGTCTTCACCGGCGTGGGGCAGGGAATGCCGCGTCCGGCCAGATGCTCCATCAGCCCCAGAAAAAACGGCAGATCTTTGGAATCGACGCGCTTTTCATAGAGCGTCAGAATGAAGGACGCCGTTGTGGTCCGCAGCAGGAAATTGGAGTTTTCCACGCCCTCCGCGATGCCCTTGCACGACAAAAGGTCGCCCATGTCATAGGCGCGGGCCAGGTCGGCCAGATCCTTGTCGGAAACATCGGTATAGACGGCCATGGGCTATTGCGCCGCGGGTGTATGGAGTTCGCGGGGAAGCTTGAAGGTGAGGGTTTCGTGCGCGGCCGTTACCGGTTCGCAGGTGACATCGAACCGCTCGGCGATGGCGCTCAGGATTTCATCGACGAGGATTTCCGGGGCCGACGCGCCCGCGGTTATCCCCAGCGTGGCGGCGGCCGCAAGGTCGCGCCACCGGATATCGCCGGCATTCTCGATCAGGTAGGAATCCGGGCACCCGGCGCGCAGCGCCACTTCCACAAGGCGCTGGGAATTGGAGCTGTTGGGCGCGCCCACGACCAGCATGGCGTCGCAGCGCGCCGCCACCTGCTTGACCGCCTCCTGGCGGTTGGTGGTGGCATAGCAGATATCGCCGCGATGCGGCGCCACGATCGAGGGAAAGCGCCGTTGCAGGACGGCGACGATTTCAGCGGTATCGTCAACCGACAAGGTGGTCTGGGTGATGAAGGCGAGCCGGCCTGGATCATCGGGGATGAAGGTTTCGGCATCGCGCGGCGTCTCGACCAGCCTGACCGCGCCATCGGGCAACTGGCCCATGGTGCCGATGACTTCCGGGTGACCGCGATGACCGATCAGGACGATTTCCAGTCCGTTGCGGTGGTGGCGTTCGGCTTCTCTGTGCACCTTGGAGACCAGCGGGCAGGTGGCGTCGAGATAGAACATGTTGCGCCGCCGGGCGGCCTCGGGCACGGATTTTGCCACCCCGTGGGCGGAAAAGATCACCGGCGCGTCATTGTCCGGGATTTCATCGAGGTCCTCCACGAACACCGCCCCCATGTCCTGCAGCGATGCGACCACATGACGGTTATGCACGATTTCATGGCGCACATAGACCGGCGCGCCGTATTTCTGCAACGCCAGCTCGACGATCTGTATGGCGCGGTCGACACCGGCGCAAAAGCCCCGCGGCGCACACAGTATGAGCTTGAGTTCCGGGCGGGCGGCCATGGGATTTCAGCCTTGTTTCCGCGCCGGGCGCAGGTGCCCGGCGGCTACCGGCTAATAGATGGACCAGTTTGCCCGATGTCAAGATGCCCGTGGGCCATGCGCCCGCCGCGCGCCGGCCCATGTTGACCTTGCGCGGGCCGCCGCCTATGCTGATGGCACATTCAGAAGAACCCTGTGGGAGAGACCGGCCCCGGCCGGCGCCGAAGGAGCAACCGCCCCGGAAACTCTCAGGCAAACGGACCGTAGGGGGATGACACTCTGGAAAGCGGCGGCGCGAAAGCGTGGCTCACCGAAGGGGTAAACCCGGATTTCCGTATTCCGGGCCAATCTCTCAGGTTTCGCGACAGAGGGGCTCAAGCGCCGGTCTGAGAGGCTGGCGGGCCTGAACGACGCGGAGCCCAACGATGAGCGAGCCAGCCCGGTCCAGCGCACAGGCGCTCAACAAAACGCCCCTTCACGCCCTGCATCTCGAACTCGGCGGCAAGATGGTGCCGTTCGCCGGCCATGACATGCCCGTCAGCTTCCCCGCCGGGGTGCTCAAGGAGCATCTCCATGTGCGCGAAAAAGCCGGCCTGTTCGATGTCTCCCACATGGGGCAATGCCTGTTGTCGGCCCCGGGAGGAACGGCTGAACTGATGGAACGGCTGGTGCCCGGCAATATCGCCGGTCTTGAACCCGGCCGGATGCGCTATACGCAACTCACCACGCAGTACGGCGGCATTATCTTTTTTCTTATTTTGTTTTTTTT
>JALURZ010000136.1 GCA_027058735.1 Hyphomicrobiales bacterium | reverse complement strand
GTGCCCGGAGCCTGTTTGGCGCGCCCGAAATCACCCTTGAAAGAATGACCGGATGGGTCGCGGACTGGATCGCACGCGACATGCCCAGCCTTGGAAAACCCACACATTTCGAAACCCGCGATGGCAGATACTGACACCAGGCGGCTGTCCGGGCTGCAATGCCGGCGGCTGGCGAAAAGCCATGTTCCCGGCGCCCATGCGCTGTCGCGCGAGGCGCGCTGGAACCAGACGCCGCGGGACTGGGAATACATGATCGAACAGGGCGAGGGCTGGGCCTTTCTCGACGACCCGGGCAATGTCGTGGCGACCGCGCTGAGCCTGCCGCACAGGGAGGCCGGTTTCGGCTGGATTTCGATGGTGCTGGTCGCGCGCGCCTGGCGGCGCCACGGCCTGGCGGGCCGGCTGCTGGACAAATGCGTCGGCAGCCTGCTGGCCGATGGCTGCACACCGGGACTGGACGCGACACAGGGCGGCCGGCGGGTCTATCTGCAGAACGGATTTTGCGATGTCTATCCCTTGACCCGCATGGTGCGGGCAGGCGGCGCAGGCGAACCGGGCAGGGCCGCCGGCAGCGTCAGGGCGCTGCGTCCAGCGGACCGGCCGGACATTCTGGACAATGACCGGGCAGCGTGCGGCTGCGAGCGCGGCACCCTGTTGAGCCACCTTCACGCCCGCGCGCCGAAGCTGGCCTGGCTGGGCAGCGATGGCACCGGCCACTGTTTCGGGCGCGACGGTCATGACGCCGCCCAGATCGGCCCGCTCGTCGCCACCCGCGACACTATGGCGATCGACCTCGCCCGCACCGCGCTGGGCGAAATCGCCGGGGCGGCCTATATCGACGTCCCCGATCATCAAGAGGCGTTCATGGGGTGGCTGAGGTCCACAGGCTTCACCGCCCAGCGCGGCTTCGTGCGCATGCTGCACGGGCGCACTCGGCCGTTCGGCGATCCGGCGAAAATCTACGCCATCGCCGGTCCCGAACTCGGATAAAAAAGACCGGCCGCGCGAGGCGGCCGGCAAGTCCGTCTCCGGATCGAGTACGAGGGAGTATTATTGCGGCATCTTGATGCTGGTGTCGATGAACTCGTTGGTGAAGTGCCTGGACATGTCGAACGGTTTGTCCAGATAGGGCTCAAACAGGGCATAGGATTTCATCATGCGCTCCTTGTCCATGTAGCCCAGGCCCTTGGTGGTCGAGGTTTCATCCGTCATCAGCTGCTTGACCAGACCCCAGTTCGTGGTCTCGTTCGCCGTTTGCAGGCCCTTGTTGGCATCCAGCAGGGCCTTGATGCACGGGTCGGCGTTTTTCGCGCAGAAGGCAAAAGCCTTCTGGCTGACCTTCACGAAGGCGGCGACCGCCTTTTTGTTGGCGCGCAGGAATGCGCCATTGACGATGATCGAATTGCCGTAGGGATTGATGCCGTGGGCCTTGCCCGAAACATAGCCCATGTCGTCGCCAAGCTGTTTCTGGAAGATATGATGGATGTTGTAGAACGAGGTCGTTATATCGATGGACCCGGACTTGAGCGCCGCCAGCTTGGCGTTGGGCTGCACATTGACCCAGGTGACGGATTTTTCACCGATGCCCACATTCTTCGCGAAAGCAGGCCACATCTTGCGCGCCGCGTCCCAGGGCGGATTGCCGATTTTCTTGCCGGCGAAATCCTTCGCCCCCCTGATGCCGGAGCTTTTGCGCCAGTAGAACCCGTAGGGCGAATTGGCATAGATGTTCATCACCGCGACAATGTCCGCCCCCTTGCCAATGGCCGCGAAAACCGGCGGCATGTCCGCCAGCCCGATGTCGTTCTTGCCCACGCCCGTGCGCTGGGCGGCCATCGAGGAGCCCTTGCCCTGCTCGATATTGACGTCCAATCCCGCCTCGGCATACATGCCGGACGCCTTGGCATAATAATACGGGGCGTGGTCGCCGCCGGCGATCCAGTTCAAGATGAAGTTTATCTTTTGCTGGCTGTGGGCCGGCACCGCCGCCAGGCCCAGCATCGCCGCGCCCGCCATCAGACGTGATAACATTCTTTTCATGTGATCCTCCCTCAACGCCGCCGCACCCGACCGTCCGCAAAGTGGCGCAACGGGCACAAGGTGCAACCGGACGTTAGTAACCAACTGGTTATTTGACGATATATGGATTATACTGGTATGTCAACGCAGCGAGGGATCAACGGCAATTCGAGGCAGTGGGCGCGCGCGATCCGGGCGCATTCAGGGCATGGCTTTTGAACAAACCGCGAAAAAGAAATCCGGAACTGACGCGCCAGCGTGTGCTTGAGGCGGCAACCCGGGAGTTTGCGGAGAAGGGTCTGAGCGGCGCGCGCGTCGATGAAATCGCGCGCCGCTCCAACGCCAACAAGCGTATGCTTTATCACTATTTCGGGTCCAAGGACGATCTCTACCTGGCGGTCATGGAGGATGCCTACAGAAAGATCCGAGAAGAGGAAAAAGACCTGGATCTGACCAATATGGATCCGGTTTCCGGCATGCGCGAACTGGTCCGCTTCACCTGGCGGTATTATCTCGAAAACCCGGAATTCATCCACCTGCTCAACAACGAGAACCTGCACAAGGCGCGCTTTATCGCCAAGTCGAAAAACATCCCCAAGTTGCATTCCCCGCTGGTCGAGATCATCGAGGATCTGCTGAAGCGGGGCGAAAAGGAAGGGGTCTTTCGCGCCGATGTCGACCCGGTCCAGTTGTACATCACAATTGCGGCGCTGGGGTATTTTTATCAGTCCAACAATTACACTCTGTCGTCGATTTTCGGCCGCGACCTGTTCGCTCCGCACGAACTGGAAGCCCGCGACGCCCACTCCGTGGACGTGGTGCTGGGCTATCTGAGACCCTGAGCAGGGGCGTTCGATCTTCCCTTTCATGACGGGCCGGCGCGCGCGGCGTCTGGCCCCTTGCTTTTTGCGGAACCGTGAGATAAGTATCTAATCAGTTACTTTTGCGTGGGATCGAAAGGCGCGCCGCGGGCATGGGGCTGCACTGGACGGACATACCGGGAAACCTTGTCGAGGCGCTTCGTGCCGGCCAGGTCATTCCCGCCCACCCCCTGGCGCTGAGAGCCGATCGCGCTCTGGACGAGCGCCGCCAGCGCGCCCTGACCCGCTATTACATTGATGCCGGCTGCGGCGGGGTGGCCGTGGGGGTTCACACCACCCAATTTGAAATTCGCGACGCCGGCCTCTACCAGCCGGTGCTGCGGCTGGCCGCACGCGAAGTGGAAAGCTGGACGGATCGTGACCTGATCCGGATCGCCGGTCTTGTCGGGCAGACGAAACAGGCGGTCGGCGAGGCCCGGATCGCGGTTGGCGAGGGGTATCATGCGGGGCTTTTGTCCCTCGCCGCGCTGAGCGATGCGGATGAGGACGAACTGATCGCCCATTGCAAGACGGTCTCGGCGGATATTCCCCTGGTCGGGTTTTATCTTCAGCCGGCCGTCGGCGGGCGGGTTCTTTCAGCCGGTTTCTGGCGCCGCTTCGCTGAAATCGAAAATGTGATCGCCATCAAGATCGCGCCGTTCAACCGGTATCGCACCCTCGATGTGGTGCGCGGCGTGGTCGAGGCCGGCGCCCAGGACCGGGTAGCGCTCTATACCGGAAACGACGATCACATCGCCCTCGATCTGCTGACGCCGTTTGCGCTCAGTGTTTCGGGCACCTTGACGAGCGTGCGCATTCGCGGCGGTCTGCTGGGCCACTGGAGCGTGTGGACCCGCAGCGCGGTCCTGCTGCTGGAGCGCATCCGCAAGGCTGTCGAGGGCGGGCCGATTGACCCGGACCTGCTCGCACTCGACGCCCAGATCACCGACACCAACAGCGCGATCTTCGATGCCGCCAATGATTTTCGCGGCGCCATTGCCGGCTGCCACGAAATCCTGCACCGGCAGGGACTGCTGGAGGGCATCTGGTGTCTGGACCGGGATGCGGGCCTGGGGCCCGGCCAGGCGGCGGAAATCGACCGTATCGTTGCCGCCTATCCGCATCTCAATGATGATGATTTCGTGCGCGAAAACCTGGAGCGGTGGCTGTCATGACCAAGATGAAGGAATACCTCGCCAAGTTCGCCAGCGATGGCCATGTCACCATCGCCGGGGTCTTTTCGGATGAACAGATGGACGCGGCCATCGCGGATGCCATGGCGTGGGCCGATGAAACCCTCGCCCGAATGGATGCAAGCGAGCGCCAATGGTACGTCGATGGCAATGTCAAGGTGGCCGGCGTCTTGCGCAAGCTTGACGATCCGGTGTTCCACCGCCCGGTGTTTCGGGACCTGGCGAGGCACGCCGGCCTTGTCGAGGCGGTGGAGGCGATCATCGGTCCCGGGGTGCGGGTCGCGTTCTCGCAGATGTTCTTCAAGGCGCCCGAAGGCGGCGGCCCCAAACCTGTGCATCAGGACAACTTCTATTTCGGCTGCAACAACGAGGACGGCATGGTGACCGCCTGGCTGGCGCTCGATGAGGCAACCGTTGAAAACGGGTGTCTGTATTTCGGCGAGGGCACGAACACCGGCCCGGTTCTCGCCCACGTGGCGCCGCCCGGCGAGCCGTTCAACCTGCAGATCCCCGAACGCGACGCGCGCAAATACCCGATGACCCCGGCCCCGGTGCCCAGGGGCGGGGTGTCGTTTCATCACGGCAATACGCTGCACCAGTCTTCCTCCAACACCAGCCGCCACTGGCGCCGGGCGGCGGCTTTCCACTATGTCAATCACGATACGATGTTCACGAGCCCGGCTCTCGAGTACGATGCCTCAAGAACGGTACACATCTCCTGAACAACACGACGGTGAACACCATGACGACCTGGATGGCTGAAAAGAGCAAGCACTACGGCCTTATCATCGCCATTCACCTGCTGGTTGTGCTGATCTGGTATCTGTTCGTCGAAATCTGGGATGTGCCCGCCTATGTCATGCCGACGCCGCAGGCGACCCTGGCGGCCCTGACGGTGGACTACAACTGGCTTGCCAATACGAAGGTCACCGCCATCGAGATTTTCGGCGGCTATTTCATCGCCGTGTTCGTCGGTGTCGGTCTGGCGCTGCTGTTTTCCTGGTTCCGGCTTCTGAACACCACCTTGATGCCGCTTGTCGTGTCCTTGAACATGATCCCGAAGGTCGCCATGGGGCCTTTGTTCATCGTGTGGATGTCCTATGGCGTGATCCCGAACATCATCATCGCGTTTTCGATCTGCTTTTTGCCGATCCTGCTGACCACGGACCGGGGCCTGAAGGAAATCGAACCCGATCTGGTCGATCTGGTACGCGCGCTCAAGGCCTCGCGCTGGCAGATTTTCACCAAGATCCAGTTGCCCGGCTCCCTGCCCTATATCTTCTCGGGCATGAAAGTGGCGGTCGTGCTGGCGGTCGCCGGTGCGATCGTCGGCGAGTTCATCGCGTCCCAGGAGGGGCTGGGCTATCTGATGCTTCAGGTCCAGGTGACCCTCGATACGGCGGCGATGTTCATGGCGGTGCTGCTGATCACGCTGGTCGGCGTGGCGCTCTATTTGCTGGTGCTGGCGCTGGAGCATGTTTTTGTCATCCGCGATTCGAGGGTGCAGTAGTAAGGATGAGCGAAGCCTTCATAAAGCTCGACGCGGTTCGCAAGGTCTATCAGGCCCGCGATGAGGAAATCGTCGCCGTTTCCGATGTGACCATGGATATCGAACAGGGCGAATTCGTCTCTCTGGTTGGCCCGTCGGGCTGCGGCAAGACGACCCTGCTGAAAATTCTTGCTGGGCTGCACCAACAAGACGGCGGCACGGTGTCGATCGGCGGAGGCGGTGTGTCGTTCGATCCCTCAAGGGATGTCGGCATGGTGTTTCAGGCGGCCCTGCTGCTCAAATGGCGCAAGATCATCGACAATGTGCTGCTGCCGGCCGAAATTCTCGGGCTGCCCATGGGCGAGGCGCGCGAGCGCGCCCGCGACCTGCTCGCCATGGTCGGTCTCGATGGATTTGAGGAAAAATACCCCTATGAACTCTCCGGCGGCATGCAGCAGCGCGCCGCCATCGCCCGCTCGCTGGTGCATGATCCCAAACTGATCTTGATGGACGAGCCGTTCGGCGCGCTCGATGCGCTGACCCGCGACAAGATGAACCTGGAGTTGATGCGGATCTGGCGCGAAAGCCGCAAGACCATCGTGTTTGTCACCCATTCGATCCCCGAAGCGATTTTCCTCGGCACCCGGGTCGCGGTCCTGACCGCGCGGCCTGCGCGCATGGCCGACAATTTTCGCGTCGATCTCAAGATGCCGCGCAAGCTGGAAGTCAAGACCAGCGGCAAATTCGGCCGTTATGCCCTGCGAATCTACCGGCTGCTGGGTCTGGAATAGGAGAAGTGCATCATGGCCGACCAGCGTTTGGGAATCATCATGAACGGCGTGACCGGCCGGATGGGGACGAACCAGCATCTCGTGCGCTCCATTCTGGCGATCCGCGAACAGGGCGGCGTGGCGCTGGCCAACGGCGATACGGTCATGCCCGATCCGCTGCTGGTCGGGCGCAATGGGCAAAAGGTGGCGCGTCTGGCCAGGGCGCATGGGATCGAGCGCTGGACGAGCGATCTCGACGGCGCGCTGGAAAACAAGGACGATGCGCTGTTTTTCGATGCCGCTTCGACCCAGTTGCGCGCCGGCCTGCTGGAACGCGCCATTGCCGCCGGCAAGCATGTCTATTGCGAAAAGCCGGTCGCCGAAACGCTTGACGATGCGTTGCGGGTGGCGCGCCTTGCGGCCAGGGCGGGGATCAGGCACGGCGTCGTTCAGGACAAGATTTTTCTGCCCGGTCTGCTCAAGCTCAAGATGTTGCGCGATGCCGGGTTTTTCGGCCGCATCCTGTCGGTGCGCGGCGAATTCGGCTATTGGGTTTTCGAGGGCGGTCTGCAACCGGCCCAGCGGCCGAGCTGGAACTATCGCAAGGCCGATGGCGGCAGCATTATTCTGGATATGCTGTGCCACTGGCGCTATGTGCTCGATCACACCATCGCCCCGGTCAGATCGGTGTCGTGCCTCGGCGCCACCCATATCCGCGAACGCATCGACGAAGCCGGCAAGCCATACAAGGCGGACGCGGATGACGCCGCTTACGCCATCTTCGAACTTGAAGGCGATATCGTCGCGCAGATGAATTCCTCGTGGTGTACCCGTGTCAACCGGGACGATCTGGTCACCTTCCATGTCGATGGCACGAAGGGGTCAGCGGTTGCCGGTCTGCACCGCTGCGTCACCCAGGCGAACGTCAACACGCCCAAGCCGGTGTGGAACCCCGACCAGCCCCAGACCATGCGGTTTGCCGGGCAATGGCTGGAGGTGCCGGACACCGTGGACTTTGACAACGGCTTCAAGGTGCAGTGGGAGATGTTCATCCGCCACATCTTCGAGGATGGGCCGTGGCGTCATGACCTGCTGGAAGGCGCCAGGGGCGTGCAACTGGCCGAGGCGGGCCTGAAGAGCTGGCGGGAGCGCGCCTGGGTCGATCTGCCGGATCTGGCCCTTTAGAGCGTGGGAGCGGATAGCCCATGCCAAGCCTTGTATTGCCGACGCGGGACCGGGGTCTTGAGACCTACACCATGTCGCGCGCCCAAACGTTCGACGTCCTGACCAGCAGTGCGGCGCCGCGGATCGCCTACGCGGCCGCCCATGTGGTCGCCGATGCGATGCACGATGGCGATCCGGGGCTCGACACCGCGATCGACTGGGACGCGACCATCGCTTATCGCCGGTATCTGTGGGGCCTCGGGCTGGGCGTGGCGGAAGCCATGGACACGGCGCAGCGCGGCAGCGGACTGGACTGGCCCTCCTCGCTCGAACTTGTCCGGCGTTCGATCGCCGCGGCCCGCGACTTTACCGCCGGCACCGGCCACCCGGCCCTGCTCGCCAGCGGCGCGGGCACCGACCACCTCGACCCTGCCGCGCACCACGGGGTAGACGATGTCATCGCGGCCTATGAGCAGCAATGCGCCGCCATCGAGAAGGCGGGGGGGCGCATCATTCTCATGGCGAGCCGCGCGCTTTGCGCCTGCGCGACGTCTGCCGACGACTATCTGAAGGTCTACAACCATATTCTGGGGCAGGTCGGCGCGCCGGTCATCCTGCACTGGCTGGGAGACATGTTCGACCCCGCGCTCAAAGGCTATTGGGGTCATGGGGACCTGGACAAGGCGATGGAGGTCTGCCTGGAGGTCATCGGGCACAACGCCGCGAAAGTGGACGGCATCAAGATCTCGCTGCTGGACGATGCCCGGGAAATCGCCATGCGCAACCGGCTGCCGCGCGGGGTGCGGATGTATACGGGCGATGATTTCAACTTCGCCAGACTGATCGCCGGCGACGATGCGGGGCATTCCGATGCGCTGCTTGGCATTTTCGACGCCATTGCCCCGGCGGCGAGTGCCGCTCTTCAGGCCATGGCGCGGCAGGACATGGCCGGCTACCGGGATATTCTCGAACCGACCGTGCCCCTGTCGCGCCACATATTCGCCGCCCCCACCCGGTTCTACAAGACCGGCATCGTGTTTCTGGCCTATCTGAACGGGCACCAGGACCATTTCGTCATGGTCGCCGGGCAACACGGCGCGCGCTCCGCCCTGCATCTGGCGGACGTTGTGCGGCTGGCGGACAGGGCCGGGGTGTTGCGCGATCCCGAGCTTGCCTGCGCACGCGCTTCACAGGTGATGGCGGTTCATGGTGTGGGGGTCTGAGCCATGGCGGATATCGCCCGGCTGTCGATCAACAGCGCCACCATCGACCGGCGGCTGTCGCTGGAACGTTGCGTGGACGCATGCGTGCGCCACGCCATCCCGGCGATCGCGCCGTGGCGTCACAAGATCCACGACATCGGAGTGAAACAGGCGGCCCGGGTGATCCGCGATAGCGGCCTCGAAGTGTCGGGGGTGTGCCGGGGGGGCATGTTCACAGGCCCTGACAAGGCGGCGCGCGCGCGGTCGCTGGACGACAACCGGCGCGCGGTCGATGAGGCCGCGGCCCTTGGCGCGCACTGCCTGGTGCTCGTGGTCGGCGGTCTGCCGGAAGGATCGCGAGACCTCGCCGGTGCGCATGATCAGGTGCGCGACGGCATCGCCGCGCTGCTCGAACACGCGCGCGCGGCCAATGTCCCGCTCGCAATCGAGCCTCTGCACCCCATGTATGCGGCCGAGCGCGCGTGTATCAACACCCTGCGTCACGCCAACGATCTGTGCGAGGAACTGGGCGCCGGGCTCGGCGTGGCCATCGATGTCTATCACCTGTGGTGGGACGACACCCTCAGAAACGAGATCGCCCGGGCCGCCGGGCGGATACTGGGCTATCATGTCTGCGACTGGCTGGTGCCCACAACCGATCTGCTGCTCGATCGCGGCATGATGGGGGACGGGATCATCGATATCAGGCAGATCAGCGGATGGGTCGCGGCGGCCGGCTATGAGGGGTATGTGGAGGTTGAGATTTTCTCCGCGAAAAACTGGTGGCTGCGCGACCCCGAGGAGGTTCTCGACATAACCTGCCGGCGGTTCCAGAAACACGTATGAGGGCCCCGCCCGGGGGCGCTCCTGCCGGCGCGCCGCCGCAAGGCCCGGATTGGCGTGCTCCCCGTCACGGGCGCATTTACGATCGTTTAACGCCAACAGGTGTAGAAACACTCCACGGGGGATAGCACGGACCCTGCGCCTTCGTTTGCGCGGTGTCGCCACGTTTGCAAGACACGACCCACAACAATCCTCCCCGGGATTTGGAGATCAATCATGTGGCCCTTTTCTGGTTCGGATGCCGCAAGCGTGCTTGATGCGCTGCAGGATTCACAGGCGATCATAGAATTCAAGCCGGATGGCACCATAGTGAACGCGAACGAGAATTTTCTCGACACGATGGGATATTCCCTGGACGAGATCACGGGCCGCCACCATTCCATGTTCGTCGAGCCCGGTCACGCCGAAACGGCGGAATATACCGGGTTCTGGGAAAAACTGCGGCAGGGACATTCCCAGCAGTCCGAATACAGACGCTTCGGCAAGAACGGAAAAGAAGTCTGGATCCAGGCGAGCTACAATCCCGTCAGGGGGGCCGATGGCACGGTCACCAAAATCGTCAAGCTGGCAACCGATATCACGGCCCGTAAACTGGCGATCGCCGATACCCAGGGCCAGATCGCCGCGATCAGCAAGTCGCAGGCGGTGATCGAGTTCAACCTCGACGGCACCATCATTCAGGCCAATGACAATTTCCTCGATACGCTTGGCTATCGGCTCGATGAAATCGCCGGCAAGCATCACTCCATGTTTGTCGAGCCCGCCGAACGCGACTGTCCTGCCTACAAAAAGTTCTGGGAAGAACTGCGGGCCGGAAAGTTCCAGTCGGGTGAGTTCAAGCGGGTCGGCAAGGATGGCCGCGAAATCTGGATCCAGGCCACCTACAACCCGATCGACGACATGAACGGCAAGCCGTTCAAGGTGGTCAAATACGCCACCGACACAACCGCCACGGTGCGCGAGCGCTTGAAACGCGAGGAAGTCCAGCGCGAGATGGATTCAAAGTTTTGCGAAATCACGACCATTGTCGATGGCGCCGCCCAGCAGTCCATCACCGCGGCCGATGCCACCAACGAAACCTCGATGAGCGTTCAGTCGGTCGCCTCTGGAGCCGAGGAACTGTCGTGTTCCGTGGCGGAAATCAGCCGGCAGATCAGCGAAGCGCTTGAAATCACCTCCAGCGCGGTACATGAGGCGGAGCAGACCGGTGAAATCATCAGCGGTCTTGCGAACTCGGTCGAAAAAATCAGCGAAGTCGTCGAACTGATCAGCAACATCGCCGAGCAGACGAACCTGCTTGCGCTCAACGCCACGATCGAAGCGGCCAGGGCGGGCGAATCGGGCAAGGGATTTGCGGTCGTCGCGAATGAGGTGAAAACGCTGGCCAACCAGACAGCCAAGGCCACCGAACAGATCGGTAACCAGATCGGGCAGGTGCAGTCCGCCACCAATGAGGCTGTGAGCGCGGTTCAGGCCTTTTCCGGGACCATCGGCAAGATCAACGAAATCTCCTCGTCGATCGGCGGCGCGGTGGAACAGCAGACCGCCGTCACCCAGGAAATCTCGGGCACCATGCAGACCGCCTCCGAACGGGTCGAGATGATCGCGGTCAACGTGAAGGAAATCGCCGATGCGACCGAGCAGATCAAGCAGATCAACGAGGCCACGACGAAAGCCTGGGAAGCCGCGCGCGAGGTCGCCTGAACGGGGCGCTGCAGCGGAGCCGGTTCAGCCGATCCGCAGCATGCCGTCCTTGCCGATGTCATAGGGCGGCAGATAGAGATTTTTCGGGGCCGGACCCTTTCTGATCCGCCCGGCGGTATCATAATGCGACCCGTGACACGGGCAAAACCAGCCGCCCCAGTCCCCGAGCCGATCTCCCGGCTTCTGCCCCACCGGTATGCAGCCAAGATGGGTGCAGATGCCGATCACAACGAGCCATTCTTCCTGTTTGACACGCGAGGCATCGCTCGCGGGATCCGGCAAATCCGCATTGTCATCCGCCTTCGCGCGCGCGATCTGGCGTTGCGTGCGGTGGTCGATGAAGATCGGCTTGCCCTGCCACACCACGGTGACCCGCTGGCCGGGCTCGATGGGCTTCAGGTCAATTTCGACGGTTGCGACCGCGCGGGTATCGGCCGCCGGGTTCATGTTGTCGATCAGCGGCCACAGGGCGGCCGATACCCGCGCGGTCGCAACCGTCGAAATTGACCTGAAGCC
>JALURZ010000135.1 GCA_027058735.1 Hyphomicrobiales bacterium | reverse complement strand
AACTGGAACTCAGACCCTGGGTGGAGACGTTTTAGACCGGCGCGCCGCCGGCCTTCGTCACACCGCCTTTTTCACTTCTCCCAGGAAGTGTTCGACATTGGTCCTGAGCAGTTCGCCCTGTTTCGACAGTTCTGTGGATGCCTCCAGCACGTTGCCGGCGGCCTGTCCGGTTTCGCCGGCCAGTTGATTGACTTCCGCGATGTTGGAGCTGACATCGCTCGTGCCGCTCGCCGCCTGTTCGACATTCTGCGCGATTTCCTGGGTCGCGGCGCTTTGCTCGTTGACGCCCGCGGCAATCGCGGTCGCGATGTCGTTGACCTTGCCGATGGTCGCGCCGATATTCTGGATTGCGGTCACCGCCTGACCGGTCGCGGTCTGGATCTCGGCGATCTGGCCGCTGATTTCATCGGTGGCTTTGGCGGTCTGGTTGGCGAGGCTCTTCACCTCAGAGGCCACCACGGCGAATCCCTTGCCGGCTTCGCCCGCGCGCGCCGCTTCGATGGTGGCGTTGAGGGCGAGCAGATTTGTCTGTCCGGCGATATCGGTAATAAGACCGACGACCTGGCCGATTTTTTCCGATGCCGCGGCGAGTGTGCGGATGTCTTCGTTGGTCCGCTCGACCTCCCGCACCGCTTCGCCGGTTATTTCGGACGACTCGGAGACCTGCCGCCCGATTTCAGCGATCGAACTGGTGAGTTCCTCGGTCGCCGCCGCCACCGTATGCACATTGGTGGAGGCTTCTTCGGCCGCCGCCGCGACCGTGGAGGATTTCTCGCTCATGGACGTCGCCGAGCCCTCCAGCGATTTCGACGACGCTTCGAGCTCGGTTGCCGAAGAGGCGACGGTTTCGACGACCTCCTTCATCTGGCCTTCGAAGCCCTCGACCACTTTGCCAAAGGCTGATGTGCGCTCCTGGATCGAGATCGTCGCGTTGTTGATGGTCTGGCTGGCCACGCCGAAGGCGCCGACCATGCCTTTTTCGGCGATACGGCGGAAATATTTGTTGTCGGAAACATATTCCAGGCAGGCCTTGGACTCACGCAGATACGCATCCGTGCGGTCGACCAGCCGGTTGATGGCGTGCAGCAATTCGCCGGCTTCGCCCGTTTCGGTGATGTTGATGACGCGGGCTTCCAGATCGCCTTCCGCGACCGCTTTTACGACTTCCAGAGCTCTCGATAGTGTTGAAGTGTCGGTTTTGCCAAACATGTTGCCTGTTCCTGGTCTGATTCGCGGACGCCTCACAGCGTTGCGATGAATTCGTCATAAGGGAGCCCGCGATCGGACAACACGCCAAGGAGTTTGCCGGTCGAGGCCTCCAGCCCCGTCTTGCGGTCCGGGGAGCGGCGCTCTTCTTCGAGCAGGTCCTTATAGAGCGGCATGATCGTGTCTTCGAGAATGCGCCGGTCCGGCACCCGGCGATTGGAATGGTAGCCGGTGATCCGGCCCGCCGCATCAATGGAGGGGGTCACATGAGCGAGAACCCAGTAGTGATCGCCGTTCTTCGACCGGTTCTTCACATAGGCGAAGATTTCCTTGCCATCGGCAATCGTGTCCCACAACAGCTTGAATATGCAGCGCGGCATTTCAGGATGCCGGATCATGCTGTGGGGCTGGCCCAGGCATTCGCTTTCCGTGTAATCCGCCAGACGCAGGAATACATCGTTGCAATAGGTGAGCCGGCCTTTCAGGTCGGTTTTGGATACGATGATCTCATCGTCGCCAAACCGGCGCTCAACACCGGTCGTCTGTAGCTCTCTTGTCATCGAAGGAGGCCCCCATTTCAAGATTTCCGCAGCAACCGGCAAAGCGTCGGTGCGAGAAAATGCGCCCTATGCGCGCATAACCATTGTTTATACAATTATGAGGATTAACAGTTTGCTAAGCCGTCAACCCGGAACCGATGGACACGAATGTGGTCGGTTCCCAGACTAGCGATCAAAACCCTAAGACCACGTAAATCGCGCCGCCTGCACGCGCGATTGCGCTGATTGCCCGGGCGCGCCGCGCGCAGCATGGATTGCCCGGAATTGGCTTGCCGCCGCGCCGTCCAGCGCCTGGAACGGCGTGCCGTGGCCTGTGAACAGACTTGGCAATGGCGACATGAAAACCCTCCTATCCCAGCAGGCCTTCGGCCTTCATGGCCGCCTGAGCGCCGGGACGCGAAGATACCCGGTCCAGAAAGCCCGTCAGGGCGGGCCAGTTGGTCAGATCGATATTCAGCATGTTGCTCCAGTTGAGCACGGCAAACAGGTAGGCGTCGGCGATCGAGAATGCATCGCCGAGAATATGCGCATTGCCGTCCAGGCGGCGGGAAAGATGGTCACAGCGCGCCGCGACCGCGCCGAGCTGGGCCTCGCGCCAGTCGCCTTTTACATCGGGATTGAACAGGGCGCCGAAGGTCTTGTGAACCTCGCTGGAGATATAGTTGAGCGTTTCGAGCAGCCGGTAACGCTCCATGGTTCCGGCCTGCGGGGAGAGGCCGGCTTCCGGCTTCTGGTCGGCGATATACTGCAGGACGACGGCGACTTCGGTCAGGATCTGTCCATCATCGAGTTGGATCGCGGGGACAGAGCCTTTCGGATTGATTTTGGTGTACTCTTCTCCGCTGGCCGTTTTCTTGGTGCCCAGATCGACCTGCTCGAGTTCGTGCGTCTGTCCGGTTTCTTCAAGAATAATATGCGGGGCCAGCGAGCAGGCGCCCGGCGCAAAATAGAGTTTCATGGTGTCAGTCCCTTTTTCATCAATGGGTTTGTCCCCGAAGGTGGCGAGCGCCGGTTCCGGGTCCTGCGCTCTATTTAGGGTATTTACTTCCAAAACAAAAGTAGGTACGGTGTAGTAACCTTGTTACTATCATGGGAACTGATTTGATGGACCAGATCGTTAAACCACTGAAATGTCCCATGGACGCGCTGCTGCGCCTGTTGATGGGGCCATGGACGACCTATGTTTTGTGGGTGGTAACCGAAAACGGCCCGATCCGTTTTGGCGAAATAAAGCGCCGGATACCCTCTATTTCCTCGCGGGTCCTTACTGACCGGTTGCGGCGGCTGGAACGCGCCGGCGTCGTCCATCGCGAGCAGAAGCCGACCATCCCGCCGCAGGTCTCCTATGAGTTGACCGCGCGCGGGCGCGAGCTTCGCACCGCACTCAAGGATCTTGAGGACGTGGCGATGCGCTGGAAGCTGGCGTGAGAGCGGGGGCCTGCGCGCGGGCCTGCTCATAGGTTTCAGAAAACGCAATCCAGTCGGTTTCGGCCCGGGCGAGTTTTTTCTGGATGTCGCCGCGCATCCGCAGCAGGCGTTCGGCTTTCTCAGGATGGTCGCGATAGAGCGCGCCGTCGCCGAGCCGCGCATCAAGGGCTTCCAGCTCCGCGCTCAGTGTGGCGATCCTTCGTTCCGCCGCCGCAACCCGTTTCTTCAGCGGCGCCAGTTTTTGACGCGCCGCGGCATTTTTGCGCCGGGCTTCCCGGCGCTCCCCGCCGGGTGCCGCCGCACCCCGGGGTTTTTGACTTTTGGGGGCCTCGCGCCGCGCCTTCAAAACCATGTCGCGATAGTCACCGAGATCGCCGTCGAATGCCTTGACCGTTCCCTCCGCCACCAGCCACAGCCGCTCCGCGCAGGTCTCGAGCAGATGGCGGTCATGGCTGATGAGGACGAGTGCCCCTTCATAGTCGTTGATGGCGTGCACCAGCGCCTCGCGGCTTTCCACATCCAGATGATTGGCCGGCTCATCGAGGATCAGCAGTTGCGGCGCGTGAAAGGCGGCGAGCGCCAGCAGCAGCCGCGCCCGCTCGCCGCCCGACAGGTCCGCCGCCCTGGTGTCGGCCAGTTCGGCGCCGAAGCCGAAACGCCCGGCCCGGGCGCGGACCTGCGCTTGCGTTGCCTGGGGCAACAGCGCGTGGACATGGTCATAGGGGCTCATGGCGGCGTTGAGGCCGTCGAGCTGGTGCTGGGCGAAATAACCGACCTTGAGTTTTTTTGAACGCCGCAGCGTGCCCGATGACGGCGGCAGGACGCCGGCCAGCA
>JALURZ010000134.1 GCA_027058735.1 Hyphomicrobiales bacterium | reverse complement strand
CATGAGCTGACGCACGCAGGCATCCAATTCATGAACGCTGGTGTTGACGTGCATATCGGGGTCCTCCGGAGCCTCGTAGGGGGCGGAGACGCCGGTGAACTCGGGGATGGCGCCGAGCCGGGCGCGCTTGTACAGACCCTTGGGGTCGCGCGCCTCGCAGGTCTCGAGGCTGGCCTCCACGTAGACCTCGTAGAATCCGGCGCCGATGATCTCGCGGGCCATCTCGCGCTCCTCGCGGTAGGGCGAGATGAAGGAGGCCAGTACCAGCATGCCGGCGTCCGCCATGATCCGGGCCACTTCGGCTGCGCGCCGCAGGTTCTCCCGCCGGGACTCGCGGGAAAAATCCAGATCGCGGCAAAGACCGTTGCGCAGGCCGTCACCGTCGAGCACGCAGACGCGGTGGCCGGTATAGAGCAGCTCGCGCTCCAGGCGATGGGCCACGGTGGACTTGCCGGCGCCGGACAGACCGGTCATCCACAACACCGCCGCCTTGTGCCCGGCAAAACACTCGCGGGATTCCGGCCGGATCTCCCCGGCATGAGGAAAGACGTGACGCCCGCCGGACACCAGCCTGGACGTCATCTCGCTGGAGACGCCCCGGGAAAGAATGCGCGCCACCTCCGGCCGGGCCACCTGTGGCGGCAAGGGCTCGCCGGAAAGCAGCCGCTGCAGGATCTGGTGCTCGGGCATGGTCGCCCGCCGGCTGTGGTCATGGGGACAGGATTTTTCCGTGGCGATACTGCCGCAGGCATCGCAATGAAAGGCCTCTTCCAGCCGCAGCGTTGCGATCACCGGCTGCTCCATCGCCTGCGGGCGGGCGGATGCGCGCGCCTCATCGACGACGCCCCGACCGTCGCTGCCGGAGATGACGATATGGCTGCAACCGTAATTCTGGCTGACGATGGCCTGCTGCAACCGCGCGCGCCAGCCTTGATCCGGAAGGCCGCCGGCCAGGTGCGTCTGTAGCACGCGCCCCCGGGGAAAGTAGTGGGTCAGCAGGGTCTCGCGGGCATCGGCCACCACGTTGCCGGGCAGGCCCGCGTCACCGCGCTCACGCTGCAGCGGCGTGTGCAGCAACAGACCGTCCATGGTTTCGAGCGTGGCCTTGAGCAGATACTCGTGAGTGCGCTGCCACGGATCGAGACTGTGAATTGCGGCCACCCGGGACCATCCGTCACGCTGGAACAAGCGGCGCGTATCGCGCGGCCACAACACGCCGCTTTGCAGCAGATGCGAACGGGGATTGATCACCAGCTTGACCGGCCCGGCGAGCAGGTGGGTCTTGCGCCGACGAAGCCGCCCACGCACGCTGGCGTGGCCGGGATCCTCCGTCCCGTAGAGCGCCTGGAGTTCGGCCGCCGGATCCCAGCGGAAAACCTCGCTGACCTGCATCACCGCCACCGGTGTGTCGTGGTAGTACAGGCCGACCTCGCGGCCGCGCTGCATCCAGGCCAGTTCTTCCCGGGACACCGACAGGCTCACGGGCAGACCCCAGGCCAGGCCGGAGGGCAGGGCCCCCGCCTCCAGCACGGACTGATAGGTCTCCGGGCCCATGAAGCCGCACAGCGGACTGTAGGCACCGCCGCCCAGCAGCAAGGTGTCCCGCAGCTCGACCCGGGAGAGCCGGATGCGGGGCAGCGGGTCCATACGGGACCACAGATGACGGCGCTCCTGGTCATCGTCGCAAACCGTCTCGATCAGACGGCCGCCGTAGGGCACAACCGGCGTTGCGCCTTGTGGGTTCGCGCCACCGGGGTCGGCGCGCAGGTTCCGGCTATACATAAACACTACATCCTTTAGTCGCGTCCGTGGTCCGGCCGGTCGCATGATTCCATTCATGCAATCGCTTGCGCCGGACGACGGATTGAGATTGCCGTCCTACCTACGCCGCAAGGCGTTGCCGCTTTGCGGCTGCGGACCCGCGTCCGCTACCCCCGGTAAAGCTCCCATGCGCCACAGCCGTTCGCTGCATGGGAGAGCCGTTTCATATTCAAGAAACGATCTCTGTTCGAAACCGTCATCCTCGAGGATGCGACTTTCATCTTTTGTCAATAAAGCAACACACCAAAAAGCCCGGCCGTGGGAATGATCCAGACCACGTCCACGCGAAAACGCATGAGGGCGACAATGGCCGCCGCGAAGATGAGCGCGCTGGGCCAGAAGTGGGCCCCGTCGGTGGAGGCGCTGGAACCGATCACCACGGCGGCGGCGAAGATCATACCGATCACCGCCGGCCTCACCCCGCGCAAACAGGCCTTGATGGCCGGCGAGCGCTTGATGCGCTCCAGGGCATGAGTCGCCAGCAGCATGATCACCACCGGCGGACCGAAAATGCCCACCGTGGACACGGCGGCGCCGGCCAGGCCGGCGACCTTGTAGCCGATGAAGGCCGCGCTGATCAGGATCGGTCCCGGCGTGATCTGCCCCATGGCGATGGCATCGACGAATTCCTGCTGCGTCACCCAGCCCTCGCCGGCGACCACGATCTCCTGGATCAGGGGCACGAACACATAGCCGCCGCCGAACAACATCACGCTCATGCCGGCGAAGGTGAAAAACAGTTTGCTCAAGACTCCGGCCTGCAGGCCCGCCAGCGGCGCCACGACCACCGGCGCCGCCGCCAGCGCCGACATCTTCGGCGGACCCTTTTCCCGGGGCGCCTCGCCACCGGCAACCGGCTCCGGGGTACGCCCCGACGGCGGCTTGCGCCCGCGAAACATCAACCAGCCCAACACCGCGGCGCCGAGGATGACGCTGACGGTGATGTAGAAACCGCCCACGGTCAGCAGCAGCAAGGCGGCGGCAAACATGATGAATGTTTCGCGCAGCGTAGCGATGGCCTTCTGACTCATACCCCAGGCGGTGTTGACGATGACGGCGGTGACCGCGGGGATGAAACCCATGAACAGCTTGCTCACCGCCGGTACCTGGCCCCATTTGAAATAGACCGCGGTGAGGGAAACGATGAGAATGAACGACGGCAGCGTAACGGCGAAGGCGGTAACGCAGGCGCCCCAGGGGCCGCGCAGGCGATACCCCACGAAGGCGACCACGTTGACCGCCACTGGGCCCGGCAGCATGGACGCCAGCGAGATGCCATCCAGCATGTCTTCGTGCCGGAGCCAGCGGCGGCGCTGCACGACGGCGGTTTCCACCACCGATATCAACGCCATGAAACCGCCGAAGGCGGTGGACCCGATCTTGAGAAACAACCAAAAAAGGGACAGCGCCGAAACCTGTTTTCCTTTCAAGCCCTCCTCCCTTTTCGTTGCCGTTTTTCTGGGTACGGCCATGGTGGCCGAACTCCGGCGCTCGACGTACAAATGCGGCGACATCCCTGTCCGGCACTCCCTGGCGCTCTGCTTCCTGCTCTATTTTCAATAATCAGCGGACAAGATATAGCTTTGGCCGAAATGGTCTCTTTTGCACGGCCATTTATAACGGCGATTGTCCCGTTCATCGGGCACTGGCCGGCAGTGTCAAAAACTTGTCACTGAACGATGCCTGAATCACGAAAACAGACGTCATAGTATTGGCGCTTTATATAAGTCTAAGTCTCATTATCTGACTGCAATTAGCCGTACGAACAAATATGGCCAAACCGGTTTGCCGGGCGCAGCCGGAATTTATTACCGCTTGTTACCACTGCGCTATCCATTCGTCAGCTACACATGATATCCATTATGGTTTTTCTGGCAACGGCCGATGCTTCGTCTACAGTGTCCTTGGACAGGATGCATGAGTGTACGCCCGCGCGCGGCACTCGGACAATATCAGCGGCATAACTCAAGCAGTATCGACAGGACCGGCTCCCGCCGGGGCATGTGACCCGGATCCGGGTCCGGAACCGTCGGGCGAGCAGGAACACATTTTAAGGAACGTCAGGAGAACAGTTATGCAGATACGTCTTCGCGCCACATTGATTACCGCCGCTTCCGCGCTGATCACCTCCGCCGCCGTCGCCGCCCAGGGCGACCAGCCAAGCACTTCACCAATGAAGGCCTTCGACAACGGCCCTATTGTCTTCAGCGCCCC
>JALURZ010000133.1 GCA_027058735.1 Hyphomicrobiales bacterium | reverse complement strand
CTGAAAAACAGCCCGCTCCCGCGGCACAGAAGCTGGGCGCGATCGACTCGACCTTCATCACCGGATCGACCCGCCCATGGCGCGTTGCCGGGGCGACGTCGGGAAGTTCGCAGAACACTCTGACCCGCGAAGACCTTGTGCCATCCTGGGGCCGCGGAAAGCGCCCCTCGCGCGCCTGACCGGCACAGCGCGCACGCGCGTCAGGTCTCGGGGCAGACGCTGACAGGCCCGGCCACGGCCGGCCAGCGCCCGCGCGGGCCAGTACGACCAATTCAATCCGGGCACCCCCAGGACCCCCGTGCCCGGATTGCACACAGGAGCGGGCGGCCTGTTGCCCGCTTCCCATTGCGCCATAAAGCGAGATCCGCCCTTTCTCCGCTTTATGGCGCTTTTTTTCGCTCCCGATGAGCCGAAATCTTCACGCCCCGCCACGCTTGCCGGCTGCCCGGTTTAGCCCTATGTCTCTGCAATGACCGAGCGCGCGGACGCATTGCTGGAGGATTTCGAACTCCTCGACACCTGGGAGGACCGGTATCGCTACGTGATCGAGTTGGGCAAGGATCTGGCGCCGCTCCCGCCATGCGATCACACAGCGAAAAACAAGGTCAAGGGCTGCGTCAGCCAGGTATGGCTGCGCACGGATGTCGAGGACCGCGGGGATCGCGATCCTGTGTTGAGGTTCGCCGGCGACAGTGATGCACATATTGTGCGCGGACTGATCGCCATTCTTTTCGCGCTTTATTCCGGCAAGCGGGCATCGGCCATTCTGGACACGGATGCGGCGGAATTTTTTGCAAGGCTCGACTTCAGGGACCATCTCTCGCCGCAACGCTCCAACGGTCTGTTTGCCATGATCGAGCGGATCCGGAACGAAGCCCGCAACGCCCTGCAGGACGGCCCGGGCGCACTGGGCGCCTAGAGCGTGTCTTTGTTATACGGAATTATTTGACCGGGTTTTCGCGTTTGCTGGCAAGGCCAGGCTTTCCGCCTTGGTCCGGCCGACCAAAAGGAAAGCCTGACGATGTCGAGAAAGCGCGAAAACCCTTCCCCCCGGTGGGCCAGATCAGCTCAATCGGCCGCGCCCGCAAACCATGCCCGATCAACCAGACCGCGCGGCGGTTCGCGCCTGGCCGAGTGACCTGATCTGGCCCAACAAAATAGTTCCGTATAACAAAGATACGCTCTAGCCATCCAGGCTTGGCCGATAGTCCGGCGCGCCCCAGTGGCGCAGATGCGGGTGGGCGCTGTACTCGTTCTCCTCGCGCAGAATGCCGTAGTGGCGCGCCAACTGGTTGAGCGCGATCTGCAACAGCAGTTTGCCAGAACGCTGGGGAATGCCCAGCAGGCGCTCGCTTTGTTCCAGTCCGTTCAGATTACAGCATATCTCGATCACGATACCCGACAGGTCGGGGCCCACCGACTTGAGCGCGGAGAAAACCCGCTGTTTCGCCGCGATGGCGGTGTGCGATATCGCTTGGTCCCGGGGCCCCCTGGCGCGGCGGCGGGATTTTCCGCCCAGCGGCATCGTCCAGTCGGCCGTGACGCGGGGCATCAGCTGGGCTTTTTCGAAATCCGCCCGAAAGCGTTCGCCGGCATCGAACTGGGCATCCGTCAGCAGCGGCTGTCCATTGGCGTCGCGCCGGCTGCGAAGCCATCCCAGGGCGCTTTCCGCCTGATTGACCGTAACCGTGCGCTGCGTGCCGTCAGCCATGGTGGCGATGCGTCGTTGCAGAGCCTGCTGCTGCCTGGGAACCGCCGCCGGCCCGCAACTCATTCGCGCATACCAGGACCGGCCCTCCGCGCTGAGAACCAGCCGCCCCTTGCCGTCTTTTTCAAGCCAGGAGTTGCACAGAAAGGCACGCACAAATTCATCACTGACAACGACGACCGGCTTGGCGAAGCCGTTTTTCGGCACGAAGACGCCCCAGCGCCGTTTTCCGGCTCCTTCCCTTTGTTCCAGAAAAGCCCGGCTCTCGCTCATCCGGCGAAATGTGCGCCGGCCCTCGCGCTGGATTTCATGACTGGTGAGCCGGCGCGCGGATTTCAGGGCCCGCTCCGTCATGCGCGCACCGCGCGCCCGGGCGCGCCGACCGGCATGTCGGCAATCCATGAGCGAAGCACAATTTCAAGAAAGTTGAGGGACCGGTCAAGCGCTGGATCGTCGCGCCGGTCCTCCACGAGATGGCAGGCATGCGCCGCCGTGGTCCGGTCCCGGCCGCTGAGTTCGCCAATCCGCGTCAAGGACAGGCCACACACCACATGGGCCATGTACATGGCGATCTGGCGGGCAAAGGCGACCGGCGCTTCGCGCCGTGTCGGCGATTGCAGGTCTCCCGGCGCCACCTCAAACAGCCGCGCGGCCGTATGCTCCACGAGGCGGTAAAGCGCGAGACCGGCCATATCGGGCATCGCCGCGGGTGTGGAAAAATTCGCCTGGGTTTTGATTTCACTACGTTTTTTCTGCCCGGACCTGGCCATAACTCGCATCTCCATCAGCTTACTGGCACTCGTGCGCCGTTTGAGCAATAATGACCTTATACACCCTTTGGTTGTAGGAATAAATACCTTGTTGGAAATATTTTTACTCTTTTCGTAAATGATGAGGATAAGTTTGTGAAAATTTCACTCAAACCGGATATTTTGGCGCATTGGGGGAGAAACGCATATGCAGACACGAATTCGATTTTTCCGGAAACAGCGCGGCTGGACGTTGCAGCAGCTGGCCGAAACCATCGGCACCACCGCACAGACGGTGCAGCGGCTTGAAACCGCGAACATGACGGTTTCCATGGACTGGCTGCAGCGGTTCGCCGATGCCTTTGAGATACACCCGGCGGATCTTCTGGAAACGCCGGCGGCAAGAAATGTGCCCATGCTCGGCCGGCTCGGCCGCGATGGCGCATTGCGCGGAACCGCCGGGCCGGCGGCCGCTCCGCAGTCCCTGAGCCTCGATATTCCCGCCGATGATCCGATCGCGGTACAGCTCGAAGAAAGGATCAACGATTACGGGCCGGGCACGATACTTATCGCCAACCGCCTGACCGGGGCCGACATGACGAATGCCGTCGGCAGGAACGCCCTTCTGGGCCTGAGCACCGGCGCCATCCTGCTGGGCCGGGTGATCCGGGGCAAGGGCGACACCTATACCCTGGTGCCGCTGCGCCCCCAGGGCGATGTGCGCTACGACCTGACGCCGGACTGGATTGCGCGTATCGTCATGACTGTCGGCTATGTGTGAGCGGCACGGCGTTTCTTCCGCACGACTTATCCCCGCCCTGAAGAGGCGGCCTCATAGTGGGCGTCAATCGCGCATGAGGGAGCAGGGTGGATGCGGAAAGACACCGATGGCCGGCGAACTGCGGCAAGGGCCTCGCTGAACCGGCTGATCGCGCAAGGCAGCGAACTGTACCGCCGCGAACTGCATTTGCCGCGCCTCCTGCCCATCGGCCATGACACCGCAAACCCGACAGGCGAACAATTATATGTGATTGTGCAGCGCCTCAACCACGCCCTGCGCCGGGAACGCCAGAAGGCGCGCAGCGGCCACTGGACCTACGATCTCAACCGCCATATCGCCCTGCTTCAGGCCTACAGGGCGGAATTGCGCGCCCTGGGCAAGATGCGGATCAGGCCTCCATCTTCAGCGCCGGCAGGTCCTCGCCGCCTGTGACGGCGGGCACCTTCGCGGAAGGGATGAAGGCGTCGTAACACAGGATCATGGTCACATTCTCACCATCGCAGGACAACGGCAGGCGCAGCCAGAACTGCACGATATGGTCCTGCTCATGGCGCGGCCCGCGCACGACCCCTTGCGCCGGGCGCGCCCGCTCGACCACCCGCGCATAGGCTGCGCGCCAGTAGTCCGCCTTGTCGCCCCAGTCGAGATCATCGAGAAAAAGGCCCGTAATCTCGCGTTTGTAGAATTCGCGCAGCTTCGTTCCCGCCAAACGGACGCGAAACCGCCCGTCGCCGCCACACACGTCAATCAGGCTTATGGACGGCAGCAACCTGGAAATATGAGCCGGCGACAAATCCGAGC
>JALURZ010000132.1 GCA_027058735.1 Hyphomicrobiales bacterium | reverse complement strand
CCACCAGCAACGGCACCCCCAGCCCCGCAAACAGCGGTAACCCTTGCATCAGTTCGAGATTGTGCGCGAACGTCTTGCCGAAACCCAGCCCCGGATCGATACACAGCCGTTCGCGCGCGATCCCCGCGGTGAGACACGCCGAGACCCGCGCGCCCAGGGCATCATAGACTTCATGGCGCACATTCGTGTAGCGCGGATCATCCTGCATGGTCCGCGGATCGCCCTTCGCGTGCATGAGAATGACCGGCGCATCGAGAGCCGCCAGCGTGGACAGGCTGGCGTCGTCATGGGTCAGCGCGGACACGTCATTGACGATGGCCGCGCCCGCCGCCAGGGCCCCGCGCATGACTTCCGCCTTGCGGGTGTCAACGGAAATTCTCGCCCCCGTGCCGGCGAGACCGGCGATAACCGGCTCGATGCGCGCCAGTTCCTCATCGGCCGAAACGGGCTGCGCGCCGGGGCGCGTGGATTCGCCGCCGATATCGAGTATGTCGGCGCCCGCCTTCACCAGCGCCTCGCCATGGGCGATCGCCGCCTGCGCGCCGCCGAACGCGCCGCCATCGGAGAAGCTGTCGGGTGTCACATTGATGACGCCCATGATGCGCGGGCGGGTGCAGTCGAGCCCGGCCAGGGGCGTTCTCGGCGCTTCGATGAACCGCCGCCGTGTCTGCAGCGCGCCGTCGCCGGCCCCGGCGAATTGCGCATAGCGCATGAGCGACGGTGAAGCCGGGGGTGCTGCGCTTTCGATGATGACGCTGCTATAGGCGATCGGACCACCACCCAACGGGCCGGCCTCGCCTCTTGCCATGGCCGATTGCGCATCGCGCCCGTATAGCAGGCCGGCCGGCGTCACACGGGCCGGGGCGCTCACGGGCCCGCGCGCCGGCGACGACATTGCGCAAAACAACGCCGGATCGGGTCAGCCCCGCCCGGCCGTTGCCTGTCGGTGGGCGACGCCATGCGGGCGCCAGGTCACGACTGGGTCTGCGGCTTCAGCGTGCCGCCGCCGGGCTTGCCTTTCTTCTTCGACTTGCCGGCGGAAGGAACAGCCGAGCCGGCCGCCGAGCCCGCATCGCTGTCGGAGGGGCGTACCGGCTGCTTGCCTTTCAGCAAATCCCGGATCTCGTCGCCCGAAAGGGTTTCATATTCGAGCAGCCCTTCGGCGATGATGTTCAATTGCTTCCTGTTGGCCTTGATCAGCTTGGTGGCCAGCTTGTATCCGCGATCAACCAACTCGAAAATCTCACTATCGACAATCTTCTGGGTCTCGTCGCTGAGGTTTTTCGTGCGCGCCACGGAATGGCCGAGAAACACCTCTTCCTCGTTTTCCGCATAGGTGAGCGGGCCGAGCTTGTCGCTCATGCCGAACTGGGTGACCATGGCGCGCGCCATTTTTGTCGCCATGCTGATGTCCGACGAGGCCCCCGATGTGACCTTTTCGTGGCCGAAAACCAGTTCCTCCGCGACACGTCCGCCCATGGCCACCGCGATATCGGTTTCCAGCTTTTCGCGGGTGACCGATATGTGGTCGCGTTCCGGCAGGCGCATGACCATGCCAAGCGCGCGGCCGCGCGGAATGATCGTCGCCTTGTGGATTGGATCGGACGCGGGCAGCTTCAGCGCCATCAGGGCGTGACCACCCTCATGATAGGCGGTGAGCTTTTTTTCTTCTTCGCTCATCACCATGGAGCGCCGTTCGGCGCCCATCATGACCTTGTCCTTGGCGTCCTCGAAATCGCCCTGGGTCACCAGGCGCTTTGATCGCCTGGCCGCCAGCAGAGCCGCCTCATTGACCAGGTTGGCGAGATCGGCGCCGGAGAAACCGGGTGTCCCGCGGGCCAGGATCTTGGCCTCCACATCCGGCGCCAGAGGCACTTTGCGCATGTGCACCTTGAGGATTTTTTCGCGCCCCAGAATATCGGGCAGCGGCACCACGACCTGACGGTCGAAGCGGCCCGGGCGCAGCAGCGCGGGATCGAGCACATCGGGCCTGTTGGTGGCGGCGATCAGAATAACCCCTTCGTTGGTCTCGAAACCGTCCATCTCCACCAGCAACTGGTTGAGGGTCTGCTCGCGCTCGTCATTGCCACCGCCAAGACCGGCGCCGCGATGACGCCCGACCGCATCGATTTCATCTATGAAAATGATGCACGGCGCGTGTTTCTTGGCCTGTTCGAACATGTCGCGCACGCGGCTGGCGCCGACGCCCACGAACATCTCGACGAAATCCGAACCGGAGATGGTGAAAAACGGCACATCGGCTTCCCCCGCGATCGCGCGCGCCAGCAGGGTCTTGCCGGTGCCCGGCGGGCCGACCAGCAGCGCGCCCTTGGGAATGCGTCCGCCCAGGCGCTGGAACTTGTGCGGGTCGCGCAGAAACTCCACGACCTCCTGAAGGTCGTCCTTGGCCTCGTCAATGCCGGCGACATCGTCAAACGTGACCTTGCCATGGCGTTCGGTCAGCAGGCGCGCCTTGGACTTGCCAAAGCCCATGGCCTTGCTGCCGCCGCCCTGCATCTGGCGCATGAAGAAAATCCACACCGCGATCAGAAGCAGCATCGGGAACCAGGAGACAAACACATCCAGCAGGCTTGGCGATCCCTCCCCGCTCGGCTTGGCGGTTATGTCGACGCCCTTTTCATACAGCCGCTTGATCAGCGTCGGATCGTTCGGGGTGAACGACTGGAACGTGCGCCCGTCGTTGAAATGGCCGGCCACCCGGGAGCCGGATATGGTCACATCCTTGACATTGCCGCTGTCGACTTCCGCAAGCAGCTTGGAAAACGTGATTTCGTTGGTCGCCTGCCTTTGGCCTGGACCTTGAAACAGGTTGAACAGCGCCACCAGCAAAAGAGCGATGATGACCCAGAGAGCGAAGTTTCGGAAATTATTCACGCGACATTCCTTTTAAGTGTCCAGACCGGGTTCAGTGTCCAGATCGGGTTCAGTGTCCAGATCGGGCCGCTCGATCCCTCAAGCTCCGCCGTCCAGCGCCATGGTTCCGTGACATCGAGACCGGGTCTGGCCACATGTGCGCACATGCGCGGTTTGCCGGACATGCCGGATCATTGCCCTCAACATAAGCATGCAGCGGCTGTTTGCCAAGCAGCGCGCCATGGGAAAGTAGCCGATTTCGCCCGCTTTGCGGAAGCGGGCGGGTATTCTTTTTGAGTTTAACGTGAACGCGGCGCGCATACCGTCTTCAGGGCCGCGCCGCGATAGGCGTCATAGCGTCGAGACCGAGCAGGGCGAGGTTGCAGAAATCCGCCGCGAACACGGCGCGCGCGGGCAATGCGCGGTCGCGGTAATTGAGATGCGGCACCGCGAGCAAACGGCCGTTGCGCCAGATCGACGGCAATGTGTGGGCGATGCGCGCCGGCAGCGGGAACCCGAGGCCGCGCAGGACCCGCCACCCGGCGGGTTGCAGGGCGCGAACCTGCGCAGGCGCGCCACAGGCCGCCGCGCGGACATGAAACCGGCCGTCCCACAGGGCGGTTTCGCCCGCACGCAGCGTCACCGTCGCGAAACCGCCGCGGCCACGCTCGCGGTAGACCCGCACCCGCCCGCGCCAATGCTCGAACCGGCACCCCCCAAGCGTGCAGCCCGGCCGGGACCCGGCATTCAGCCAGCGCGCCAGCCGCTCGACCCGATCGAGGCGCGGCGGATATACATGCCCGCCAACCGCCATGACCGTGCGGCTGAGAACCCTCAGCGTCACTTCCTCGCTTTCGCCCGCCAGCGCCGCGGCATCGATATCGCAGACCCCGGCGTCAAAGACGCAAACAGCCCTGTGGCAAGCCTCGCGGGCGGCGCGCTCCAGCGCTTCGCGGGCGCGCCGCATGCGCGCCGCCGTCCGCGCCAGGCGCGCCTCGTCCAGGCCTTCGCGCGCCAGGCGCGGCAGCAGCCTGCGCATCCGCACCCGGGCATAGCGCTCATCCGCGTTTGAGGGATCGCGCGCAAAAGCAATGCCGCGCGCCTCCAGCAGCGCGCGCAGAGACCGGCGCGACACACCGAGCAACGGGCGCACCAGCGAGACGCCGTTCCAGTACGAC
>JALURZ010000131.1 GCA_027058735.1 Hyphomicrobiales bacterium | reverse complement strand
TCGGCCAAGCTGCGGTAGCGACAATTCTGGACCCCGGCTTTCGCCGGGGTGACGGGCGGGCGAGGGGATGGCTTCGGCAGCCCGCTTAAGCCTTCACCAGCACGTCGAGCAGTTGCGGGTGCAGCATTTCGTTGCCGGCGACGATGTCGCTGGTGGCGGATGTGGCGGGGCGGGCGTCATAGCCGGTGACGAAGCCGCCGGCCTCGCGCACGATGATGAGGCCTGCCGCGATGTCCCAGGGCGAGAGGCCGCGTTCGAAAAATCCGTCGAAGCGCCCGGTGGCCAGCCACGCCAGATCGAGGGCCGCGGACCCCGTGCGGCGGATGCCGGCGACCCTGGGCATGAGGGCGCTCAACTCGCGCGAGAACCGCCCGTGATCGCCCCGGCCCTTGTGCGGCACGCCACAGCAGATGACGGCAATATCCAGACCGCGCCGGGCTGCGACCCGGATGCGCCTGTCGTTGAGATAGGCGCCCTTGCCGCGCTCGGCGATGAACATGTCGTTCGACACGGGGTTGAAGATCAGCCCGGCCACCAGTTCGCCGTCGCGCTCGAGCGCGATCGAGACGGCAAATGCCGGGATGCCGTGCAGGAAATTGGTGGTGCCGTCGAGCGGATCGACGATCCAGCGGTGGGTCTTGTCGTCGCCCTCGATGACGCCGGCCTCCTCCATCAGGAAACCGTATCCGGGCCGCGCGCGCTCCAGGCTCGAGCGGATCGTCTCTTCGGCCCGGCGGTCGGCGGCGGAGACGAAATCCGCCGGGCCCTTGCGCGACACCTGAAGCTGTTCGACCTCGCCGAAGTCGCGCGACAGGGCGCGCGCCGCCTTGCGCGCGGCCTGCACCATCACATGGGCGATGGCCGAGCGGGTCATGCTGCGGGGCCGGGCGCGGACGGTTCACTCTGCACGTTTGACATAGGCCAGCTCGTTGGTGTCGATGACAATCCGTTCGCCCGGCGAAACGAAGGGCGGCACCATCACGCGCACGCCGTTTTCCACAATCGCCGGCTTGTTGGAAGAGGCTGCCGTCTGGCCCTTGACGACCGGCTCGGTCTCAACCACCTCCAGCACCACGTGATCGGGCAGGGAAACGGAGATCGGCCTGCCCTCATGGCTTTCCAGTTGAACGGTCATGCCGTCCTGCAGGAAGGCGGCGCGTTCGCCGATGAAATCCTTTGACAGTTCGATCTGGTCGTAGGTCTCGTTGTTCATGAATACCAGCATGTCGCCTTCGGCATAGAGGAACTGGTGTTCGGCCTGTTCGAGGCGCACCCGCTCCACGCTCTGCGACGAACGGAAGCGCTCGTTGAGCTTGGAGCCGTCCATCAGGTTTTTCAGTTCCACCTGCGCAAAGGCGCCGCCCTTGCCCGGCTTCACGGAATGCATTTTCACGGCCGCCCACAGGCTGCCCTTGTGTTCGATGACATAGCCCGGTTTGATTTCGTTGCCGTTGATTTTCATGGATAGGGGTTTCCTGACTGGATATATCCGCGCGCGGGCGCCGGGTCGAGATAAGGCAAATCGCGGCAAGACTCAAACGTATTGCGCATGCCCTTGTCAAAGGCTTGGCGACAGCACGGATATTTTTCAGCGCGGGCGCGGCGGATTGGACTTGCGCCACTCCTCGGCCTGCTTCTTGGCCCTTGCCCGCTGCTTGGCGCCCAATCCTTCGAGCATGGCGTCCAGCGTTTCGTCCTTGACGCCGGCCGAACGCGCCAGAATGTGCCATTTGGCGGCTTCCGCCTGATCGCGCTCCACGCCGCGGCCGGCATTGAGCAGCCGGGCGAGGCGGTTCTGGGCGACCGGGTTGTCCTGTTTGGCGGCACTGCGGAACCACTGCGCGGCGACCTTGGGATCTTTTTCGACGCCGCGCCCCTTGAACACCATGATGGCGTAGTCAAGCTGGGCGTCGCTGAGGCCCTGCAGGGCCGCCTTGCCGATCCATTCGGCCGCCTTGAGCATGTCCTTCTTTACGCCGCGTCCCTCCGAATAGAGCACCCCCAGATTGTACTGCGCATAGGCGTTGCCCTGTTCGGCGGCCTTGGAGAACCATTCCGCGGCGCGCGGCCAGTCCTGTATCTTCGGGTCCGCACCGGCATAGATCAGGCCCAGATTATATTGCGCGGTGGGGTGGTTTTCGTTGGCGGCGAGCTCGAAGTATTTTTTTGCCTTCTCAAGGTCGCGCTTGCCCGCTTCCCCGGTGGCATAGATGACGCCCAGTTCGAACCGCGCCTCGCGGTGGCCCTTCTCGGCGGCCGCGCTATACCATTTGATCGCCATCTGCATGTTCCTGGCGGTGCCCTTGCCTTCGGCATAGAGCGCGGCCAGCATGGCCTGGGCGCGGATATCGCCGTCTTGCGCCGCTGTCCGGGCTTCGGAAAACGCGGTCTTGAAATCCTGCCGGGTGTAGGCTTCAAAAGCCTCGCGATAGCCGGCCGCGGCCGGACCGCTCAAGGCCAGCATCAGGGCCGGCGCCAGAAATGCCGCACGAAGGGATGGAGCCAGGGTCATGCTGCTTTCGCCTGCGCGCGCAATGCGCGTTCAAGCGCCTCGAATTGTTGTGCCGGATCGCCGTGCCCGGCCCAGTAATCGGCGGGCGGGGCCAGAAACTCACAACGCACATCGGCAATGGCGCCGAATTTCGCGGGCATCAGCACGCAGGGCACTTCGAACAGTTCCGCCCACCAGTTCGCCAGATCCCGGTCGGCCGCAAACGGGGCAAGCTCCGGTCCCGGCCGCGAATTGCCGCCAAGGGCGACATAATCCGCGCCGGCCTCGCCCGCCCGCATGGCCTCGTCGCGCGAGCGGCCGCAGCCCGCGCCGACGATGCGTTCGGGGCCAAGCAATGCGCGCGCCCGGGCGCATGAGGCCGCGCCATCGCTCAGATGCACGCCGTCCAGTCCCAGCGACACGGCCAGCGCGGGCCGGTCTTCCAGCAGCAGGGCGACATCGTGGCGCGCGGCCAGGGGCGACAACTCCTCCGCGAGCGCGCCAAGCGCGCGTTCTCCGCCGTCCCAGCGCACCAGACAGGCCGCCACATCGCCGGCGGCGAAAACGGCTTTCGCGAAGCCGGCGGCCGCATCCTTATCGGTGCGATGAGGATTTATGAGATAGGGCCGGCAGCTATCATTCGTCATCTTGACTTCGATTTGATTTCCATTGCCGCGCACAGACTATCCGCAAATACGGCGAAAGCGCGGCGTCAGGCGACCTGTTCCATCTGCGGTGTCCACTGGCCGGTGGCGGCCAGGCCGTTCATCTTCGCGCGATGCGCGAAAGCCGCCTGCGCGGCGGCGGTATTTTCCGCTTTTCCGCACCACGCTTTCAAAGGAGCGGCCTGCAGCGCGCGGCCATAGGAAAAACTCAAGGTCCAGGGCGTGTCAAAGCCCGCATTCATGGCGCACAGATGCGCCGTGGCGTCGATATCCGACTGGCCGCCGGACAAGAAACAGATGCCGGGCACGGCCGCGGGCACCGTGCGCTTCAGGCAGGTGACGGTCCTCTGCGCGACCTCTTCCACGCCTGCCTGTTTGGCGCATTGCAGGCCGGCGATCACCATGTTCGGTTTCAGAATGGTGCCCTCGAGCAAGACCCGCTGCTCGAACAGGGCGTCATAAACCGCGTTCAGCACCGCCTCGCTCACCTCCTGGCAGCGGCCGATATCGTGATCCCCCTCCATCAGCACTTCAGGCTCGACGATGGGCACCAGGCCGGCTTCCTGGGCCAGCGCGGCATAGCGCGCCAGGGCATGGGCGTTGGCGACCACGCAGCCCCGGCTCGGCAATCGGTCGCTGAGGGCGATGACCGCGCGCCATTTGGCGAACCGGGCGCCCAGATCATAATATTCCTCGAGCCGCTCGCGCAGGCCATCTAGGCCTTCGGTGACGGTTTCCCCGCTGGCGCCGGCGAGCGGTTTGGCGCCTGTATCGACCTTGATGCCGGGGATTGAGCCGGCCGATGAAATCAGGTCAACGAGGGGCGTGCCGTCGGCCGCCTTCTGGCGCAGCGTCTCATCGAACAGAATGACGCCCGATATCTGGTTTTCCAGCGCCTCTGT
>JALURZ010000130.1 GCA_027058735.1 Hyphomicrobiales bacterium | reverse complement strand
GCGTTGGGGACGGGCGGCGGCCTCGCAGCGGCCGCCGCCCGTCCCCAACGCTCACGATATGTGCGGGATTTCGCCTTGAAACGTCACGGCACGCGATTCACGCCCGCCCTTTGTGCGGATCACCCCAGATCGCGCACCAGTTCGTCGCGCATTTGAGCGGGAATGACCGCCGAGTGAGCATATTCCTTGTGGGCGATTGCAACGGCCGCCTGAATGCTCTTGTCACGGAATTTCGCGGCCTGGGCGCCGGAAAAACGGAAATGCAGAAAATGCACCGAGGAGGTCTTGCCCTCCGGCGTCGTGCGATCGACGTCGCATTCCCAACTGGCCATGATCTTTTCTCCGCCAAACTCCAGGGAAACGGTTTCCTCGATCCCCCCCAGCCGGCGCAGCAGCCGGTCGCGCTCCACGGTATCGACGATTTCCATCATCAAGGTTGCAACCAGTTCGTTGCCTTGGGGAATCAGCGGGTTATAGGCCTCCAGCTCTTCGGCGATCTGCGCCTGGCCGCCACGTTCGGTGAACACCATTTCATGCACCTGATAGAGCATGGTGTCGTAGTTCTCGAAATACAGCATGGCGTGGGGACCGACCGCGAGGCGGCGGTTTTTCTTCATGGCCACCATCTCCGCACGGCGCTGTTTGCGGATTGCGCCATAGGCCTCGACATCCATGATGTCGCCGGGTTGGATCTGGGTTCGTGGCATGTTCATGTCGCACCTGTATTGTTGAAAATCTGAAGACCGTAGGCGCGTGCCAGAAGCTCGATGGGGTGGATTGCGGATTTGACCGTGTCCGTATCGCCCTTGAGCCTCTCGATGCCCTGCAATATGTGGTCGCGCGCCAGCGGGCATTCCGACACCACATGGGGCGCGTTCGTCTTCATCGCCTGACGCGCCACCGGCCTGCCGACCTTGATCGCCGTTTCGAAATTGCCCTTCTTGATGCCCCAGGAGCCGCCGTGACCCGAACACCGCTCGATCACGGTGATCTCGGTATCGGGAATGAGGCGCAGCATTTCAGCCGCCTTCTGCCCCATATTCTGGGCCCGTGCGTGGCACGCGATGTGGACCGTTACACCGCCTTCAAGCGGCGACAGGCCGTCGGCCAGCCCCCCTTGCCTGTCCAGTATCACCAGATATTCGCTGATATCGTGGGTGGCCTGCGACAGGCACTTGACATTGTCGTCATCGGGCACGATCAGCGGCCATTCGAACTTGAGCATCAAGGCGCAGGAGGCGACCAGCGCCACAACGTCATGGCCATCGTCGATCAGCGGGCGCAGGGCCGCGGCGACGGATTTCGCGTTTTGCGCAACCTGGGCGATATCGCCCTGTTCCAGTTGCGGCATGCCGCAGCAGCCGGGATAGGCCACCCGCGTCCGCACCCCGTTCTTGGCCAGCACGGCGCGGGCCGCCCGGGCGATCTGCGGGGTGTTGAAATTGCCGTAGCACGTCGTGTAGATCGCCACCTTGCGGCCAAAACCGGGCGCCTTGGCGTTCACCCTCACAGGCGTCGCGGCCGCCTGCTTCTCGAAGGTGCGCGCAGCAAAGGGCGGCAGCTCGGCATGCCTGTCGATGCCGGCCACCATCTCCAGCAGCGGACGCGTCAGCGCATTGGTGCGCCTGCTCGCCCAGTTGGCCACGCCATGAGCGGCGCAGCCCAGCCTGCCGTTGCGGTCCGTCCTGGCGATCTGCCGGTCGGCGAACCCCACCTTTCCCTTGCGGAACCCGATGGCGCGCGCGCGCAGTATCAGATGGGGAAAGTCCAGATCGAATTCGTGCGGCGGCACATAGGGGCACTTGGTCATGAAGCACATGTCGCACAAGGTGCAGGCATCGATCACCGGCTTGAACCCGTCGCTGGAGACGCTGTCGAGTTCGCCGCTGGGCGATTCGTCGATCAGATCGAACAGCTTCGGGAAGCTGTCGCACAGGTTGAAGCAGCGCCGGCAGCCGTGGCAGATGTCGAACACCCGGCGCAGTTCCTCATCGAGCGCGGCCTCATCGTAATAGCCGGGATCGTGCCAGGGAATGTGGTGGCGGACGGGAGCTTCAAGACTGCCTTCGGACATGGGTTTTCTCGTTTTATTGCAGTGAACGGACGCTGCGAAACCGGCGCGCGGCGGACGGCCCGGAGGCGCGGGGTCGCAGGCGCCTTCCGGTGCTGCCCGGCCCCAACGGGCCGGCCAGGTCCGCCGTTCAGTCTAACCCAGCGTATCGAGCGCCTTCTGGAACCGCCCGGCATGGGATTTTTCGGCCTTGGCCAGGGTCTCGAACCAGTCGGCGATTTCGTCGAAGCCTTCTTCTCGCGCCGATTTGGCCATGCCCGGATACATGTCGGTATATTCGTGGGTCTCGCCCTCAATGGCTGCCTTGAGGTTGTCCGCCGTGCCGCCGATGGCATGACCGGTGGCCGGATCGCCCACTTCCTCGAGAAACTCGATATGGCCGAACGCATGGCCGGTCTCGCCTTCCGCCGTTGAGCGGAACACCGCCGCCACATCGTTATAGCCCTCGATATCCGCCTTTTGCGCGAAATAGAGATAGCGCCGGTTGGCCTGGCTTTCGCCGGCGAACGCGTCTTTCAGGTTCTGTTCGGTCTTGGTTCCTGCAAGTGACATGTGGCTTTCCTCCTGTACATGGATGTCACGACGTTTCGGTGGCGGATGAACGCATAACGCGTATCGCAAACAGGCCCGCACCGGTTTGATCCTCATCAAACGAAAACAAACACTAGCGCATCGGATAAAATCGTTCTAATGAATAAATATCGTCATAATAATCGATTTACCAAATGAGTGCCCTGCCCACCGTCCGCCAACTCCGCTACCTGCTGGCCCTTGCCGAGACACGTCATTTCGGCCGCGCCGCGAAGGCCTGCCATGTGACCCAGTCGACCCTGAGCGCGGGCATGCGCGAGCTTGAGGCCAATCTGGGGGTGCAGTTGTTCGAGCGCACCAAACGCCAGGTGATCCCGACGCCCCTGGGGCTGGAAATCGTGGAAGGCGCGCGCGCGGCCATCGACGGGATCAAGGCCCTGGTGGAGCAGGCCCAGGCCGCGCAGGCGCCGTTGAGCGGGCCGTTGCGCCTTGGCGTGATCCCGACGGTCGGCCCCTTTCTGCTGCCGCGCGTGCTGCCGCTTCTGCGCGAAGCCTATCGCGATCTCAAGCTGTTTTTGCGCGAGGACCTGAGCGCACGGCTTCTGGAACAACTGCGCACGGGCGATCTCGATCTGCTGATCATCGCCTACCCTTATGACGCACCGGGCACCGAGGCGGAAATTTTCGCCGATGACGAGTTCTGGCTCGCCTGTCCGCGGACCCATCCCCTTTGCGCCAAGCCCGTGATCCGCTCCGGCGATATTCCCGAAGACGAACTGATCCTGCTGGAAGATGGCCATTGCCTCAAGGATCACGCGCTGCAGGCGTGTCATCTCGAAGGCCCCGGGGCGCGCTCGCGCCATGCGCAGGGCACCAGCCTTTCAACCCTGGTGCAGATGGTCGCGGGCGGTCTCGGGGTGACGCTTCTGCCGCGCATCGCGGTTGGAACCGACATCATCGATCAGGCTCATATCGCTCTGAAACCACTGGAAAAAGGCACAGCGCCACGCCAACTCGCCGTAACCTGGCGCAAGACCTCTGGCCGCGCGGAAGAGTTCCGCATGCTGGCCGCGTTTCTGCGCGCCAGCATGCCCGACAACTGAGGGCGCGTGCCGGCCTGAAGCGCCACCCATGAAGATATGGTCCTTGTCTGGCCTTATTTCCCGCTAGGCTGGACCGTGCGGCGGCAAGACCGGTGCGTTGTTTTTTGTTGCGGGAGGATCGAGATGAAGAAAAGTGCGATGCTGGCGCTGGCCGGCGTGGTGATGCTGACGCTGCCGGTTGCCGCGCAAAAGGCGCCCGAACGGGCCATTACCCGGATTGCCGGCGATCTCTACAGGTTCCAGAACAATTTCCATTATTCGGTGTTTTACGTCACCCCCGATGGCGTCATCGCGACCGATCCGATCGACGCCGATGCGGCGCGCTGGCTGAAAGCGGAGATCGCCAGGCGTTTCGGCAAGAAGATCAGCTA
>JALURZ010000129.1 GCA_027058735.1 Hyphomicrobiales bacterium | reverse complement strand
GGGTAACCATATGCAAGATTGGCCGGGCGGTCCCGCCGGCTGTCCTGATGACGCAGCCAGCTCAGATCGTTTCGCGCGGGCATATAGGACAGTTGCGAAATCCGGATGGCGAGATCCCTGTATCCCTCGGGCCGGTAGACGGTGAACATTTTCCTGTCGCCACGATAAAACTCCACTTCAAGGCGCGCGCGCTTCAGGGCCGGCCTGAAATTGTCCAGCGGCATGCTCAGCGTGACCATGCCCGTGTCGGGAACGCCGATGCCGGCACCGGCGGCGGCCGCGCCGAAAGTGATGAACACCCCCGCCAGCAGGGCTGTCGCAAATTGAGCGGAACAACGCGAAAAGCCGCGGACTGTGCCGGAACGATACAAATGGTTCATGTCGAAAACCGCCTCCGGGGGGGTGTGCAAATCCGCGAATTTCGCCCGCCAATGCAGCCCTTCGGGCCATTGGGCCTTCCAGGGTGGGCAGGAAATACGCCCGTTGATCCGCAATCGCCGTGCCAGCATCCAGGCAACGGCGCTGGAGCGGATTGGTCCATCAAATGGTTCCGTATGATGAAAATCTGCTCTAGAGTGGAAGCGATTGGACACCAGGACAGGCAGGCCCGGCGAGGCCCCCGGACCAGCGGGGCGCGGCGCCGGAAGGGCACTGCCGGGCGAGTTGAGACGTGACGCAAACCCGAGGAGCGGACGGGCGGCGCAGGGGGGCACCGGGCCGGTGTCGCCCCGATTGCGGGGGGCGCGCGGAATGCGCGGAAAAAACCGGTGGCGCGGGGCGCGGACCCGGCGCGCGCGCCTCGCACCGCCGCCGGCACCGCCGGCCGTTTTACGGCGCGCTTGATCTGGGCACCAACAATTGCCGCCTGCTGGTCGCCCACCCGACCCGGCAGGGGTTTCGCGTGGTCGATGCCTTTTCGCGCCTGGTCCGGCTGGGCGAGGGGCTGAGCAGGACGGGCCGGCTTGGCGAAGCGGCCATGACCCGCTCCGTGGAGGCGCTCAAGGTGTGCACGCGCAAACTGAAAAAACGCGATGTCACCCGGTTCCGCCTGATTGCGACCGAGGCCTGCCGGATCGCGGAGAACGGGGCGCAGTTCATCAGCCGGGTCAGGTCGGAAACCTCCCTGAAACTCGAAATCGTCGATCAGGAGACGGAAGCAAGGCTTGCCGTCGCCGGGTCGGCCTCCCTGCTCGATCACGGCTGCTCGCATGCTCTGGTGTTCGACATTGGCGGCGGCAGCACCGAATTGATGTGGGTTGAGTTGTGCGGCGGGGACTACAGGATCAGGGGATGGACCTCGATCGGCCGCGGGGTGGTCAATCTGGCCGAGAAATACGGCGGCGTGGAGGTGTTTCCCCAGACTTACGAGGCCATGAAACAGGATGTCATGAACGATCTGGCCCGTTTCGAGCGGGCCTACGGGTTGCGCCGGATTCTGCAACGCGAGTCGTTCCACCTGCTGGGCACGTCGGGCACCGTGACCACGATCGCCGGCGTCGTGCTGGGGTTGAAGCGATATGACCGCAGCAGGGTCGACGGGTGCTGGATCAGCGATCGGCATATTCGCGAGGTGTCACGCTCGCTGGTTGACATGGATTTTGAAATGCGCGCGGCCAGTCCCTGTATCGGGCGCGAGCGGGCCGATCTGGTGGTTGCGGGCTGCGCCATCGCGGAAGCCATATTGACGCTGTGGCCGTGCCAGCGCATCCGGGTCGCCGACCGCGGTTTGCGCGAAGGCATTCTCACTTTGCTGATGAACGAAGATCGTGAGGCGTTGCGGAAAAATCCGTTTCTCCCGCACCGGCGCCCAGGGCGGTGGCGCGCGGGCCGGCGCGCCGCGGCAGGCCCGGCGGCGGTCTGCGCTCCGCGGTCGGGGAAATGACCCGCACGCCAGGGCGCGGCGGGTCGGGCGCCCGCGAATTGAAAGTCCGCGTGAAGACCGCGCGCCGGCGCAAGAATGCCTCGCGCCGCTGGCTGGAGCGCCAGCTCAACGACCCCTATGTGAAGGCGGCCCGACGCGACGGCTACCGCTCCCGGGCCGCCTATAAGCTGATCGAGATCGATGACCGGTTCAAGCTGCTTGGGCCCGGCGCCCGCGTGCTGGACCTGGGGGCCGCCCCCGGTGGCTGGAGCCAGGTTGCGGTTCAAAGAACGCGAAATGGCTCATCGACGGCCAGTGTCGTCGCCCTCGACATCAATCCCATGGAGCCGGTCGCCGGGGCGCGGTTCGTACAGATGGATTTCATGAGCGATGAGGCGACCGCGGCCTTGTGCGCGCTGGCCGGGCGGGAACGGTTCGATGTCGTGCTGTCGGATATGGCGGCACCGGCGACGGGGCACAGACGAACCGATCATCTCAAGATCATGGGACTGTGCGAAGCCGCCGCCGATACCGCGCGCCGGGTGCTCAGGCCCCGCGGCGCATTCCTCGCCAAGGTGCTCAAGGGGGGCACGGAGCGTGAGCTGTTGATGCGGCTGCGGCGCGACTACGAGACCGTGCGCCACGTGAAGCCCAAGGCGAGCCGCGCGGGTTCATCGGAATCCTATGTGCTTGCCACCGGCTTTCGCGGGGATGGCGCCTGAACGTCACGCGCCGATCTTGACCTTGCCGTCGCGGCAAGGCAAAAGTGTTTCGCCGGGACGGCATGTCGCGAAACGGGTGGTTGAAATGAATATTGGTTCGGCATCGCAACTGAGCGGATTGCCGGCAAAGACAATCCGCTATTATGAGGAAATCGGGCTGGTCGCGCCTGGACGCCGCGATAACGGCTATCGCGACTACAGCGAGCCGGACATTCACAAGCTACGGTTTCTGCAGCGCGCCCGCGGCCTCGGGTTTTCGGTGCACGACTGCCGAATTCTGCTTTCGCTTTATGAGGACGAACACCGGGCAAGCGCCGATGTGAAGGCCTTGGCGCTCGCCCGCATAGCGGATATCGAACAAAAGCTGCGTGAGCTGCACAGCCTGAAAGAGACCCTGCAGACCCTGGCGGACAACTGCCACGGCGACGACAGGCCCGAATGTCCGATCCTCGACGGGTTGTCGGGAGAGCCGGTCTGACCCGGGTTCTCGAACGTGTCTTTCAAACTCCGTGCTTCCCATTGCTCCCTTGCGATGGTAAACACCGCTGCCAATCCTCGTGATCGGGAGCCGGTGCGATTCAGACATCATGCGCGGCGGCGCCCGCCGCCCTCCTGACACGGGATGACCGTTTCTGCTCCCGAACCTGGATTGGCCGCGATGTTCGAAAATTCATTGACCTTTGACGATGTGCTGCTCAAGCCGGCGGCCTCTTCGATCCTGCCCAATGAAGCGGATGTGCGCACCCGGCTGACGCGCCGCATCGACCTTGGCATTCCCATCATTTCCGCCGCCATGGACACGGTGACCGAAAGCAAGCTGGCCATCGCCATGGCCCAGGAGGGCGGGATCGGCGTGCTGCATCGCAATATGAGCGGCGCGGAACAGGCCGAACATGTCCGTCAGGTCAAGAAATTCGAGTCCGGCATGGTGGTCAATCCGGTGACGATCTCGCCGGACGCAAAACTGTTCGATGCGCTGGCGCTGATGCAGAAACACAGGATTTCCGGCATTCCGGTAACCGAACCCGCCGCCGGCGGAAAGAATGGATCGGGCGGCCGGCTCGCCGGCATCCTCACCAATCGCGATGTGCGCTTTGCCAGCAATCCCGACCAGCCGGTGCGCGAGCTCATGACCAGCGAAAACCTGGTCACCGTTGCGGAAAATGTCGAGCAGGGCGAAGCCCAGCGGCTGTTGCACAAACACAGGATCGAAAAGCTGCTGGTGGTCGACGAGGACTATTCCTGTGTCGGCCTGATCACCGTCAAGGACATGGAGAAGGCCAAGCTTCACCCCAACGCGTGCAAGGACGGGCAGGGCCGGCTGCGGGTGGCGGCCGCCACCAGTGTTGGCGACAAGGGGTTTGAGCGCGCCGAGCAATTGCTCGATGCGGATGTGGATCTGGTTGTGGTCGATACCGCGCACGGCCATTCGGTCCATGTGATCGACACGGTGCGGCGGATCAAGCGCCTGAGCAATTCGGTTCAGGTGCTGGCGGG
>JALURZ010000128.1 GCA_027058735.1 Hyphomicrobiales bacterium | reverse complement strand
ACCTGGCCCGGGACTGTCAATTCGACACACATCCGCACGGCGACATGCCGCCCGCAGCCCTGGTTTTGTTATCGGGCACAGCGCATCAGAAAAATATAGTCGAATGATGCCCGCATTGAAAACTTTGTCCAGCAATTTCAGCATCAGATCGTTAATCGCGGCGCAAATCTGCACTATGCCGCCGGTTTTCGCGAAGACTGGCGCGTCCATCCAGCCGGTGGCGGCAGCTCAAACCGGCAACCGGCAGTAAAATTCCGGTCTCAGGACTCGAACAAATCGATGACATCGCGGGGAATGGGGCTGGTCACGAAGCGGTCGGGATCGTCGGGGTGTTTGGAGGCCCAGGCGCGCACCTCGTGGCCCTGGGCCACCAACTGATCGCCCCGCATGACCTGGTGGGCGACCCTGAACGATTTTTTCGACCACTGCGAAATATGGGTTTCCACCACCAGGCGATCGAGAAACCGTGAGGGCAGAAAAAACCGGGCGCCGGCATCGACAATGGGAATGGCGAAAATGCCGTAGCGCTCGGCCAGCGACAATGTCGGCAGTCCGACCTGTTCGAACAGCAGAATGGTGGCCTCATCGAACCAGCGAAAATACTGCGGATAGAAGACGATCACGGCCGGGTCGCAATCCCCCCAGAACACCGTGACTTCATGGCGCATGGTCTGCATCACGCGGCCCTCCCCCCGTAACCCGTCAATTCAGTGACGCCCGGATTCTGCGCAACGCCCGGGCGCCGACCCACCGGCTCCACAGCGCGCCCTCGGTCTTGAGAAAATGCTCCGCCGTCAGTCTCGGCCCCGCCCGGGTTTCGTCCTGCCAGGCCAGAATCCTGTTCACGGTGGCCCGATCGATCACGATCTTGCGCAAGGCGCGGGCGATGGCCGGGGCCTCGTTCAGGAATCGCACGGCCGCCACGGTCACCACCGGGGAATTCGGATAGCCCCCCGGATGGGGCTGCCGGCATTTGGGGTTCTGGTTGCAGCGATGGCCGCGCGCATTATAGGGACCCATCTTCAGCGCCACCATCGGGTAGCGCCCCAGAACCGCCGCCGGCGCCCAGTGATAGGCCAGAATGGGCTGCCGCTCCCTCGACGCCTTTGCGATGGCGTTGTCCAGCGCGCGTCCGGAGGCTGCGGGATGAAGATTGAAACTGCCGGCAAGCCCATATGCCCGCAGCAGGTTCCGGTTGATCGTCGCGCACAGCCAGACGGTGGGGCAACTGTACAGCCGGCCCTTGCCTGGCTCACCGGGGTCCTTGAACAGTTCCCTGAATTTCTTCAGATCGCCAACCGAGCGAAGGTCGCGATGGGCGTCGGCCAGAAATTTGGGAATCCACCATCCTTCGGAAAACCCCTGGGGCAAAACATTTCCTGCCTCGGTTGCCCGCCCGTTGGCCTTGGCCTGACGCCACACGTCACCGACCGAATTGGTCCACAACGCGGGCAATATATCGGGTTTGCCCTGTGCTGCCAGCCGGGTGGCCAGCGCTTTCATTTCGCCCTCGGAGAGCTTCACGGTGCACCCGTAGCCGCGTTCGAGAATCAGCGCATAGAGATGGGCCAGAAAGGCCGCCACCGGCCACTTCATCTGCGCGATCTCAACCGTATCGCTGCGCCCGCAGGTTACCGCCCCGGCCGGCACGATGCCGCCCGCCAGCAGCACAGCCGCGAGCGCCCCCAGGCACGCCCGCCTCCATCGTCTGCCTGAAATCCCAATGCCAGCCCGCACCGAAACTGATCCTGACCGTGTGTTCGTGAACCGCGCCAAAAGCCGCCTGAAACCCCCAAGGGGTGCATCTTGCATTTTCATCCCGCTTTATCCACCCCCTGCGTCAATCCATATTGCCGCGTAAAGGCAAATTTAAGACAGTTGCGTCACTGTAGGTGCACACGCGGGCCGGGTGGCCGGCGCGCAGATTGTTTGTACCGGTTGTGTATCTGTCATCATGTCCACACAGTCTCAGGCGAGTGCGGCGGTCAGCCTGGAGCGGATCGCGACCGACAAGTTCACGGCATCGCTCGATGCGCTGAGCGTCGATGAACTGGTGCGGCTGGCCGATCTGGCAACCCTGAGCGAAGACCACGCGCGCGCGCTGAGCGCCTATCTGGTTGCCCGTGCGCGAAAACTGGTCGCGCCGGCGGGAACCGACATTTCCCTGCCTGAGGCCCCCGGACCGGGCGCGCGCGCGCGCAGGCCCGCAAGCCAAATCCCCAAACAGATCGCCGGCCAGCTCAAGACATGGTGGCAGCGCTCCGCGACCCAGGTTTCCGCGCGCCGCACCCTCGGACGCAAGGGCGGCGGCATTCAGGTGGCAATCGACAAGACGCCGCCGGCAGCCGCGGCGGTCTGGAACGCCAAGCGCCTGGGTGTGCTCCAGTCGGTGTGGGGTGAAGGGTTTCTCGAACCGGGCGGGGCGCCTTTCGCCAAGAAATTCACCGGCCTGGCCAAGGTCAACTCATCGCAGACCGTCCTCGACCTGACGGCCGGTCTCGGCGGCACCGCCGCCCATACCACAAAACGCGAAAAGCTCTGGATGGAGGCGCTCGAACCGGACCGGGAACTCGCCGGCAAGGCGCGGGAATTCGTGAATTCCTGGGCCCTGGGCAAGCGGCTGAAGATGGGCACGCAGGATTTCGAGAACCTGCAATTGCCCACCCGGCGGTATGATCTGGTCTATTCGCGCGAACGCTTCTTCACGTTCGAGAACAAGAAAGACATCCTGCGGCACGTGGCCAATTCGCTCAAGGCGGACGGCTCACTGCTGCTGCTGGATTTCCTCGCCCCCACCCCCGACGAACACGCCGACGAACTGAAGGACTGGGCGCGCAGCGAGCCCGCGCGGCCCTTTGCCTGGACCCCGCAATTCTACCGCCAGGCGCTTGAACATTTCGGGTTCACGGTGAATTTCAACCAGGACATAACCAGCGAATATGTCGATCTGATAAACAAGGGCTGGCTGAAGGCGATCAAGCTCATCGACAGCGGCGATCTCGACCCCGAGACCGCCGGCTATCTGTCGCAAAACGGCGAAATGTGGCTGACCCGCGCGAAGCTCATGGATACAGGGGTGATCCGCGTACATAAGATCCACGCCATCCTCGCCAACGCATCCGACCCCGAATAAAACATCCGCGCGCATCGGCGCCCGGTCGATTCCGGACTTGCATTCCGAAATATATCACTTAGATATATATCTGTTTGACATAGGACGGACGATGGGCATGAACGTACGCACGCTTTGCCTGGGCATTCTGCATTTTGGCGACGCCACCGGGTATGAAATCAAGAAAAAGGTTGAACAGGGCATGTTCAGCCATTTCATCGAGGCCAGCTACGGCTCCATCTATCCGGCGCTGACCGCCATGACGGAAGCGGGCCTGCTGACCTGCCGGGCGGAGGCGCAGGAGGGCAAGCCGGACAGAAAGGTTTATTCCATTACGCCGGCGGGACGCGAGGTTCTCGTCGACTCGCTGCGGGTCAAGCCCGGAGCGGACAAATTCAAATCACAGTTTCTGTTCTTGATGCTGCACGCCGACCTGCTGCCGCCGTCTCATGTCGGCTGTGCGGTTGACGACCGGCTGCGGGAACTGAACCGCGAACTGGCGGAGATCCGCAGTGCGGTGTGCACCTGCGACCATCCGGGAAGCGAATTTGTCGCCGGTTATGGCATGGCGATCATGGAGGCGGCCATCGCCTATCTTGAGAAAAATCGCGACCGCTGGCCGGCAGAGCGGCCCGGGACGCAGGACGCGCCCGGCCTCGGCGCCGCGGCGGAGTGATCGGACCCATGAGAATAAAACGCTCCTATCTGTCGGCGCTGGCAATGGTGCTGGTGATTGCGGCATGGTTCGCCACCGGCATTTTTCGCGGCGACGGCGCACAAAGCACCACACCGGACACTGCCCGGGCGGCCAAACCGCTGCCGCGGGTCCAGGTGCAGACTTTCCTCGCCCGCCAGCGGCGCCCGGAACTCAGGATCAGGGGCCGCACGGAAGTTTTCCGGCGCATCGAGGTGCGCGCGCAGACATCGGGAGCCGTCGAACGGGTCCTGTTCGGCGAGGGCGATTTCGTCGATAAAGGCAGCGTGCTGTGCCGCATCGAGATGGGCACGCGCCAGGCGCAACTCGCCGAAGCCAGGGCGCAGCTCGCCCAGGCGCGGCTCGATTTTTCCGCCGCCCGCAATCTGGAGCGCCAGCAATTCGCCTCGAAGACGAAACTGGCGGCCGAGCGTGCGAAAATGCAGGCCGCGGAAGCCGCCGTGGCGCGGATACAGCGCGAAATCGAATATACGCGTATCACCGCGCCCGTTTCCGGCACGATCGAAATGCGGCCGGCGGAGACCGGCAGTTTTCTGCAGATCGGCGCGCTGTGCGCGTCTGTCGTGGTGCGCGACCCCATGCTGGTCGTCGGTCAGGTTTCCGAACGCCATGTGGCGGCCCTGAAAAATGGCCAGGCCGGCAGTGCCGATCTGGTGACCGGCGAACGGGTATCGGGCAGGATCCGCTTCATTTCGCCGGTCGCCGATCCAAACACCCGCACCTTCCGGGTGGAACTGGAAGTGGCAAATCCCGACAGGCGCCTGCGCGACGGGGTCACCAGCGAGATCGTAATTCCACTGCCCCCCATCCAGGCGCAGCGACTGCCCTCTTCGGTCCTCACGCTCAATGACGACGGCCGCATCGGGGTGGTTGTGCTGGACGATAAGGCGGTGGCCGGATTCGTTGCGGTCGATGTCCTGTCCGATACCCGCGAGGGCGTGTGGGTATCGGGGCTGCCCGCGAAAGTGCGGATCGTCACACGGGGCCAGAACTTCGTCAGCGACGGCCAGAAGGTTGAAGCGGTGCAGATCAGCGCGCGGAGCAGTGACAAGTGAGCATACTCGAAACGATCCTGCGCCGCCGGCGCACGGTCATGACCCTTATGGTGGTCATGGTTCTGGCGGGCCTGTTTGTCTATGTCACCATCCCCAAGGAAGCGAGACCGGACATCCAGGTGCCGGTGCTGTATGTCTCCATTTCCCAGGAAGGCATTTCGCCTGAGGATTCAGAGCGGCTTCTGGTCAAGCCCATGGAGGCGGAACTGCGCGGCCTCGATGGCCTGAAGGAACTGACATCCATCTCCAGCCAGGGCCACGCCGGCATTATCCTGGAATTCCGCTCCGGCGTCGATCCCCAGGAGGCGAGCGAGAAAGTGCGCCAGAAAGTCGATCTGGCGCGCAACGAACTGCCGGGCGAGGCCGACGAGCCGATTGTCAACGAAATCAACATGAGCCTGTTTCCGGTGATCGTGGTGGCCCTGTCCGGCGACGTGCCCGAGCGCACCCTGTACAGGCATGCGCGCCGCCTGAAGGACGAGATCGAGAGCCTGCCGAGCGTTCTGGAGGCCAATCTGTCGGGCCACCGCGAGGAACTGCTCGAAATCGTCATCGACGACATGCGCCTTGAATCCTATTCGATCACCCAGGCGGAACTGATCCGCGCGGTCACCCAGAACAACCGCCTTGTCGCCGCCGGCCAGCTCGATACCGGCAAGGGCCGCTTCAATGTCAAGGTGCCCGGCGTGTTCGAGACCGCGCGCGATGTCTATGACCTGCCGATCAAGTCGTCGGGCGAAGGGGTCGTCACCCTGTCCGATGTCGCCGATATCCGGCGCACCTTCAAGGATGCGACCAGCTTTGCGCGCTACAACGGCAAGCCGGCCATCGCCATCAGCGTGGTCAAGCGGCTTGGCAGCAATATCGTGGAAAACAACCGGCAGGTGCGCGAGGTGGTGAAGGCCTATACCGCCGGCTGGCCCGAAGCCATCAAGGTCGACTTCACGCTGGACGAATCCAAGCGCATTTTCGAAATTCTGGGATCCCTGCAATCGGCCATCATGACCGCGATCGCGCTTGTCATGATCCTGGTGGTCGCGGCACTGGGCGCCCGCTCCGCGATCATGGTCGGGCTGGCGATCCCGGCATCATTCATGATCGGTTTTCTGCTGGTCGGCCTGCTCGGCATGACCCTCAACATGATGCTGATGTTCGGCATGGTGCTGACCGTCGGCATCCTGGTCGACAGCGCCATCGTCATTGTCGAATACGCGGATCGGAAAATGGCCGAAGGGCAGGACCGCGCGGACGCCTATATTCTCGCCGCCAGGCGCATGTTCTGGCCGGTCGCCTCCTCGACCGCGACGACATTGGCCGCCTTTCTGCCGATGCTGCTGTGGCCGGGCGTGCCGGGAGAATTCATGAGCTTCCTGCCGATCACGGTGATCCTGGTGCTCAGCGCCTCGCTGCTGACGGCCATGGTGTTCCTGCCGGTGCTGGGCGGATTGTTCGGCGGCACGGAAGATCGCAATTCCGAAGCCCTCAAGACGCTCGCCGGCGAAACCGATTCCGACATCACCAAAATCGGCGGCCTCGCCGGCGCCTACACCCGCCTGCTCAACCGCCTGATCCGGCACCCCGCGAAAGTCGTCGGCGCATCCATCGCGGTCATGATGGCGGTTGTCGTCGTGTTCGCCGACAACAACAAAGGCGTCGTCTTTTTTGTCGATACGGAGCCGGAACAGGCCGCGATCTTCGTCTCTGCGCGGGGCAATCTGTCGGCCCGCGAGGAACTGGCCATCGTGGCGCAGGTGGAGGCCATTGTCCGCGATGTCAAGGGCATCGAGTCCGTTTTCGTGCGCACCGGCGCGGCGGGCTCCGCGCCGCAGATCGGAACCGGCGTCGGGCAGGATCTGCCCAAAGACCAGATCGGCATGATTTCCATCGAACTGGCCCCCTACAAGACGCGGCGCAAGGGCGAGGTCATCCTGCAGGAAATTCGCGACCGCACGGCACCCCTGCCCGGTGTGCGCATCGAGGTGCAAAAACGCGAGGAAGGCCCGCCCACGGGCAAGGACATCCGCCTGCAGATCCGCGCCGACAGCCGCGAGAAAGCGACCGCCGCCGCGAAGCGCGTCCGCGCGCATGTGGAGACCATGGACGGCGTGATCGATATCGAGGATGAATTGCCGCTGCCGGGTTTTGAGTGGGTTCTCACGGTCGACCGCGAACAGGCCGGACGGTTCGGTGCGGACATCACGTCCGTCGGCACCCTGGTGCAGATGGTCACCAACGGCGTTCTCGTGGGCACCTACCGGCCCGATGACGCCAGCGACGAAATAGACATCCGCGTGCGCCTGCCCGAAGGCGAACGGTCCGTGGCGCGCCTGGACGAACTGCGCCTGCAGACATCGCGCGGGCTGGTGCCGATCTCCAATTTCGTCACCCGCACCGCGCGCCCGCGCGTCGACACCATCACGCGCAAGGACGGCAAGCCGTCGATCTATGTCAAGGCCAACACCGCCTCTGGCGTTCTCGCTGACACCAAGGTGCGCGAGCTTGACAGGTGGCTCGGCGAACAGAACTGGCCGGCGGGCGTTGAATTCAAGTTCCGCGGCGCCGACGAGGAACAAAAGGAATCCGGCGCCTTTCTGGGCAAGGCCATGATCGGCGCGCTGTTCTTGATGTTCATCATTCTGCTGACCCAGTTCAACAGCTTCTATTACACGCTCATTACGCTTTCGACCGTGGTGATGTCGGCCATTGGCGTGCTGATCGGCATGCTGGCGACGGGGCAGAGCTTTTCGGTGATCATGACCGGCACCGGCGTCATCGCGCTCGCCGGGATCGTGGTCAACAACTCCATTGTGCTGATCGACACCTTTCAACGCCTGCACCAAAACGGTCTTGGCATCATCGACGCGGTGTTGCGCGCCTGTGCCCAGCGTCTGCGTCCCGTCCTGCTCACCACCGTGACGACGATCTTCGGCCTGCTGCCGATGGCGCTTCAGATCAATCTCGACTTTCTCTCGCGCACCGTCGCCTTTGGAAGCGTCACGTCGATCTGGTGGGTGCAACTGTCCACCGCCATCATATTCGGCCTGGGCTTCGCCACCGTCCTGACGCTGATTCTGACCCCGGTGCTGATCGCCGCGCCGACGGTCTACCGGTCCAGATACAGCCGATGGCGCGCCGCGCGCGCGGGCGAGCCCGGACCTGAACCGAAAAAGGCCCCGGCGCGCAAACCCCGAAAACGCAAGGCAGAGCCGGTCTACATACAAGATGCGGCCGAATAGGCTCAGGCGATCTCGTCGCTGTCGATCAGCGTGTCTTCCTGGTCATCGCCCGGATCGCCGCCATGAGCGGCCGCCTGCTCGCGGTAGCGCCGCATGCTCCACGGAATGCTGGCGAAGTAGAGCGCCGTCTGCGCGCTCAGCATCAGCCACGGATAGCTCGCCAGCAGGGCGGTATAGACCACGATCAGCAGCAGGATCGGCAGAACGAACTCGCGCCGGATTCTCTGGCCCAGCATCTTGCCGGAAAAGGTCGGAATCTGGGAGACCATCAAGAACCCGACAAAAGGCACATAGGCCAGCAGCACAATCGCCGTCCGGGGACCGTCAAACTCGAACAGGAACGCCAGATACATGGGCAGCAGCGCCACGAACGCGCCCGCCGGCGCGGGCACGCCGGTGAAATAGCCGGACTTCCACGCCGGCTTGTCGGGGTCATCGAGCGCCACATTGAAGCGCGCCAGGCGCAGGGCGGTGCAGATGGCCAGCGACAGCACAATGATCCACCCCAGCCCCTTGTAGACATGCAGCGACCAGGTGAACAAAACCACCGCCGGCGCCACCCCGAAGCTGATGAAATCGGCAAATGAATCCAGTTGCGCCCCAAAGCGCGAGGAGCCCTTCAGGGCGCGCGCGATGCGCCCGTCCAGGCCATCCAGAATTCCGGCCAGCAGGATCAGGGCGACCGCGATCTCAAAACGCCCCTCGAAGGCCATGCGGATCGCCGACATGCCGGCCCCCAGGGCCAGCAGCGTGACGACATTTGGCACCAGAAACCGCACCGGCACGCGGCCGAACCGGCGGCGCTGACGGTGCGTGGCTGATGCAGGCTCGCTCGGCGGATCGTTTCGGGCCATGGGTTCGCTGATCCCCGTTCAGCCAAGCCTGAATTCGCGTTCGGGTTCATCGGACCTGAGATCGGCGAGGACCGTCTCGCCGGCCAGGCTGCGCTGGCCGACCGCGACCAGGGGTGCGGTTCCGGCCGGCAGATAGACATCGACCCGGCTGCCGAACCGGATCAGGCCGAACCGTTCGCCAACCCCGATCGGCTCGCCCTCGTTGACGAAGGAAACGATCCGCCGCGCCACCAGCCCGGCAATCTGGACGACGCCGATTTTCACCCCCGCCGCCGTCTCCAGCGTGAACGCCTGACGCTCGTTGTCCTCGCCCGCCTTGTCCAGTTCGGCATTGACGAACTTGCCGGGCACATAGGCTATGCGGGCGATGCGCGCGGCCACCGGCGATCGATTGACATGCACGTCGAACACGTTCATGAAAATGGATATGCGCAGATGCAAATCCCCGCCCAGATCAAGCTCGCGCGGCGGCACCACGTCCTCGATTGCCGATATCCGCCCATCGGCCGGCGCGATGATGAGCCCCTCGCGCAGCGGCGTGACCCGGTCGGGATCGCGAAAGAAATAGGCACACCAAAGCGTCGCCACCACCCCCAGCCATCCCAGCGGGGCCGCGAGCCAGAACGCCACCAGCGCAGCCACCGCGAAAAAGGCGATAAATCTGTACCCCTCGCGGTGAATCGGCACCAGCACCGATGCAATGGAATCGAGCAATCGCGTTCTCCTTGCCGCCTGCGCGCGAGGGCGCGCCAATCCACTCTTGTGCGTATCACAATCCGTCTTCGCGCGCACTCACTTCGCGATTTCGCGCAAGACCGCCGGGCCGCGCGGCGCGCGGTGGTTCGTCGGCAAGGGCCAGGGTTTCGCGCGCCTTGTCCGCATCGCGCTGCTTGTTCCACAGGTCCGCGTAAATGCCGCCGCGCTTGAGCAGCGCGCGATGGCGCCCGCGCTCGGCGATCTCGCCGCCGGCCAGCACGATGATTTCATCCGCCTCCACAATGGTCGAGAGCCGGTGGGCGATGACCAGGGTGGTGCGGTCCTGCGAGACCAGCTTGAGGGCGTCCTGAATTTCGCGCTCGGTATGGGAATCGAGCGCCGATGTGGCCTCGTCGAGCACCAGGATGGGCGGCCCCTTGAGGATTGTCCGGGCGATGGCGACGCGCTGTTTCTCGCCGCCCGACAGTTTCAGTCCGCGCTCGCCCACCATGGTGTCGTAGCCTTGCGGCAATTGCTCTATAAAGCCGTGGATCCGGGCCATCCGCGCGGCTTCGAAAACTTCCTCTTCGCTCGCTGCGGGCCGGCCATAGCGGATGTTGTAGCCGATGGTATCGTTGAACAGCACCGTATCCTGCGGCACCATGCCGATCGCCCGACGCAGCGAGCGTTGGGTGACGTCCGCGATATTCTGCCCGTCGATGCGCACCGCGCCGCCGGTGACATCGTAGAAACGGAACAGGATCCGCGAAATTGTCGATTTGCCGGCCCCGCTCGGCCCGACGATCGCGACGGTCTGGCCGGGATTGACCGTGATGCTGACCTCTTTCAGGATCTGGCGCTTGGAGTCATAGGCGAAGCTGACCCGGTCGAACACGATTTCGCCAGCGCCGGGGCGAAACGCCCTGGCCCCGCGCGCATCGCGCACGTCGGGCACCTGGTCCAGCAACGCGAACATGGCCGCGATATCGACCAGCCCCTGCTTGATGTCGCGATACACCGTGCCGAGAAAATTGAGCGGCAGGTAAAGCTGGATCAGTAGCGCATTGACCATCACGAAATCACCGATGGTCATGGCGCCGGCCGCGACACCACGGGCCGCGAGCACCATGCACAAGGTGAGCCCGGTAGTGAAGATCAGCGCCTGCCCCGCATTGAGAACCGACAGCGACGTGGTGGTGCGGATGGCGGCGTCTTCATAGGCCTTCATGGAGGCATCGAAGCGGCGCGCCTCGTGGGCCTCGTTGCCGAAATATTTCACGGTCTCGAAATTGAGCAGGCTGTCCACGGCCTTGGCGTTGGCGTCGGTATCGGCCTCGTTCATGCGCGCGCGAATGGCAATGCGCCACTCGGTCGCGCGATAGGTGAACCACACATAGGCCAGCACCGTCACCGCGACGATCAGGGCGAACAGGCCGCCGAACGAAAACCCCAGAATGGCGCATACGAAGATCAGCTCAAGGATCGTGGGAAACGTGTTGAACAGGGAATAGCGCAGGATAATTTCAATGCCCTTGGTGCCGCGCTCGATAACCCGGCTGAGCGCCCCGGTGCGGCGCTCCAGATGAAACCGCAGGGACAGCCGGTGGAGATGTTCAAAGGTGCGGTTGGCCAGCATGCGCACCGCGTTCTGGCCGACCTTCGCAAACAACGCCTCGCGCACCTGGGTCAGCGCCACCATCATGACCCGGCCAACGCCATAGGCGAGGATGAGCGCCAGGGGAACGATCACAATCGCCGGTGCGGCGCGCGATCCGCCGGCGGCCAACTGGTCAACCGCCGCCTTGTAGGCAAACGGCACCGCGACGGTGACCAGTTTCGCGGCCACAAGGGCGATGATGGCCGCCACCACGCGGATCTTGAGATCGGTGCGCCCGTCCGGCCACAGATACGGCAGAATGGCCCGCAGGGTGGTCCAGTCGCCCGGTTCGCCCTTCACCGGGGCTGGCGGGGCCGTGTTCAATTTTCGGTTTCGGGAGGCCCGGTTTTCGCATCTGGTGCAGTCGAGCGCCCCTGGCCGGGCTGTTTGCGTTGATTGACCACCACCATGGGATCCTCATCGCCGCCCGCCGGCAATCCGATGGACACCACGGCCCGCGAGCGTATCGTTTCACGTCCATCGGGACTCGCCGCCACGAGGGTCAGGTTGTGAGAGCCCGGCGCGACCGCGTTGGGGACAACCAGCGACCACTCGCCACGGGCACTCACGCGCGCCATCCCGATCGGCTTGCTGTCCAGCAGCACCGTGACGGTGCTGCCCGGCACGCCCTGGCCGGTAACCACGGCCATGCCGTCAGGTTCAATGCGCACAATATCGAAGGTCGGTGCGGCGAGCGGACCCTTGTAGACAGGCGCGGCCCTGGCGCGGGACTTCG
>JALURZ010000127.1:10280-12062 GCA_027058735.1 Hyphomicrobiales bacterium | reverse complement strand
CGCGCGGGTCGGGTCCGGCGGGGCGGGGGCGAGCGGGGCCGCCCGCCTCGGGGCCATGGCGGCGTTGCGCGCAGGCGCGGGGTTGGTGACGCTGGCCTCGCCGCCCGGCGCCATGGCCGAGAATGCAGCGCACCTGAGCGCCATCATGCTGCACCCCTGCGACGACGCTCAGGCGCTTGGGCGGGTTCTGGCGGCCCGAAAGATCAGAGCCTGCCTGATCGGTCCCGGTGCGGGCGTGAGCGGAGCGACGCGCGCAAATGTCCGCGCGGCGCTCGGCGGAACGTGCCATGTCGTGCTCGACGCCGATGCCTTGGGCGCCTTCGCGCAGGCGCCGGATGCGCTGTTTGCGGCGATCGCAGAGCGTTCCAAAGAAATGAGCGCGATCCTGACCCCCCATGACGGGGAGTTCGCCCGCCTCTTTCCGGACCTGGGCATATCGTTCGGTTCGAAACTGGAACGGGTGCGCGAGGCCAGCCGGCGCAGCGGGGCGGTTGTTGTCCTCAAAGGATCAGACACCGTCATCGGCGCGGGCGATGGCCGCGCGGCGATCAACGCCAATGCGCCCGCCACATTGGCCACCGCCGGCAGCGGGGATGTGCTGGCCGGGATCGTGGCCGGATTGCTGGCCCAGGGCATGGCGGGCTTCGAGGCGGCCTGCGCCGGCGTGTGGCTGCATGGCGAGGCGGCGCGCGGGTTCGGCCCCGGACTGATCGCGGAAGACCTTCCCGCCTTGCTGCCCGGCGTCATGGGCCATGTGGCACGCAAGTTGCGCTTGTGAGGGCGGGGACGCGCGAAAACGTCCCAAATCGGGTCAGGAGCATGGTGCGATGGTGCATATCCCTGCAATCGTGATGGCCGGCTGGATTGTCTATACGTCCTATTTCGGGACGGGATTTGGCGCCAGCGAGGTGGCTATCGGTGTTTTCCTCGGCGCCTATGTGTTCGGGATGAGCTATTTGCTGAGGTCCTGAGGGGGCCTGCGCCGGGTTGCGCAACCGCCGGTATGCGCCCGCGCCGGGCGCTGCCGGGCGGATTGCCTGTGTGCGCCATCTTTCTGCTTTCATCGCGATTTTCGCCTGTGCTATAGAAGCGCCCGGATGCTGCGGGTTTTCCGATTGCGGGCGCGGGCCTTTCGTTTCCGCCGCGGGCGTGGTGGAACTGGTAGACACGCAAGATTTAGGATCTTGTGGCGCAAGCCGTGGGGGTTCAAGTCCCTCCGCCCGCACCAGGTCCTGCAAGGCCGCCGGCGGCAATGAACGGGATGGGGGAGTTTCCCGGCGCACCGGAAACCGGCCGCAACGGGTTTTGTGAATATTTTTCAAAGCAGGAAAGTCCGATAAGCCGATGCAAGTGACAGAGACCGTTTCTGAAGGCCTGAAACGCGAGCTGAAGGTGGTTGTGAAGGCCAATGAGCTTGAAAAACAGCTCATGAACAAGCTCGCCGAACTGAAGCACCAGATCCGGATCAAGGGGTTCCGGCCCGGCAAGGTCCCGGTCGCGCATCTGCGCAAGGTGCACGGCCGTGCGGTGATGGCCGAAGTCGTTCAGGAATCGATCAACGAGACCAGCCTCAAGGCGCTCGAAGAGCGCGATGAACGTCCCGCCAGCCAGCCGGAAATCAGCCTGTCGGAAGACAAGGACGTGATCGAGAGGCTGGTCACCGGCAAGGGTGACCTCGACTACACGATGACCTTCGAGGTCGTGCCCAAATTCGATTTGATGGATTTTTCGAAAATCAGGCTGGAGCGCGAGGTCGCGGACGTCACCGATGCCGACCTGGAC
>JALURZ010000127.1:6620-10270 GCA_027058735.1 Hyphomicrobiales bacterium | reverse complement strand
CGCCAGCAACGCGATTTCGTTCCCCGCGACGCGGGCGCCAGGGCGAAACTGAACGACCGGCTGCTGATCGATTTCGTCGGACGCATCGATGGCCAGACGTTCGAGGGCGGCACGGCCAGCGATGCGCCGCTGGAACTGGGCAGCAACACGTTTCTTCCCGGTTTTGAAGATCAGCTCGTTGGAACGGCCGCGGGCGAAGAGGTCACCGTGAAGGTGACCTTTCCGGATGACTATGCGGCGGCGAATCTGTCCGGAAAAGAGGCGGTATTCGCGGTCACCGTCAAGGAGGTGTCGGAACCGCGCGAGGTCAGGATCGACGATGATTTCGCCAAGGGCCTGGGGCTGGAATCCCTGGAGAAATTCCGCGAGGCGGTGCGCGAGCAGATCGCTTCGGAACATGCGCAGGTCTCCGCGTCCAAGCTGAAGCGCAAAGTGCTTGACGCCCTGGACGAAGGCCACGATTTCGAATTGCCCGAAAAGCTGGTCGATGCCGAGTTCGAACAGATCTGGGATCAGGTCAGCAAGGAAATGGAGCAGGCCGGCCGCACGTTCAAGGACGAGGGGACCAGCGAGGAGGAGGCGCGAAAGGAATATCGCGAGATCGCCGCGCGGCGCGTGCAGCTTGGCCTGGTGCTGGGCGAAGTCGGACGCGTGCACGAGATCAGCGTCAGCAACGAAGAGCTCGACCAGGCGCTGGCGCAGCGGGTGCGCCAGTTTCCGGGCCAGGAGCAGGAAGTCTTCGACTATTACAAAAAGAACGAGTCCGCGCTTGGCGAACTGCACGGCCCGATCTTTGAACAAAAGGCGATCGACATCATCGTTGGTGAAGCGACGGTAACGGACAAAAAGGTCTCCAGGGAAGAGCTGTTGCGCGAACCTGATGACGATGAACTGGCCGCGCCGGCGAAAAAGAAGGCCGGGCCTGCAAAGAAAAAGGCGAAGCCGGCGGCCAAGAAAAAGCCCGCGGCGAAAAAGACCGCGGCCAAGAAAGCCAAACCGAAAAAGGCCTAAATGCGCGGCTGATGCCCGAGTTCATGCGCTAGGCACGCACCGGGAATATCAGACAGGTCGTCGTTCCGAAGGCCAGCAATTTGTCGTCGGCGTCCAGCAGGCGCCCCTCGGCGATGCCTGAGCGCCTGCCCACGTGAATGGTGGTGCCCACGGCGCGCACTTCGCCCGTATCGGCGCTGATGGGGCGGATCAGGTTGACCTTGAGTTCCATGGTGGTGTAGCCGATGCCCGCATCCAGCATCGAGTGAACAGCGCAGCCCATGCAGGAGTCGAGCAGGGTCGTGGCAAAGCCGCCGTGCACGGTTCCAAGCGGGTTGTAGTGCCGTTCACCGGGCTGCCCGACAAATTCGGCGCCCCCCCGCGAGACGCCGCGCAGGGCAAACCCCAGGGTCAGCGCCATGGCCGGTGGCGGAATACGGCCGTCGATCATGGCCTGAAGTACTTGCTGCCCGCTCAGTGACAGCATCGCGTCCTGTGACAACTGGTCGGGATGGTCCGGGGCGCTGTTTGGCATCGGGTTTCCAGATTGAGGGGCTGCCGGCACATGCGGGCCCCGGCGGACGGCCGCGCGAGCGTGCGATATGAGCCCATCGGGCCACATGGCGCAAGCCCTGTTTCGAGTGCGGGTCGGAAGGGGTGGGGGCGAAGGGCTGCCCGCAGGGGACGGATTTTCGCACATCCGGGTCTTTTGTTTGCCGGGGCGATCGCCTAACTGTACGCTTGATCATCTGGCGTCGATTCGCTCGTCAGCCTCAATCAAGCAAGCCGGCGCGAAACAGCCCGCCGGCGTGAAACAACCGGGATCGCGCCATGAACGATTTTCCTGCAACGAAAATGAATACGCTCGTGCCGATGGTCGTGGAGCAGACCAATCGCGGCGAGCGCGCCTATGACATCTATTCTCGGCTGCTGAAAGAGCGGATCGTGTTCGTGACCGGGCCGGTCGAGGACAACATGGCATCCCTGATAACGGCCCAGTTGCTGTTTCTGGAGGCGGAAAACCCGAAAAAGGAGATCTCGCTCTATATCAATTCGCCCGGCGGCGTCGTCACCTCGGGGCTTGCGGTATACGATACCATGCAGTTCATCCGGCCGCCGGTTTCCACCTTGTGCATTGGCCAGGCCGCCTCCATGGGATCATTGCTGCTGGCCGCCGGTGAGCCGGGATTGCGCTATGCGCTTCCCAACGCGCGGATCATGGTCCATCAGCCGTCTGGCGGGTTTCAGGGCCAGGCGAGCGATATCGAGCTGCAGGCCAAGGAAATCATCGGTCTGAAAAAGCGCCTCAACAAGATTTATGTGCATCATACGGGCCAGAGCCTGAAGAAGATCGAAGACGCGCTTGAACGCGACAATTTCATGACCGCCGACGGCGCCCGCGATTTCGGCCTCGTCGACGAGGTGATCGACAAACGTCCCGATCTCGATGAAAGTGAAGAAAGTTGACCGGCGCGTGATTGCGGGGCGGCGCGGCATTGATTTGCCGGACCGCGGTCCCCAGTTGTGATGCGGCTTGCTTGTACATGCCCTCCAACGGGGCGGGCATTCTGAAAGGTGACGGCCCCCGCGTTAATGAATTCTTGATTCCTCGCTCGATACCATGTTGACATACTGGTCCTGCTCTGCAGGGTTCTGGCAACGGCGATGAAAGGTCGCGCACGGCATTTGAGGAGCGGGTTGTCGCGGCAGCCGCGCTGACCCTCGCGCCGTCTAGGGAAATGAAATTGCGAAGCCGGACGGACAGCACGGTGTCGTGGTTCAGGGAGACTCCATGAGTAAGGTAGGAAGCGGTGATTCGAAAAATACGCTCTTTTGCTCCTTTTGCGGCAAGAGCCAGCACGAAGTCCGCAAGCTCATCGCCGGCCCGACCGTGTTCATCTGCGATGAATGCGTTGAACTGTGCATGGACATCATTCGCGAGGAGAACAAGAGTTCCCTCGTCAAATCGCGCGATGGCGTGCCCACGCCCGGCGAGATCTGCGAAGTGCTTGACGATTATGTGATCGGCCAGCCGCTGGCCAAGCGGGTGTTGTCGGTTGCGGTTCACAATCACTACAAGCGCCTCAACCATGCCGGCAAAAACAACGATGTCGAACTGGCCAAATCGAATATTCTGCTGATCGGCCCGACCGGCTGCGGCAAGACCCTGCTGGCGCAGACGCTGGCGCGCATTCTGGATGTTCCCTTCACCATGGCGGACGCCACCACGCTGACCGAGGCGGGCTATGTGGGTGAGGATGTCGAGAATATCATTCTCAAGCTGTTGCAGGCCGCCGACTACAATGTCGAGCGGGCGCAGCGCGGCATTGTCTATATTGACGAAGTCGACAAGATCAGCCGCAAGTCGGACAATCCCTCCATCACCCGCGATGTGTCGGGCGAAGGTGTCCAGCAGGCGCTCCTGAAGATCATGGAAGGCACGATCGCCAGTGTTCCGCCGCAAGGCGGGCGCAAGCATCCCCAGCAGGAATTCCTGCAGGTTGACACGACCAACATTCTGTTCATCTGCGGTGGCGCGTTTGCCGGTCTTGAAAAAATCATCGGCAAACGGGGCAATACCACCTCGATCGGCTTCGGGGCGACGGTGGAGGCGGAAGATGAGCGGCGCACCGGCGAAATCCTCAAGGGCGTGGAGCCGG
>JALURZ010000127.1:0-6610 GCA_027058735.1 Hyphomicrobiales bacterium | reverse complement strand
CCTTTTGAAATTCGGGCTGATCCCCGAATTTGTCGGGCGCGTGCCCGTTCTTGCAACGCTGGGCGACCTTGACGAGGAAGCGCTTGTCAAGATTTTGACGACTCCGAAAAACGCGCTGGTCAAGCAGTATCAGCGTTTATTCGAAATGGAGGACGTGCGTCTCACATTCGCCGAGGACGCGCTGCAGATCATCGCCAAGAAGGCGATCGCCCGCAAGACCGGCGCGCGTGGCCTGCGCTCGATCATGGAGTCGATTTTGCTGGATACCATGTATGAGCTTCCCGGCCTCGATGGCGTTGAAGAAGTTGTCATCAGCACCGAAGTCGTGGAGGGCCAGGCCAGGCCTCTGCATATCTATGCGGACCGCGCCGAGGACGTTGAAACAAGCGCCTGATTTCCCCATGCCGGCTGACCGGCCGGCGCGCGGCCGGCCGTGCGAAATCATCCCCGTTCGCGCCGTTGCGCACTTGACTATCGCGCCAATGATCGCCACCTATCTGGTGTCGTGCGCGTCATGGTGTTGATTCCCTGATACGGTGTGATCCGGTGAATGAATGCGCGCGAATGCCGCTGGCCGTGGTGCAGCGCTGGCGGGCGGTGACGCGCGAGAATGCAATTCGAACTGACGGATAATTTATGGCTGATTTCCAGAAAAGAGTGCCGGCGAGTGCGCAGGATGGAGAGATCTATCCGGTTTTGCCGCTGCGCGATATTGTCGTCTTTCCGCACATGATCGTGCCGCTGTTTGTCGGCCGGGCCAAATCCATAAAGGCGCTCGAGCGCGTGACCGAGCTGAACAAGCCGATCCTGCTGGCCGCCCAGAAAGATGCGTCCGTCGACGATCCGGCGCCTGGCGACATTTATTCGGTGGGCACCGTTGCCTCCATCCTGCAATTGCTGAAACTGCCCGACGACACGGTCAAGGTGCTGGTGGAAGGAACCCACCGGGCGAGAATCACGTCCTATACCGAGGATCCGGAACTGTTTGAGGCACAGGTTGAGTTCCTGAGCGAGGAGGACGACGACAGCCAGGAAACCGAAGCGCTGGCCCGTTCGGTTATTTCGCAGTTTGAAAGCTATGTGAAGCTCATCAAGAAGGTGCCGCCCGAAGTTCTGGGTTTGGTGACCCAGATCGATGACTATTCCAAGCTGGCCGACACGGTTGCCTCGCATCTGGCGATCAAGATCGCGGAGAAGCAGGAACTGCTGGAGATCCCCACCGTTCGCGGCCGGCTGGAAAAGGTCTATGGCTTCATGGAGGGTGAAATCGGCGTTCTCCAGGTCGAAAAGCGCATTCGCAGCCGGGTCAAGCGGCAGATGGAGAAGACCCAGCGCGAGTATTATCTCAACGAGCAGATGAAGGCCATCCAGAAGGAACTTGGCGACAGCGAGGAGGGCAAGGACGACCTCGGCGAGCTTGAAGACAAGATCAAGGAACTGAAGCTGAGCAAGGAGGCGCGCGAAAAGGCGGACGCCGAAATGAAAAAGCTTCGCCAGATGAGCCCGATGTCGGCCGAGGCGACGGTGGTGCGCAATTATCTTGACTGGCTGGTTTCCATTCCCTGGAAAGTGAGAAGCCGGATCAAGAAGGATCTTCACAAGGCGCAGGCCGTTCTCGATGCCGATCACTACGGGCTGGAGAAGGTCAAGGACCGTATTGTTGAATATCTGGCGGTGCAGCAGCGCACCAACAAGCTCAAGGGCCCCATCCTCTGCCTCGTCGGGCCGCCCGGCGTTGGCAAGACCTCGCTCGGCAAGTCCATTGCGCGCGCGACGGGGCGCGAATTCGTCCGCATGTCGCTGGGCGGCGTGCGCGATGAAGCCGAGATCAGGGGCCACAGGCGCACCTATATCGGTTCCATGCCCGGCAAGATCATCCAGTCGATGAAGAAGGTGAAAAAGTCGAATCCGCTGTTCCTGCTCGACGAAGTCGACAAGATGGGTGCGGATTTTCGCGGCGATCCCTCCTCGGCCCTGCTTGAGGTGCTCGATCCCGAACAAAACAGCACCTTCAACGACCATTATCTGGAAATCGACTATGATCTTTCCAGCGTCATGTTCGTGACGACCGCCAACACGCTCAATATTCCGCCGCCGCTGATGGACCGCATGGAGATCATCCGCATCGCCGGCTATACGGAAGACGAAAAGGTCCAGATCGCGAAGCGCCACCTGATTCCCGACCAGATCAAGGCCCACGGCCTCAAGAAGACGGAAATCTCGCTGCCCGAATCCGTGATCCGAGAGATCATCCGGCGCTATACCCGCGAGGCGGGCGTGCGCAACCTGGAACGCGAGATCGCCAATCTGTGCCGCAAGGTGGTCAAGACCCTGGTGATGGACAAGAAGACCTCGGTCAAGGTCACGCTCAAGAATCTGTCCGATTTTGCCGGGGTGCCGAAGCATCGGCTCGGCGAAGCCGAACTGGAAGATCAGGTGGGTGTCGTCACCGGACTTGCCTGGACCGAATTCGGCGGCGAACTTCTGACCATCGAAGGCGTGGTGGTGCCGGGCAAGGGCAAGATGACCGTGACCGGCAATCTGCGCGATGTCATGAAAGAGTCCATATCGGCGGCCAATTCCTACGTGAAATCACGCTCCATTGTGTTCGGTATCGAGCCGCCCATGTTCGATCACAACGACATTCACGTGCATGTGCCCGAAGGCGCGACACCGAAGGACGGCCCCTCGGCGGGGGTCGCCATGGCGGTCGCCATCATCTCGGTCATGACCGGTATTCCCGTGCGCAAGGATGTCGCCATGACCGGCGAAATCACGCTGCGCGGGCGTGTCCTGCAGATCGGCGGCCTGAAGGAAAAACTGCTTGCCGCCCTGCGGGCCGGCATCAAGAAGGTTCTTATCCCTGAGGATAACGCGAAGGATCTCGCCGAGATCCCCGACAACGTGAAAAGCGGTATGGAAATCGTCCCGGTCGGCGCCATGGACGAGGTTCTCACGCATGTGCTTGTGAGCATGCCTGAAGCCATCGAATGGGACGAGGCGAAGGCGGAAGCGCACCGCGCCAGCCTGCGCAGCGACCCGTCCGGGAAGCCGGCGGTGACCGCCCATTGATTCGCAGGCTCGCCTGCCCGATACAAAAGCGGTCCCGGGGGGGCCGTTTTTTCGTTCCGGATTCGCAGGGCCAAGTCCTTGAAATGGCTTCACGAACCCAAAAATCGCCACAAAAGCCTTGCTTTTCCGCCAAATTTTTATTGAGCATGGGTGCACGGAGTTTCGAATGACGAATCAAAAGCTTAAACAAGCGATAAGGAGAAGACCTGTGAACAAAAACGATTTGATTGCCCAGGTGGCCAACGATGCGAAGTTGACCAAGGGTGCGGCCGGCGAAGCGGTCGAGGCGACGCTGGACAACATCATGAAGGCATTAAGGCAGGGCGACGATGTGCGCCTCGTGGGGTTCGGGACCTTTTCGGTAACCCACCGCAATGCCAGCATCGGGCGCAATCCGCGCACCGGCGAATCCATCCAGATCCCGGCCAGCAAAAACCCGAAATTCAAGGCCGGCAAGGTGTTCAAGGAAGCGGTCAACGGCTGATCGCGTGAGATGACGGAGTTTGGCCCGCGCCGGAGCCGGGTTCGAGTTTTGGCCTGCCGGGCGCGTCTGCCGGCAGGCCATTCTTCTTGCAACAAAGACACGCTCTAGGTCATGAACCCCGGCGATTGGGTCCGCGTGCCGGAGGCGGGGGCGGTTAGCTCAGTTGGTAGAGCGCCACGTTTACACCGTGGATGTCGGCAGTTCGAGCCTGTCACCGCCCACCACCGGCGCAGTCACGCTGCGGGCATGTGCGGCGAAATTCACAGGCGGCGGTTGATTGGCTGTCGCGAATTGGGCACGATGAAAACCGAGCGGTGTGTTGTGTAGCGGAATTTGAGGAATTTTACTTCTGGCACCTTCAAGGGAGAAAACGAGATGGCCGGCGAAAACGACAAGTGGGAATTCTACAAGGACAAGCGTGGTGAGCATCGCTGGCGCAGAAAAGCCTCGAACGGCAAGATTGTCGGCGCGGCGACTGAAGGCTATTCCAGCAGAGGTCCGTGTACGGAGAATGCCGAACGTCACGGCTATAATGGCAATCCGGGCGGCAAGGGCGGCTCGGACAGCTGGGATTTCTACCGCGACAAGCGCGGCGAATACCGCTGGCGCCGCCGGGCGGCCAACAAGGAAATCGTTGGCGCGTCGTGCGAGGGATATTCCGGCGCCGCGGACTGCAAGGAAAACGCGCGCCGGAACGGCTATCCCGGCTGACGGCGCGGCGGCGGAGATCGTGCGAAATCAAGGGCGCCCCTGGACAGGGGCGCTTTTTCGTGGCGCGGAAGCCGCGCGGCGCTTGACTTGCGAGCGGTGCCCAGCCTACATGACGCGCAGGACATGCGGGGCCGCGTTGCCGTTCAAACGGGGGTGTAGCTCAGTTGGTTAGAGCGCTGGCCTGTCACGCCAGAGGCCGCGGGTTCGAGTCCCGTCACTCCCGCCATATTTCCGCAGCAAACAGAGTTCATCGCGCAGTTCATTGCGCCGATGGCGTGCGGCGTGTTCCCGCACGCAGGGCGATGAAGGGCGCGAGGATTTTCGCCGCGTCGATATCGGATTTTCTCAATTCCGCGATAAGCGGCTTCATGACCGTCTCGTTGGCCGCCTGAAACCGGACGATTTCCTCATCGGGCAGCAGGATCTCTTCGGCATCCGTGCGTGCCAGCGTATCGAGCCCCATCAACGACGCGCTCTTCAGCACAAGGGCCGCCTCGCGGCTGAGGCCAGGGCCGCTTGCCGACGTCATCCAGCCCTGCTCCTCGCCGGAAAGCGCGTTCCAGGCCTTCCGGTTGATCACGATGTAGAACACCGTCGCCGGGCCGGGCATGTTCAGCGTGAAGTAGCGGGCAACCTGAAACAGTTTGGCGCGCCGGATGATGGAACTGGCGACCAGCGCGCCATCGGCCCGGCCCGACGCCAGCGCCGCGTTGGCCTGGCCTGCCGGCAGACGCACCGGAACGGCGCCCCAGGCCGTCACGATACGGGCCAGGCCTTCGTCGCTTGTCAGGATTTTCAGGCCCGCGATATCGGCAAATCGCCGGACGGGGCGGGTTCTGGTGACCAGAATCGGGGGATCGTTGATCCACATGGCCAGCAGCTTGACCCGCTCGAAGTCCTTCGCGATCAGGGGCATCCGCTCCCAGATCTTGCGCGTGCCGGAACGGGCATCCTCAAACAGGCCCGGCGCCGACATGAGAAGGGTGCGGGGAAACTGCGCCGGAGTGAAACCCGGCAGACCGAACGCGATATCGCTCTCGCCGCTGACGACGCTGGCGAACTGTTTTGCCGGGTCCTTACCCGCGGGCCCGCGCCCGGCGATGTCGAGTGTGAGCCGGTTGCCCGACAATCGCGCAACCTCGCTGGCGAAGCGCTGAAACACCTTCCGCTCAAGCCCCTCGCCTGGAAAGAGAAAGTGGGAAAAGCTCAAAACCTTGGCCGGCTCCGCGGGCAGGGGCGTGGCGGTGAGCACGAAAAGGGCCGCGCACAGCGCGGCGATCTGAAGCGGCCGATGTGCCAAAAGTCCTGCTTTCCGAAACGCCGAATTCGTCATTTTCCCGCTCCTGCGCCCCGGTGAAACGCCGTTGCGCCGGCGCGCGCGGGGCTTTGGGGCCGTGCCGGGAACAGGCTGTGGGGGGGCGGATTCCCGCCCGCCGTTTTGGCTTGCGCCCCGCATGAACGTAGGCTAACACAATTGTGTCAGGTTTTTCCTGGTGAATGTTCGCTTCACGCGCGAAATTCCGGCCTGAACATGGGGACTCGCGAACCCGGAAGCCAGGTGGGGAACGATGCAAGACCTGCTGTTCGACTATCTCCCGGTCGTCATTTTCATTGGCGTCGCACTGGCAATCGGCATGGCACTGATGGCCTCCGCCATCATCATCGCGGTGCGCAATCCGGACGGCGAGAAAGTCTCGACCTATGAATGCGGCTTCGATCCGTTTGACGATGCGCGCATGAAATTCGACGTGCGCTTCTATCTGGTGGCCATTCTTTTCATCATCTTCGATCTCGAGGTGGCTTTTCTTTTTCCCTGGGCGATCGCGCTGAATGATATCGGACTTCTGGGGTTCTGGTCGATGATGGTCTTTCTTGTGATCCTGACCGTGGGCTATGCCTATGAGTGGCGCAAAGGGGCTCTGGAATGGGACTAGGCAGCGGCGCCGGGGCGGGTGGATTGACGGCGGCGGGAATGCCGGGACCAAAGGATGTCTATCTGGGTGGACTGTCCGACGAACTCGCCGACAAGGGGTTTCTTGTCACCTCCAGCGACGATCTGATCAACTGGGCGCGGACGGGCTCGTTGATGTGGATGACCTTCGGGCTGGCCTGTTGCGCGGTTGAGATGATGCAGGCCTCCATGCCGCGCTATGATGTGGAGCGATTTGGCTTTGCGCCGCGTGCCTCGCCGCGCCAGTCTGATGTCATGATCGTGGCGGGCACACTCACCAACAAGATGGCGCCGGCGCTGCGCAAGGTTTACGACCAGATGCCCGAACCGCGCTATGTGATCTCCATGGGCAGCTGCGCCAATGGCGGCGGGTATTATCACTATTCCTACTC